>CAXZAJ010000039.1:0-17526 GCA_964293355.1 uncultured bacterium
TTCGTGCGATATGGCCCTGACTGGCCATAACCGCGATGATTCTCTCGAGACCATGGTCATGCGGTTCTGCTCGGGGGCGGGCACTGCGGGGCTTCGCGGCATTCCTTCCGCAACCGGTACGGTGCGGCGTCCCTTGCTTGGCGTGACCAAGGCTGGAGTGCTGGCTTACCTGGCGTCGCTTGGTCAATCCTTTTGTGTTGATTCCACCAATGACACGGATGCATACCTGCGCAACAGGGTCCGGCACGATGTACTTCCCGTGCTGTTGTCGGTATTTCCATCGCTGCACACCGCGCTCTTCACGGTTGCTGCAAAAGCCAGCCTCGATGAAGCAGCGCTTGACGGTCTCGCCGGCAAACTGCTCAATGCGGGTGACGCTCTGACCGATGCACCCAAGGATTCCTGCCTCGATGCCTCCTCGTTCGATGAAGCGCCTGAAGCGGTCAGAATTCGGTCACTGTACCGGCTCTGTACTACTCAGGGGGCGCATCGGTTGCCCTGGAAGCTTGTATGTGCAGTTGCGGCTTCCAGAAAAACTTCAGGCAGGCTCGCTTCCGGAGCCGGATTGCAGTTCATCAGGTATCAGGACAGGATTTGTGTCGAGCCGGCTACGGGTGCTCACCATGCACGGTCTCGGCAGGAAGATTCAGAGGCTTCTGGAACCGCTGCCGCCGGTTTCAGCGTTCTCGTGTCGGGTGCCGGCGAATATCGAATAGGCAAGGCCGGCACCTGTGCGATATACTCTGCCGGGCAGTCCCGGGGATTGCGGCTTGACTCGTTTTCCTGGCCATTCTGGATACGTTCCAGACGAGCGGGGGATTCCATTCAAACCTCCGGAGGCCTCAAGATGGTGGATTCTCTGGCAGCAGAATTGCGGATTCCCGTTTCTGAACGAGGCATGCTGGCAGTGGTGGAGGATGTCAACGGTATCGTTGCCGTTCTCGGTTCCTGGTGTGGCCGCCGCGATGTGTACCGGCGCAATGATGGCCTCGCGGTGATTCCGTCTTCCGGTTTTCTGGTCATTGATTTGAAAGGAGCGACGTTTACCGATGCAGTTTGACGATAAAAATTCACCAAAGATACCGAGGAGACCCGAGGGTGGGCCTCCCCGGAGTGCTCGACTCTCCCTGATCGTGTTCGTTGGCCTCCTGGCGGCATCCATTGCATTATTCATGTTCGATGGCAAATCGGCAGCGCCGGGGATTCCATATTCAACCTTCATTACCCACCTTGAGGAGGGCAATGTAGATTCGGTGCGCATCATTGATGAGCGGATGATCCAGGGCACGCTCAAGGGCAAGGCCGGCGCTTCCCAGGAATTCAGCACGCTCATCCCCTACGTGGACACCAATCTGCTCGCTGAGCTCAAGGTTCGCGAGGTGAGGATAGAAGGAGCCGATGCCGAGGTTACACCCCTTCAGGTGCTCGCGGGGCTGTTCCCCTGGATCTTTGGCTTTTTTCTTATCTGGATGGTGTTCCGCCAGACGCAGGGCAACAACAAGGCCTTCGGTTTCGGCAAGAGCCGCGCCAAGCGGTATCAGGACAGTGACAAAAAAACGACATTTGCGGATGTCGCGGGCCAGAAGGAAGCAAAGTTCGAGTTGCTTGAAGTCGTCGACTACCTCAAGAATCCCCAGAAATTCGTCAAGATGGGCGCCCGTATTCCCAAGGGCGTGCTTCTGGTAGGCATGCCGGGCACCGGCAAGACGCTGTTGGCAAAAGCCGTGGCTGGCGAGGCCGATGTACCGTTCTTTCATATGTCAGGCTCGGATTTCGTCGAAATGTTCGTAGGCGTCGGCGCCAGCCGGGTGCGGGATCTCTTTGAGCAGGGGCGCAAGAGCGCTCCGTGCATCCTGTTTATCGATGAACTCGACGCGGTCGGCCGTACCCGCGGTGCTGGATATGGCGGCGGCCATGATGAGCGCGAGCAGACCCTCAACCAGATGCTTGTCGAGATGGACGGCTTTGATACCAAGGATGGCGACATAATCCTTGCAGCCACCAATCGGCCCGACGTGCTTGACCCCGCGCTGCTGCGCCCCGGCCGTTTTGACCGGCAGGTGGTCGTGGCCATGCCCGATATCCAGGAACGCGAAGACATCCTCAAGATCCACATGGCAAAGGTGCCCGTATCAGACGACATCGATGCGCCTCGCCTCGCCAGGGCTACCCCGGGCATGAGCGGAGCCGACCTGGCCAACATGGTCAACGAAGCCACGCTGTTCGCCGTGCGCCGGGACCGGCCCGCGGTGGAGATGCAGGACTTCGAGGAAGCCCGCGACAAGATCATGATGGGTATCGCGAGAACCTCCCTGATCATTTCAGAGGAAGAAAAGAAGGCTACCGCGTACCATGAAGCCGGTCACGCGTTGCTCCATTATTACTTGCCCAATGCTGATCCCCTGCACAAGGTTACCATCGTGCCGAGGGGCAGGGCTCTTGGGCTTGCCATGTCGTTGCCCGCCAAGGATGCGTATTCCCGCGGACGAGGCTGGATCCGCGACAGGATTGTCATATCCTACGGCGGCTTTGCGGCCGAAACTATAGTGTACGGCGAGACGACAACCGGTACTACGCAGGACATCAGGCAGGCTACAGACCTTGCCAGGAAGATGGCCTGTGAATGGGGCATGGCTGAAGAGCTTGGGCCTGTCGCCTATGGCCAGGAAGAAGAACCGATCTTTATTGGCAAGTCGATAGCACAGCACAAGGACTATTCCGAGGATACCGCGATGCGCATAGACCGCGCCATCTTCAATATCCTTGAGGAAGCCCGTAAGAAGGCCTTCGATGTCCTCAACGAGCACCGGGACCAGCTCATCAGCCTGGCGGAGGAGCTCATCCGTAAGGAGACCCTGCTCGATGACGACATCAAGACCATGTTTGGCTTCGGTACTCCCGCGGCGTCTGAAGCCTAAACGCGTTGTAGTGGCGGTGCTTTTTGCCGCCATTGCTACCAGTTCGCCTGCGCTGGCCGATACGACGGAGCGAGACGCAGCCCTGTGCGCCTCGCTCGGATCCAGCGCCAGAGATGCTCTGGCCCTGGGGTATGAAGCAGAAGCGCTGGAGCTCCTCGACGAGGCGTTGACCTTCGTACCGTCCGATCCCGACGCCAATTATCTTCGTGCGTTGCTTGGTCTGGCGCGCGGAGAGAGCCTGGCCGCTTCGGCCGCCAGGCTGGAATCAGCCCTCGTCGGTGGTACTTTTTTTCTGTACCGTCCAGAAGACGCCACGCTGCTCTACGCTTCAATCCTCGCCAGAACGAAACGTCCATCGGATGCCTTGCGCCTCATTCAGGGACTGCCCGTGGGTTCTGACGTGTTGTACGTAGAGACCCTCGCGCGACTGGCGCTTGGCGATGAGGCGGGGGCCGGCAAGGCTGTGCTCTCGTCGCTGAAGCGTTACCCCGTTGATCCACGTCCGCTCGTTGCCTGGCTTGACGCTCGTGACCGCCCCGTCCTGAAACCCGGTGACAAGGCTGTCGTTGAGGCAGGTCTGGCTGCGCTTGAAAAACTCAAGGTAGCTGACTGGTCCGTGTTGCCGGCCCTGGCTCCCTATGTGGACTCTGTTGACACCGCACGGTTGCTCGTGCGCGAGTTCAGGGCGATGGGTGGAACTGGAACCGCTGCCACCGTGTTGGCTCTCCAGTACGGCCTCATTATGGAAGACCGGGCCATCCGTGAAATGTTCTCCGGTTCGTACGCCCCGACGGCCGCATCAGTTCTCCATTTATACAGCCTGCTCTCCAGCGACTCAGCCAGAACCGCATTCACAGCCGCATTTTCATCATTTTCAGGAAAAATCATACTGGATTCCGACCGGGATGGCCTCGCGGAAGCATACACGCTGTATAATGACGGACAGCCGAGCCAGTGGGTTCTCGATGCCAACCAGGATGGTGTGCCAGAAATTCAGGTTGCCTTTGCTGCGGGAGTTCCTGCCACACTGCGCACGAGCCAGGGTTCCTTGAACCTGAACGTACACTACGACCAGTGGCCGTACGCGGGAGAACTTGAATTCTCCGATGCTGCAGGCTCACGGCGCTACTCACTGGGACCAGCTGTCCTTTCCTTGCCCCTTGTGTCACTGATATCGATTCCAGCCGTTTCAGGTGGACCCTATCTCGTCGAGCGTAGCTCATATGTTTTGCCTACTGAAAAATCAGCGGGTATGCAGGCGTATGTGGTGCGTACAGACAACGCCGGCTCCGTGACCACGGAGGTGCATGAAGGCGAACCCTCGCGTTCGTGGTGGATCGATGCGTACCACCGTGCTGGATACTCGGTGTATCGCAAAGGCGTTCCAGTGGATGAGCGTGTGGATATGGACGCCGACGGCAGATTCGAATCTCGCCGGGTATGGGTGCGGGCTGCGGATGGACTTCCCCTTCTCGAGTATCTGGAATCCGACCTGGATGGTGACGGCCTGTATGAATTCCGGGAAACCCTGAGTCAGAACGGTACCGTGCTCCAGTCTTGGGATTACGATGCCCATGGATCCGTCGACCTGACCCGGGCTGAAGAACCTGACGGCTCGATCCTGTATCGGTTCTTTGGTGTCTCTGGTCGCATTACAGAGGCGAGCTACCGTGAAGGCCGCCTCGTTGGAGTCATTGAAAATGGAAAGCCGGCATCGCTTCAGCCGGATTCAGGAAACCGGGTCACATGGATAGGCTTCAAACCCTTTGATTTCGGCAATGACATACCTATGGAGGGTCGGGGTTCACGAAACGGGCTTGTCTATACGGTTTTTGCCATAGCCGGTAACCTGTACGCCCAGCTGCTCGACTGACAGGCAATTTTTCGCCGGACTATTTTCACTTGCGCCCCAAGCATCAACCGAATACAATCATACCTCTAAGCGCTGTTTCGGCCTGACGGAGGTTTCTCGTGATGAAGTCACCATACATCGAGGCGCTGGCTGAACCGAAGCGGAAAGCAGGGTCGGCTTGAGCGATATTGACAGGGCAATCGTCTATCAAGGCATCTCGGACAGGCAATTCAAGCGGCTCTCGGCTTTCATAGAGAAAGAACTGGGCATCAGGATGCCCGATACAAAGCGGGTCATGCTCGAGAGCCGGCTTCACAAACGCCTGCGAGCCCTCAGGATTTCTACCTTTGATGAATACATCGAACGTGTTTTTTCTGGCGATGATCTCGAACTGATTCAGATGATCGATGTTGTAACGACGAACAAAACCGATTTTTTCAGGGAACCCGACCACTTTGACATACTGACTTCACGGTTGCTTCCAGGTTCGCTGGCCCGCAACCCTGGCCAGAAACTGTATTCCTTCTGGTCAGCCGGGTGTGCCACCGGCGAGGAACCGTATACCCTGGCCATGGTACTCGCTGAATTCAGCATGACGCACCCCGGTTTTGACTACAGGATCATGGCTTCCGACATTTCAACGCACGCGCTCGAGACAGCCATGGCCGGTGTCTATCATGCGGATCGGGTGGTGCCGGTACCGCTGTCCTATAAAAAGAAATACCTGCTCCGCAACCGTGATCCGGACAAGCCGGAAGTACGGATAAAAAAGGAGTTGCGTGACCGGGTGGAATTCATCCGGATCAATTTCATGGACGAGCGGTTCCCGTTTGAAGGCCAGTTTGACATCGTGTTCTGCAGGAATGTCATCATCTATTTTGACAGACCTACCCAAGAGCGTATTTTAGGCACTATCTGCTCCTACCTGAGGCAGGGGGGCAACCTGATACTCGGCCATTCCGAGACACTGACGGGCATGGGATTGCCCCTGAGGAGCCTTGCCCCCACGGTCTATGAACGCGTATAGTGGATTTTAAGGAAGCCAGACAGATGGAATGCATCAAGGTGATGGTCGTAGACGATTCAGCGGTCGTCAGGCAGACGCTCAAGGAACTCCTGGATTCCGATCCCTCGATCGAGGTCATTGCCGTTGCGTCTGATCCTATCTTTGCGCTCAGGAAGATGGAAACAGACAAGCCCGACGTCATTGTATCGGACATCGAGATGCCGCGCATGGATGGCCTGTCGTTTCTTCGCAAGATCATGGAAACGAGCCCCATTCCGGTCGTTATATGCTCTAGCAAGTCTGAGGAAGGCTCTGACAACGCCATAAAAGCAATGGAGTACGGCGCTGTCGAGATTATCCAGAAACCCAAGCTTGGCACCAAACAATTCCTCGAGGAATCCAGGGTGGAGATCTGCGACGTCGTGAAGGCTGCCTACGCATCCAGAAACCGCAGGCGTGCTCCCTTGGGACCCATGCGCGATGTTGCGCCCAAGCTTACCGCCGACGCCATGCTCCCGGCCCCCGGAACAAACCACATCATAGAAACGACAGAAAAGGTTGTTGTCGTGGGAGCATCCACCGGCGGTACAGAAGCCCTGCGCATTTTTCTGGAGGCCCTGCCTGAAGACTCGCCAGGTATTGTCATAGTCCAGCATATGCCGGAGCATTTTACCGCGGCTTTTGCGAGGAGGCTCGACAACCTGTGCAGGGTTGGCGTCAAGGAAGCCGCGGACAATGATACGGTCATCAGGGGCAGGGTTCTCATTGCACCCGGCAACAGACATACTCTTCTCAAGCGCTCCGGAGCGCGGTATTATGTAGAGGTCAAGGATGGCCCGCTCGTCTGCAGGCACCGACCGAGCGTAGATGTACTGTTCCGTTCAGCCGCCCGCTATGCTGGAAGCAACGCTGTCGGCGTCATCATGACCGGCATGGGCGACGATGGTGCCCGTGGCATGAAGGAACTGCACGATGCGAAGGCTTGGACCGTCGCACAGGATGAAGAATCGTGCATCGTGTTCGGCATGCCCAATGAGGCGATAAAACAGGGTGGTGTCGATCTGATACTGCCGCTTGCGTCCATTGCGGCTGAAGTCCTGAGAGTTACTCGTTGAACGTATCGTCGAGCCCGTTAACTGGATTTCATGGGGAGGAATAATGGCAAAGAGCATCCTGATCATTGATGATTCTGCCGCAATACGACAGAGCATCTCGTACATATTGCAGCAGGAAGGTTATGGCACCACGGAGGCGTCCGATGGCCTGGAGGGCTTGCAGAAGCTGGATGAGATCGGGCGCTTCGACTGCATCATCACGGATGTAAACATGCCCAACATGGATGGCATAACGTTCATACGCAAGGCCCGGGAAAATCCCAAATTCAAATTTGTTCCCATCCTCGTGCTTACCACCGAGTCGCAGGGTGGCAAGATGAACGAAGGCAAGGATGCTGGTGCCACGGGCTGGATCGTAAAGCCGTTCAGCGCGGACAAGCTGCTTGCCGTAGTAAAGAAAGTGGCGGAATGAACCTGCTCAAAACCGCCTGTCTGCAGGCCGTGGCGTAGCGGGAGGATGAACGACTCACCGTCGCCGACGCGTATAGTACTCTGTGAAGATGAGCGCATAGTTGCACTCGACATCCGTGCCTTCCTACAGCGGAATGGCTACGAGGTTCCTGCCATCTATGCGGCCGCCGAGGATTTGCTCAAGGAAGTGGAAGCGCTCAAACCGGATCTGGTGCTCATGGATATCCATCTGCAGGGGGTGATGGACGGCATAGAAGCAGCCGCCATCCTGCTGGAACGCTGGGCCATCCCGGTGATACTGCTTACCGCGTATGCCGATGGCCCTACCATAGAACGTGCAAAGCTTACGCACCCGTACGCCTATATCCTGAAACCATACGACGAGCGCGAGCTCAAGACCGCCATCTCTATTGGCCTGTACAGGGCCTCGATGGAACACCGCCTTCGCCGGAGCGAGGAGCGGTACCGCAGCCTTTTCCAGGACGGCATCGCCGCAACCATGCTGGTGGAATCCAGTGGCAGGATACTCGAATCAAATAGGGCTTGCACACGGCTTGCACCAGGTATTCCGACCATACAGGATTTCCTGTACGACCCGGCCGAGGTTACCCTGCTTGCGGACGCCATGCAGGCCGGGGCCAGCTATGGTCCCAGCGAGATACGGGTCCGACGGCCTGACGGGCAGGAATCCTGGGCCCTGCTCAGCGCGGCTCCCATAGAACTTCCGGATGGCACGAGCGCGTACCAGTGTCAGGCTGTTGATGTGACGGAACGGAAGACCCTGATGGATCAACTGGTTCATGCCCAGAAGCCTTCCGCGCTTGGCCGATTTGCGGGTGGCGTCGCACATGATTTCAACAATGTCCTTACCGCCGTGCTTGGCTACTCCCACCTCCTTCGCTCTGATTTCGAGGTAGAAGGTCGCGGGCTCCAGGAACTCGACGGCATCGAGCAGGCTGCCAGGCGTGCCGCGGCACTGTCGCGGCAGTTGCTCATGTTCTCAAGGCGCGATGAGACGAAACCGACAGTCTTCAAGCTGTCGGATCTGGCACGCGATGACGAACGCATGCTCAAACGGATAGTTGGCGACAGTGCCCACCTTGTGGTGCACCCCTTTGATGGTGATGATTCAGTTCTGGCAGACCGCTCCCGCATCGAGTTGGCCGTGGTCAATCTGGTGGCCAATGCACGGGATGCCATGCCGCAGGGCGGCAGGATACTCGTTGTAACCGGTGCGGTACGCATAGAATCCGAGTTGCCGGGTGCCTTGGAGCCGATACCCGCAGGCGATTGGTCGTTTGTGGAAGTCATAGACAAGGGAATCGGCATGACCCCGGAGACCCAGACAAAAATATTCCAGCCGTTCTTTACAACCAAGCCTCCGGATCGAGGCACGGGCCTCGGCCTGTCTACCGTAGTCAGCATCGTCAGGCAGGCGCAGGGGCGCATTGCCCTGTCATCCATCCCCGGTGCGGGCACGACCATGCAACTTCTGTTCCCGCGGACAAGCTCGGCTCAGGCGCTTGCAGCGGAAGAAGCTGTACAGGCACCATCGAAACGCATGGCGGCACCCGCGTATGACTTTCCGTTCGAGCACAAGAGCAGGACCGTCCTGCTGGTTGTCAATGATGATTCCGTGCGTGCCATCGTTGAAGCTCTTCTGGACCGGGCCGGATACCGCATAACATCGGCAAGCCAGCCGGGTGAAGCGTTGTTGCTGGCTGAAAAAACCTTGACAGCGCCTGACCTGCTCGTTGCAGACTGCCTCATGCCCCTGATGAGCGGACCAGAACTTGCCTCGCGTTTGCGGTCATCCTATCCGGGATTGCCGGCTCTGTACCTGCGCGGAACAGAGTTGATTACCGATGACGAGCCTGGAGACGGCACTGACCCTGCTGCACGACCGACGGAGCCATCGTTGGTGTGCCCTCTGTGTGACGTGTATCTGGAGAAGCCCTTCCGCGAGGAAGAACTCGTGGAAGCCCTTGATTCCATGTTCAGAAGTAGTGATTAGGTGAGTATCGACGCGTAGAGCCTGGCCTCGAATTCAGCGGCAGCGCTGCTCGCGAACGATCGACCTTTCCGATCGAGTTTTACATCGAAAGAATCCCGCATGCGGGCCGGTTTGTCTGTAAGTGTAGTGATCTTGTCCCCCAGGTAAATTGCCTCCCGGACATCGTGCGTTACAACTACTGCGCTCCTTCCGTCCTTTTCCCGGAGCTCTACGAACAGGTCCATCACCGCGATTCTGGTTTTCAGGTCAAGCGACGAGAACGGTTCATCAAGCAGCATCACCTCGGAAGGGTAGGCAAATGCCCGTGCCAGCGCAACCCGACGGCGCATGCCGCCGGACAAGGCCCCTGGCCTGGCCCTGAGCGATTCCGACAGGCCCACCGCTGCCAGGGCTTCCTCGGCGATGACCCGCGCACGAGTCGTCTCCATACCCTGCCTGAGCACGAAGGCGACGTTCCCGGTGGCGTCGAGCCAAGGCAGCAGCCTGTCTTCCTGAAAAACGTAGCTGGCTCTGCCTCGCCCGAATCCGGTTACCGTGCCCTCATGGTCAGAGTCCAGCCCCGCGAGTATGTTGAGCATACTGGTCTTGCCGCAACCCGATGGCCCGAGCACGACGGTAATCATGCCTTCAGGAAACGCAAGGTCGAGGCCGTCGAGCACGAGTTGCGTGCCGTAGGACTTGCGGAGCCCTGCTACTTCGTAGGCCACGATAGCCTCCTCGCCAGAATGTCAAAGGCCAAGTCACTCAGAGCGCACAGGAGTACGCCGACGACAGCCCATGCAAAGACCTCGGCGGTCTCGAGCATGATGCGGGCATTCTGCATCCCCGTGCCGAGCGCATTGATCGGCTGGCTGAGCACCTCGCCTGCGACCACGACCTTCCACGAGAGACCTACAGCATTTTTGGCCGCGGATACCACATGGGGCATAGCGGAGGGCAGGCGTATGAGCAAGGAGGCGTCCCGCTTTGAAACGTTGAACGAGCGGGCCATATCAAGGAGCTTCTGGTCGGATGACCTGACGCCCGCGGCGACATCTGCGGCTACGACTGGAAAGGCCATGACCACGGCGGAGAAGACCGGCACGGTGCCTGCCGGAAACCATATCAGCGCTATCAGTATGACTGCCAGTACCGGTGTCGCCCGTATGACGGTGAGCCCGGGGCCGAGCAGTGCTTCGAACCTGCGGGATGTTCCCGCGCCAAACCCGAAGGCCATGCCGAGTACCATCGAGATGCCGAATGCCGCTAGTCCACGCAACGCCGTCGCGCCGAGAGCAGAGAGGAAGCGACTTGTTCCGGCAATGTGGACGAGCGTAGAGACTACCCGCTCCGGAGCCGGCAGAATGATTTCGGTTCCTACCGCAGTGGCCGCCAGTTTCCAGGCGGCCATCATGACGGCCAGTGCCAGAATCCCGTCGGCTTTACTCCGTAAGGTCCGCGTACCAGGCTCCATCAGGGAGTTTTGAGCCGATCGATGCCGGCGCTGCGGACAGGAATACCGATAGAAGCGCTTCGAGGGCGGGGCGGGCTTCCGTGGCATCAATGAAGGTGAATGCGCAGGAAGGTATTGCAGCGGCCGCGACAGGAGCCTTGAGTCCCATGTCATGCTTCTCTACAAGCAGCCCCGCCGCGGAGGGATTGGCGAGTACCCCCTCGATTGAGGCCTTGTATGCGGCCTTCAGGGCTTTGACTGCCGCGGGACGTTCCTCGATGAGGTTTGCTCGGATTACGAAAACGCTCATGGGGTAATCGCTCTGGCCTGTAGCGGCAGTCCACAGCGCGGCCAAGGGAAACGGTACCCTGGCAGCGGGATTGCCCTTGAGGGCAAGCGTCGCGAACGGCTCCGGCAGTACCGCCACGTCGATGCGTCCCGCGACCAGACTGGCGGCAATTTCTGGGTACGGCATGTTGAAGATCATGCGGAGACCCGTAGCGGGATCGATTCCAGCCTTGGGCAAAATCGTCCTGAGCAGGAACTCCGGCGTAGCGCCCTGGCCCGCGACATGCACGTCGCGTCCACGGAGGTCGCTGATGGAGGTGATGGCGGGATCTGTCGTCTCGGCTTTGACCATACCGTTTCCTACCACGGCCAGAAGCTTGTACGGCAGTCCGGAATTGTTGAGCTTAGCGGCCATGTTGACCGGAAGCACCGCTGCGTCCAATTCTCCTGAAAGCAGGCGAGCCGCCATCGCGTCGGCGGAGGCAATGGCTTCCATGGTTGCGCTGACTTTATCCGGCAGGGCTGGCGGAGCCTCGAAGAGCTGTATCATGCCTATGCCGGTGGGGCCTTTCAGAGCACCAATCCTGAGCGTCATCGGTTCCAGGGCTTTTTCCAGCATCGCCGGTGCTGCCTCCTTGCCTCCGAGGGCAAACAGGGTCATTAATGGTATGAGTAATGCCAATGCCATGGCGGAGTATCGTTTCATTTTTGTTCCTTTCAGTTTTACCGGGTGAAATTACCCCTATTCAGATGATATCGATACCGGAGGTGGTGGACAAGCCCGTGGTTGTATCCTCCAGCGGGCAAGACGCTTTCAACGTGCTTGTTTTTCCAATATAGTAAGAGTATGCGATGTGATGTCTGCGGTTCTGGCGACAGTGTGTTTTTCATCAAACCCGACGGTTCGGGAGGAGAACTGCGCATGTGCAGATCGTGCGCCGTGAGTCGGGGGCATGCCTCTGATGGTGAAGGGTCGAGTGCCAGACTAGACTCATTGCCGGGCGTTGATTCCGGTTCCGGTTCCGGCTCCGTGTCCGGTGCTTGCGCGTCCTGCGGCTGGACCGCGGCATTGTTGCGCACCAGCGGACGTCTCGGATGCCCCGCCTGCGTACATGTCTTCAGGCGGGACCTCATGTCTGCACTCAAGCGGACAGGCAGAGCCGGCCCGTACGAAGGCAAGATTCCACGGAGATGCCCCACCTCGCCGGAAGACCCATTACCCGCAGCCTTGTCCGCAGCTCTGGAGCAAGCCATCCAGAATGAAGATTTCGAAACCGCTGCCACCCTCCGGGACAGGATTCGGGCGGGTTCCGGGGACTCAGCCCCATGACCGTTTCAGGTCCTGCGACCCGCCCGGTCGAAGCTGGTCCTCATCCCGAGTATGATGTCGTGGTTCGTTCCTGCGTCTCCGTGGACCGGAACCTTGCCGGCTGGCCTTTTCCTCATGTGTTGCCTCCCGCCGAATCCGCAGAACTAAGGGTGATGCTGAGCGCGGCCGCGCTGCGTTGCCGTTTTGAGCTTGCCAGGATGGGTGAACTCGATGCGTGGTCGAGGTCAAACCTTGCCGAGCGTGAACTGTATACCCGCCCTTACGTGCTCAACGAAGAAAACCATGCCGCCATCAGTTCCGATGCCAACCTGTGGCTTGCCATCAACGATGTAAACCACCTGTCAGTGCGGGCAGCCAGCCCGGGCCTCGACACAAGTCGTGTCTGGGAGCTAGTCTCGTCAACGGACGATAGGATGTCGCAAGTTCTTGGCGATACGGTCTGGGCTTTTGACGCAACCCTGGGCTACATCATGTCAGACGCGGGTTTCTGTGGCAGCGGACTGTCCGGTCAAATCGTCTTGCATACCCCGGCGCTGGTTATTACCGGGCTTGCTGAAACCGCCTTCAAACGCGCACTTGAAGCCGGTTTTGTCGTTTCTGGCGCATATTCCGGCATCGGTCCCTCGGGAGGAGCCTTGTTCCACCTGGCCTTGCCTCCAGCTTACCGTGATCCTGAACGGGTAGCGCTCGGTAGGCTGGAGTCTGCCGCAAAGGCGCTTGCCGATTATGAGCGGCGCGCCCGGGTCCAGTTGCTGGCGCAGAGCCCATGGGAAATCCTCGATGTCATCGGCCGGGCCGCCGGTCGAGCTCTCGAGGCCAGGCTTGTCTCGCGTGACGAAGCAGCCGATATTGTGTCTGGGTTGCGACTCGGACTTGCTTGCGGTGTGCTTGAGGGTATGAGCCTTGAAACGGCAACAGACCTCTGGTCATCGCTGCGTGTGACGTTCAGGGATGGATCCAGGTCCGTTGCCGCAGCCAGTGTGGAAACCGGATCGGTATTGCAGCACGAATCAACAACAGACGAACCGGAGGCGGCTTTGCGCGCCCGGATGCTGAGGAAGGCTTCCTCGGGGATACGGTTCAGCCAGAGGTACAACGATGTTTAAGGGACTGACGAAGCGTGCTCAACGGGTACTCACGGTGCTGGCTCAGGAAGAGGCACGACGTTTCCACGCGGGTGAACTCACGCCGGAGCATGTACTGCTGGCCCTGATCCGCGAATCCGAAGGTACAGGATTTCGCCTGCTCTCAACGCTCAAGATGGATATGCACGAACTGACCCAGGACATGGAACGATCCCCCGCCGGTCGCAAGGGCGGGTTCCTTCTTGGTGATGCACCCTTGTCTCGCCGGCTCAAGTCGATGCTCGAGACTGCTGCCGAGGAAGCCAGGATCATGGATGGCGAATACATCGGCACCGAGCACCTGGTCATCGCGGCGGCGAGGGAGAGCGGATCGGTATTCGAGCAGTATCTGACCAGGTATGGGGTCTTCTATGAACAGCTCCGTGCAGCCCTCAAGCTCCTTGCCGCCAGCGGCAAGGATGAATCCAGGGAAACAGATGCTCCCCGCGACGTTTCACAGACCCGCGTGGGTTCACCGATCCGTAATCCCGTGCAGACCGCCCAGCCTCGGAAGGCTACCGGCGGGGCGACCCCGCTGCTTGATGAGCACTCGCGCGACCTGACCGCATGGGCCCGTGAAGACCGCATAGATCCGGTCATAGGCCGTGACACCGAGACTCGTCGCGTCGTGCGCATACTGTCCCGCCGCAGCAAGAACAATCCCGTACTCATAGGTGACCCCGGCGTCGGAAAAACTGCCATAGTCGAGGGTCTGGCCCTGAAAATGGCAAAAGGTGACGTGCCGGAAGGCCTCCTCGGCAAGCGGCTCCTCGTCCTGGACATGGCCTCCATCGTGGCCGGCACGAAATACCGTGGTGAATTCGAGGAACGGCTGAAGCGCATCATGAAGGAAATAGCCGCCTCGGGCAATGTAATCCTCTTCATAGACGAGCTCCATACCATCATCGGCGCCGGTAGCGCAGAGGGTACCATAGACGCTTCCAACATGCTCAAGCCAGCGCTTTCCCGTGGTGAGCTCCAGTGCATCGGCGCAACCACCCTCGATGAGTACCGCAAATATTTTGAGAAGGACGCGGCTCTGGAGCGACGTTTCCAGACGGTACTCGTCGAGGAACCGACGATAGAGCAGTCAACCGACATACTCAATGGCATCAAGGAGCGCTACGAGCGCTATCACGGCATTCGGTATGCTCCCGATGCCATAGAAGCCTGCGTGCGCTTTGCCGACCGCTATGTCAGCGACCGTTTCCTGCCGGACAAGGCCATCGATGTGCTCGATGAGGCTGGTGCCCGAAAGAAAGTGGAAAGCCCGCTGCACGCACCAGAACTCGGCAGCGTCGAGGCTGAAATTCGTCGCCTCACCGAAGAGAAGCTGGCGCTCGTATCGACACAGAATTACGAGCGGGCAGCCGAAGTCAGGGACAGGGTACGCGAACTCAAGGCCAGCCTAGAAGCGCTGCGCCAGAAAAGTGCGGGCAAGGCCGGTAATGGCCTGACGGTGAGCGTGGACGATGTCCGCGCCGTCGTGTCAGAGATGACAGGAATCCCGGTGGAACGCATCGCAGAAGGAGAATCCGAGCGCCTCTCAAGCCTCGTAGCAGACTTGCACCGCCGCGTGGTAGGGCAGGACTTTGCAGTCAAGGCGCTCGCCGCGGCGGTCAGGCGTTCACGGGCAGGCATTTCAGATCCGCACCGGCCGCTGGGCTCCTTCATATTCCTCGGGCCTACGGGCGTGGGCAAGACGCTGCTGGCCAAGTCGCTCGCCGAGACTCTGTTCGGCAGTGAAGAGGCGCTTATCCGCATAGACATGTCCGATTTCATGGAAAAGCACAACGCCGCACGCCTCGTGGGAGCGCCTCCCGGTTACGTGGGCTACGACGAGGGCGGCGTGCTCACCGAGCGCGTCAGGCGCAAGCCGTACAGCGTGGTACTGTTCGACGGGATAGAGAAGGCTCACCCGGACGTCTTCAATCTTCTGCTGCAATTGCTCGAAGAGGGTGAGTTGCGCGACAACCTCGGGCACGCCGTCTCCTTCCGCAACTGTGTTGTCATCATGACGAGCAATGCCGGTACCCGTGACCTGATACGGGGTTCTCGCCTTGGTTTCGGCGCGGAAGCGAGGCGCTTCGATTACGAGGCGGTCAAGTCAGCCGCCCTCGCGGAACTCAAGCGGCTGTTCAATCCAGAATTCATCAACCGCGTAGACCAGGTGGTGGTCTTCCACCCGCTGGACCAGCAGCAGGTGCGTTCCGTGCTGGAACTCGAGTTGTCCCGCCTGCGCCGCAGGCTTGCGGAGCGCGGTGTTGCGCTTGAGCTGGAAAAGAAGGCCGTGGACAGGCTCGTCGAGGAAGGGTACGACGAGGCGTACGGAGCCAGGCCCATGCGGCGGCTCATCACCAAGCTTATTGAGGATCCAATAGCGGCCACGATCATTGAGGGTTCCTGTCCCCCCGGCGCAACCGCGAGGGTCAAGGAAAAGGACGGGCTTCTGTCGGTCAAGATAATAAAATCATCCCGTGCATCGCAGTCGCCGGTGGTGTCTTCCACGAATTGACAGGACGCGGCTCAGGCCTCGTCCTTGCCTATCAGGTGCCTCAGTTCCCGCATGCGGGCGTCATCGATCTTGACGCCGAGGTTTTTTTCCTGGGTCGGGATGACGTGCCCTTTAGGGCCGTTTTTCGCCCGCCTGAGATACTTGGCCTGCGTGTAATTGATGTCTCCGGCACCAGCGGAGCGACCCTTCGAGTAGTACAGCGCCAGCATTCCGGAGTCCAGCATGATTTCGAGCGGCACGCTCTTGCCGGGCCTGTTTTTGACGAATACGTACGAACCCGCATAATCGCGGGCGTGGAACCACAGGTCGTTTCCGCGCACATGGCGACGAAGGAGTTCGTCATTCTCGGTGGCGGACCTGCCTATGAGGATGAGCCAGCCTGATCGTTCCAGCGACAGCCCGGGAAAACGCTTGGGAGCCTCCAGTGTCGATGTACGGCGCTTGGCTAGCCACGCGCGGATCGCATACGGATTTTCCGTAGCCTCCAGCTTGATCCTTTCAGCCTCAAGCAGGTTTATCGAGTGCTTCAGTTCATCCAGCTCGGTTGCGGTCTCGATGGCCCCGGATTTGGCTTTTTTGGATTTTTCATAGTACGCCCGGGCGTTTTCAATGATGCTTCTGGACGGATCGACGCTGATGAGTACCTCGCCGCCGCGGTAGAAATCATCAGCTGTGAAGGTCTTTTCATCGTGCGCGGCAGACTGGTTGGCCATCAGGATGTCGCCCAGTTCCCGGTATCGGTCAGCGTCCGCGTAGTCGGCAGCGGCTTTTTCCAGCGCCGCCAGCCTCGCATCCAGCTGCTCCCGCTTCTGCGTAAAATACTTGCGCGCCCGCTCCAGCAGGGCAACCCGGGAAAGCTCGGAGCCGTGTTCGGCATAAAAGGCATCGATGCGGGCGTTGAGTGAACCGCTTCCAGGAAGGTCCCGTACTGAAAACTCGCGGGGAGGAGCACCCCCAGCGACTGGCGCATAGTGGCCACCACTCAGCTCGCCTTTTGAGGGCTTCCGCGCCAGGGCATCGACAATGGTGCCATCGGGCTTGCATAGAATGATGTTGGCCGCCCCGGACCAAAGGCGCGCGTACAGCAGCCGCTCTCCGTCGTCGTGGCCGATGCGCATTTTCACGATGCGCTCGCTACCCAGTTGTTCGATTGATTCGATGCGTGCGCCGCGCACCTGGGCTCTCAGCAGTTCCATGAAGCGCTGCGGTTTCTCGGCTTTTGGTACCAGCGTAGAGGTGGCATGGATGCGGCATGCGCCGTGTGCCACGCAGAACAGCAACTCTGTAGCCACGCCGGGCTTGTAGCATGACAGCACCAGCGTGTCGTAGGACGGCTGCACTATTTTCTGTATCTGCGCACCCACGAGGTCCAGCTCAGAAAGCACGACGTCAATTTCCCGCCAATTAAGCGACATGGCTGGCCCTGAATAAGAATTGAACCACGGAGTCGCGGAGGCACGGAGAAGATTTAGGATAGGAGAGGATAGGAAAATTGGGCACAGAGCCACAGAGAAGATGAGG
>CAXZAJ010000040.1:0-17520 GCA_964293355.1 uncultured bacterium
CCAGCATAGTCGGTGGACCAACTTCCTGGCCGGGGGCAATTCCACGCCGGGCCAGCGCTCAGGTTGGCTGGCCGAGGTCGCGGACAGCGCTCGCGACCTGCCGGCTCCGTCAGCCTGAGCCACCCGGTTCAATCAGCTGCCGCGAGCGCCCGTCGCCGCTCAGAACGCCAGCGACAGTATGAGCCCCGTGCCAGCTGAATCAGTATCTGTTAACGTCAACAGGTCTCCGTTGGCATACTTGATCCAGCCTGTCAGCGAGGCATCCTGCGCGATGTCCACGACCGCTGACAGCGTTCCTGAAACGATGCCGTTGCCGGCGTCAGCCAGCAGCATCAGGCCGAGCGACGCGAAGTCACCCGCCTTCAGCCTGGCGTTGCCAAACAGGTAATGGTCCGTGGTTGCTCCGGCGTAGTACCGGTATTCCGCTGACAGCACCAGTTCCTGCCCCAGCGACCAGTCCAGTCCGACGACCGTTTCCAACTTTTCAGCTGCCGTTTCATCCTCGAACAGCGTGTACGACGCCTCCGCCCACAGCCCGACGATCAGGTCGGTCTTCAGGTTGGCCGCGATGGTCGTGCTGCCTGCCCTGCCATCCCAGGCCGCCTGAATGCCCAAATCAGCGCCGAGCGCGGAGCCGTATAGCCTGCCGCCGTACCTGCCCTCTGACAGGGCCGCCGCCGGCACGGCCACCGCTTCCACGCCGCCGAGCGCGCCGACGGGCCCCCCGATGCGGAGTGCCTCGGTGCCGGCGCGTTCGGGGCCGAGGCCCACGATCGTCGTCTCGGCGAACAGGTCAGCCGGGCTCCACAGGAGCGCGTTGCCCCAGTTGACCACCTGCCGCCCCACCGTCACCGAGAGTGGTTCCGGTGACCATTTCAGGTACGCCCGGTCAACCGTCAGGGTCACCGCGGCCAGACCCGACAGCACATCCACCTGCCCGGCAAACTCCGCCCTGATGCCGGGCCGTTTTGCGCGCAGTGACAGTTCCAGCGCCGCGTCCGAGCCGTACAGCACATCAGCGGCTTGAAAGTCACCGTCGTCAGTCCATGCTGCCATGCCCGACCACGACGATGCGCCTGAAAGCGTAAAGGAAGCGGCGCCCGGCGCATCCTGTGCCTGAACCGGAACCGTCAGGGTGGCCAGCGCGGCGGCAACCACGGCCGCCGCTACCGTAAACATCCGGGCGCGGCTCATCGTTCGAGCGCCGCCCTGGTAAAGAGCCCGGGATCCAGCACCTGGTCCAGCTTCAGCGACTCCATGATGATGGTCGTATTGGAGTCCTTCCTGAGCTTGTCTTCCATAACGACGACCGTGGCGTACCAGCGGCTACCAATGCGTTCCACTTTTTTTGCCGTCATCGTTTTAAGAAGCCTGCCTGAACGTGCATACATCTCTTCAGACAGCACCACGTAGCGTTCCGCATCCACCGTGAGCACGCGCCTGTCGTACTTGGCCGTCGGCACCGTTGCCTTGAGTTCCACCACGAATGCGCGCTTGCCCTCGACGGTTGTCTCGCCGGTCACGAGCGCCGAATACATTGACGACAGCTCGTCGGATTCCAGCGCGTCCTCGTACGACAGGTCCGAGCCCATCATGCCTTCCTTGAGCAGGTGACCGGAAATGCGCACCGTGTCCTGTTCCTTTGGAAAGTACATCCACAGTTCCTTGGCCAGCTTGAGCATGCGGGTTCCCGCGTCCTCAGGGTTGGTGAACTCGATAAAGGCTTTATCCGAGCCAAGCGCCCAGGCGCGCATCGCCTTGACGCGCAGTTGCTTGCCCACGCGTATTTCCATGCGCGCGGCGTATTCTATGCTCTTGAAGGCCTGGTTGCCGTCTATCTTTGCCAGCAACTCGGTTGCTGTGGGTGCGGTCAAGGGAGCCTGGGCCCATGACGCAAGCGCCGCCCCGGCCATGCAGGCCAGCAGTATGATCCGTTTCATGGTTCTGTCTCCTTTTACGCCGACCTGATGGCGTCTATCGGGTTCATTTTTGCCGCGCTGCGTGATGGCAACAGCGCTACCGTAGCCGATACCGCCGCACCGAGGGCGAACAGCCCCAGAGCCGCTGACAGGCTGACAGTAAAGAACACCACGTTGTCCATCGGCCATTCGAAGCTGGCCATCGCGGCGCTCATGTCAACGCCAACCTTGCTCATGATGAGGTTGATTCCAAGCCCCAGTACCGCACCCGTGGCCGAGCCCAGCACGCCCATCATCGTGCCTTCGGCGAGGAACAGTGCGAGCACCTCATAGTCGGGCATGCCCATGCTCTTGAGTATGCCTATTTCCTTCCTGCGCTCCAGCACCACCATCATCATGATGTTGGTGATTATGAACGCTCCCAGAAAGGCGACGACCAGGTACATCCAGAAATAGATCGATTCGGCCATCAGCACGAAGCGCGGAAAGTCTCCCATCGCCGTCCAGGACCGCACCGAGAGCCCCGTCATGCCGCTTTCAGCAAGCGCGGTCTGCATGATCGCGGCAGCCTTGTCCGAATTACGGTAGTCCGGCAGCATCACCAGTATCTGCTGCGCTCCAGCATCAAGCGCCAGCAGTTCCCGGGCGTCTGCCAGGCCCAGCTGGAACACCGCGTTGTCCAGCGTGTTCACGCGGGTCCTGAATATGCCCACGATGCGGAATTTCTTGAACCCGAGGCCGTAGTCGGCGCGCTCCGTCAGCACCTTGAGTTCATCGCCCACCGAGAGGCCAAGGTCACGGGCCAGGCTCTCCCCCAGTATCGTTTCTCCCGGTCCTTCAAGGTAGCGGCCGCCGGTCATGACGCTGCGGTCGAGCATGAGGAGTTTCTTCTCCTTCTCGGGGTCGCCCGCGATGCCCAGGGCGGCCTTTGTGTTGGCTCCCGACGAGAGCAGCACGCCGAAGCGTACCCGCTCGGCAAAGGAAGCGCCTTCGAGTCCCGCGGTGCCTTCGAGCGCCTTGATGACGGCGCTTGAATCGGGGATTGCCGCGTTGACCGGCGAGAAGCGCTCCCGGCCGCGGTATGCTTCGGTGACGATGTTCACGTGCCCCACGTCATTCTTGGTATAATTCTTGACGATGGAACCCATGAAACCGCCTATCATGCCGTTCAGCACGACGACGAGCAGTATCGAGATGGCCACCGAGGTTGCGGCCAGCATGGTCCTCCGGCGGTTGCGGCCCAGGTTCAGCACCGCCATGGTCAGTATCCTCTTCATGATGATCTCCTTATACGAAGCGCAGGGCGTCGGTGACTTCCATCTTCGACGCGCGCTTTGCCGGTATGCGAGCCGCGACGAAGGCCACCACGAGTCCGAAGACGAAGCCGAAGGCCATGCTGCCGGGATTCCATTCGCCGTACAGCGTGCCGGACATCGGCAAGCCGCCCATGTCGACCTTGCCCACCAAGGCGCCCATCGGCACGCCGCTCGTCGCCATCCACCAGACCAGGGCCGTACCGAACAGCACGCCTCCCGCGCTGCCCACCACGCCTATGATGATGCCTTCCAGCGTGAACAGCCGCCGTATGTCCTTGTGTGACATGCCATAGGCCTTGAGCACGCCGATCTCCCTGATCCGGGCATAGACGCTCATCAAAATCGTGTTGACGATGCCCACCGCCGCGATGAGGAGTACCACCATGATGATGAAGTACGAGCCTTTTCCCTTCATGGCCCTCATGGCAAGGTAGTCCTTCGCCAACTCGGTCAGCGGGTCCACCCGGAGGCCTGGCAGCATCGTCGCGGTCTTTGCGGCAACTTCTGATGAAGCCGCGAGCAGCGACTTGAGGTTGGGAATGCGCTCCGTGGCTACGACGATCTCGCTTACGAAACCGGAGGTGCCCAGCAGTTCGTCCGCGGTGGCAAAGGTCATGAACAGGCCACCGTTGTTTATCTCCGGCATCGGGCTTGAAACCAGGCCGGCGATCAGGTATTCGTCGGCATTGACGTTTTCATATGCCGTGGAGGCAGAAACCACGATGTAGTCGCCCACCTTGAGGGACAACTCTTCAGCCAACCCCGCGCCGAGTACCACGGAACCGGGTTCCGCGGTGTCCAGCCAGACGCCTGCCACCATGGAATCTGCCAGTCGGAACACCGCGCCGTCCCGCGCCGGATCCACGACGGTGGCAATCGTCGGCAGCATGTCCTCGTAGTTGGAGACATTGGCCACGAACCGCGAACGGGGCGCAGCCGCCTTTATGCGGCTGTCCGCGGCCAGCGCGGCCCTGATGGCGCCTTCAGGGTCGGGGATGCCGTAATCCAGCGGCGTACCCTGCAGGTTGTTCACGTATTCAGGCGTCCTGATCTTCATGAACGACTCGGTGTAGTCCACCATGTTGTCTATCGTCAGCCGGTCCATACCTATGAGCATCGAATCCATCATGATGAACAGGCCTATGCCCATGGTCATCACGATGCCGGTAATTACCGTGCGCCGCTTGTGCCGCAGCACGTTGCGGGCGGCTATCTTCCAGAGGGTTTTCATGGTCATTTCACCTCGTCATGCAGGATCTTTCCGTCGCGTATCGTTATGACGCGGCGCGCCTTCTCCATCACCATCTTGTCGTGGGTGGAAAACACGAAGGTGGTGCCGCGCTCGGCGTTGATGCGGCGCATCAGATCCACTGTTTCTTCGGCGGTGTGGCTGTCCAGGTTGGCGGTTGGCTCGTCTGCCAGCACCACCGCCGGCTCCTTGACGAGCGCCCTGGCTATCGCAACGCGCTGCTCCTGTCCGCCTGAAAGCTCGCGGGGGTAACGGTGTTCCTTGCCTTCCAGCCCGACCGCCGCCAGCATCTCCAGCGCCTTGGCGCGCATCACCTTCTTGTCGTGGCGCTTTTCTATGACGAGCGGCAGTTCCACGTTTTCCACCACGGTGAGTACCGGTATCAGGTTGTACGACTGGAATATGAAGCTGATGCGATCCTTGCGGTAGTCTGAAAGTTGTTTGGGCGTCGCGGCGCCCAGATGGGTACCGTCGTACAAAACCTCTCCCGACGTAGGCTTGTCCAGGCAACCTATGATGTTGAGCAACGTGGTCTTGCCCGAGCCGGAAGGCCCCACGATGGCCAGGAATTCGCCCGGCTCTACGTTCATCGAAACGCCGTCCAGCGCCCGTACCTCGGTGTCGCCCTTGCGGTAGATCCGCCTCAGATCCTTCAGTTGCAGTACGCTCATGGTGCCTCCCTGCGCGCCCCGCGCGCCGTTGCCAGAATTGTTTCAAGTTCGGCCAGATAGGCATCCAGGGCTTTCCTGCCCTCGATGCTCAACCGTACCGTCGTATTTGGTTTGTTAGCCTTGAAGCTTTTTTCAATGGTCACGAGCCCTGCCTCATCAAGCGTCTTGAGCTGGATCGAGAGGTTGCCCGCGCTCATGCCGAGTTCGTCGCGCAGTTCCGTAAAACCCGTCCCCAGCGCATCGCTGGAGCTCAGGTATGTCAGTATCATGAGCCGCGCTTTTTCATGTATCAGCTTGTCCAGCCCGAGCGTGACCAGACGCTCCCTGCCGCTCATCGTCCTGGCGCCTGCTCGTCGCCCGCGGTCTTCTTGCCTGCGCTGCGCGAAGAGCGCCTGCCAGAACGCTCGCCCTGGGCCTGCGCCGCGGCAAAAGCAAAGAGCATGCCGCCGTACACCACGAACAGCCACAGGAACGGCGCGGCTTCCACGAAGGGAATTGACACCAGGCCGAAGAGGATGCCCCAGTACCTCACGATGTAATACGAACGCACGCCGCTTCTGGTGGCCAGCGTATTGGCGAGTATGCCGAACAGAAAGGCGCTCAGTGAAAGTGACAGCCACGGGTGCCCCGCGTAAAACGCGTACCCTGTACCGGCGATCATGCCGAGCGTCAGCGGTATCGTTTCATGGGCGGCCTTGCCACCGTAGAAAACCTCGAAGACGGTCAGGAATCCTGCCGTGTTGTCGAGTTCCACGGCTCGCCGCATCATGATGATGACCTTGAACGTACCGCCTATGACGACGAAGAGCGCGAGCACCGCAAACAGCACAATCCGGGCACCCTGCGGAATCGCCCCGAAGGAGCCGAATTTCGTCACGAGCAGATGAGCAGGCAACGCGAACAGGGTGACGTTGAGCCCGGCCAGCAGCGAGAAGGCCATCCATCCAGGTGGTGCTACGACCTCGCGCAGCAACGGATCGTTCTGCTTGACGGCCCGCTTGAGGTCCTCGATATCATCGCTCAGCCGTTTCAGTGTTTCTTCGTCCATACAGCACCTCCATAAACAAGTTTATGATATAAACCAAAGGACGTCAAGCATCCAGTGGATATTCCAGATGCAAGCCCCGTTCTTGTGCTTTCCTTTGCGTTGGCACAGCATTATTGTATGGTTATGAAGTACCTTACTTTATCGCTCATATTAGTGCTCGCCTCGTGTGCGCGCACCGCTCCTGCCCAGGCTGGTCCATCAACGGCAGAAGCACAAGGAAGGACGGATATCATGAGTCAACCTGGTTCACAAGCCCTCGTGCTGGGCGGTGGATGTTTCTGGTGCCTGGAGGCCGCCTACGAGCTGCTGCCAGGGGTGCTTGGCGTGGAGTCCGGCTATGCCGGTGGCGAACGCGATGATCCGAGCTACGAGCAGGTTTCATCGGGGCTGACCGGCCATGCCGAGGTGGTCAAGGTGGTGTACGATCCCACCGTCGTTTCAATAGAAACGCTTCTGGAACTGTTCTACCGCATCCACGATCCGACCACCCAGGACCGGCAGGGCGCGGACGTCGGCACCCAGTACCGTTCCATCATCCTGTACGCCGATGCCAGCCAGAAGCGGGCCGCGGAGGACGCCATCAAGGCTGCGCAGCCAAAATTCGGCAAACCCATCGTAACGCAACTCGAACCGTTGGAAAAATACTGGCCGGCTGAAACGTACCATCAGGATTTCTACCGCAAGAATCCCGACTACGGTTACTGCCAAGCCGTCGTCGCCCCCAAAGTAGAAAAAGCCAAATCCTTCGCCGCCCAGCTCCTCCCGCTGAAGCCCTAAGAGAAGATAGGAAATTTGGCACAGAGCCACAGAGAAGATGAGGTAGGAATTTGGACCAGGAAAATATAAGAGTCAATAAAAATAATTGTACAGAGACACAGAGAAAACGAGGGGATAAGAGGGATTAAGAATGAAAAGGAGTTTCAAACTTCTTTTCTTCTTCCTCTTTTCTTTCTTCCTCATCTTCTCTGTGTCTCTGTGCTAAAGTCTTCTTATGCCAAGCCTTAGTTCTTGAACAGTTTGGCTATCTTGTGCTTGTAGATCTCCGCTACGGCGTGGCGTTTTACTTCCTGCTTGGCGGACAGTTCCTTGCCGGCCTCAAAGGGGGCTTTAAGCAACTCAAAGCGGAATATGCGCTCAAAGCTCTTGAAGCCAGTCTTCTGGTTGACGGCCTGGTTGATTTCGTAGTCGATAAGTTCCTTGACTTCGGGCTGGGCCAGGAGCGCTTCGTAATCCACTATGGGAATGTTGTTTTCCTTGGCCCAGGTGGTCACGCTGTCCTGGTCCGGCACAACGAGGGCTGCCAGGAAGTGCTGGTCCTGACCCAGGACGACCGCCTGCTTGATGTACTGGCTGTCACAGATGCGCTGCTCTATCGGCAACGGCTCTATATTCTCGCCGCCGAGCAGCACGATCGTATCCTTGGCGCGGCCTGTCAGCTTGAGGTAGCCCGACGTGGTGAACATGCCGAGGTCGCCCGTGTTGAGCCATCCGTCGCTGCCGAGTACCTTGGCTGTCATTTCCGGCTTCTTGTAGTAGCCCGCCATCACCTGCGGACCCTTGGCGTAGACGACGCCCTTGTTGCCCCGGCCCACGTCCTTGCCGGTGTCGTCGAGGATTTTCAGTTCCGTTCCCGCTATGGCAGGTCCTACCGTTCCCATTACCGGGGTGCGCTGGGGCCTGAGCGCCAGTACCGGTGCGGTCTCGGTGAGGCCGTAACCTTCCAGAACCTGCACGCCTATCGCATTGAAGAATATGTCCACCGAGGCGGGCATGGCACCGCCGCCGGACACGCCGGCCTTGAACTTGCCGCCGAGCTTGCCCTTGATCTTCTTGAAGATGAGCACCTCGCCCAGGCCGCGCAGGGGGGCCAGGAGGATGAGGGGCACGATCGGTACGATGATGTCGAGTATCCTGATGCGGTTGCCGAAGTTGGGTAGCCTGCCCAGAAGCATGTTGCGGAAGTAGGCATAGCTTTTACCGATGCCAACGAAGAAGCCGAACAGCGCCTTCTTGGAGCCGCCTGCCTGCCTGATGTTCTTGAAGATGCCGTCCTTGACCGATTCCCAGATGCGCGGCACGCTGGCCATCCACTGCGGCTTGATGGTCTGGAAGTCGGGCAGCATGATCGCGCCGATCGGCTTCGAGTACGCGATGGTATCGGACATGCTCACGATGACGTACTGCAGTATGCGCTCGAATGAATGCCAGACTGGAAGCACCGAGAGCCAAATGTCCCCGGCCTTGAAGTCAACGATGGTGGGCAGTACCTCGGTCTGGTACAGGAAGTTGCCATGGGTAAGCATGACGCCTTTGGGCTCGCCGGTCGTTCCGCTCGTGTAGATGATCGTGGCGATGTCGCTTCGCTTGCCCTTGGCTGCTTCCGTCTCGTACTCGCCGGGTTTCTCGGCGCGACGCTTCTTGCCAGCGGCGAATACTTCAGCAAAGGTGTGCATCTCGAGGCCTGCGGCCTTTGCCGCGTTGAGTGCTTCCGGCGAGGCCGGGTCAAAGAGTACCACCTTCTTGAGGCCGGGTATTTCTGCCTTGTGGGCCACGATCTTGGCCAGCTGCTTTTCATTCTCCAGAATCGTTATGGCGCATTCACTCCATGACAGGATGTACGACAGCTCGCCTTCTGTGGCGTCGCAGCCACGGGGCACGTCGGCGGCTCCAAGGCCCAGGATAGCCAGATCGCACATGAGCCATTCTTTTCGGTTGTCGGCGATCAAGCCTATCTTGTCGCCGCGTGCAAGCCCGATGTCCGCCAGGCCGGCCGCGAGAGATCCGACTTCCTCGACCAGTTCACGGTACGTGGTTGGCTGGAAAACGTTGTTTGCATCCTTGCTGTACTGCATGACGATATCAGGATTCGCTCGGGCTCTCTCCATGAACATGAGCGCCAGTGTTTCGGCCATAGTATTCCTCCCGATAGGGACTCGGCGACGCGAGGCGCACGCCGGGTTTGTCGCTCCATGAGCGCCATGACACTATGACAATATACTTATGTTTGTAAAATCACGCAAGCTGGAAATCTAGTGCTCTGTCCTGAAGCGTTCCGTGGGTACATCGACAAAGTATTGTTTGAAAAGTACTTCCATCTCGTCCAGATCGCGCAGGTTCTGGATGGCGTAGCGCAGGTGGTGGCCAAATGACAGGTTGTCGCAATAATAATAGAAGAAACGGCGCGCGCGGCTGGAGTGGAAGGGCAGGGGCAACCGATCCTTGATCGACGCAAGCATGCGCAGGCCGATTTCTTCTATATTCAGGACAAGCTCAAAGTCGGGATTGGCTTCCTTGCCCCGCAGCAGCGCGAATATCCAGGGGCGACGCACGGCTTCCCTGCCTATCATGGCGCCTGCGGCTCCGTATTCGTCCATTGCAGCCGCAAATCGTTCTGGCGTGCGTACATCCCCGTTGCCTACAACGGGAATATGCAATGCTTCAGCTACGGCTTTGACGTAGCCCCAGCGCCCCGAGCGCCTGAATTTCTCGCTTTTCAGCCGGGGGTGGAGTACCAGGTAGTCGGCGCCTGCAGCTTCCAGTGCCAGGCAGAACTCGATGAGCGCCTCGCCCGATTCCTCGTAGCCGAGCCGCAGTTTGGCTGAGATGGGCACGCCCGGAGCGGCAGCCTTGAGGGCTGCCACCAGCGTGGCTGCCCGTTTAGCATCCTTCATCCAGCTTACGCCGCCGCCAGCCTTTTCAATGAGCGGCGCCGAGCAGCCAAAATTGGCGTCGATGCCTCCCAGCGGGGTGTTTGATGCCCGGCGCTCCATATAGAGCCGCGCAACGGCCTGGGCCATGGGTTCTATCTCCGAATCGAAGAGCTGGACGACAGTCTTCTCCGGCGCGGGCTCTGAATCCATGAACCAGCTGTCAAAGGGCGAGCGGGCCAGGTATCCGGAAGCGCTGGTCATTTCTGTGTAATAACGGTCGCAACCGCCGAACGAGTGTATGAGCTCGCGGAGGGGGCGGTGGCTGAGTTCCACCATGGGGGCGAGGAGCAGGGCTCGGGCGGGGAGTATGGGCATCGGCCGCACTATACGCCGGCCGGCTTGCCCGGAGCAAGCACTACTCAAATACTGAACCAGATACGGCGATTGACTATGCCTGTCTTTTGCGGTATAAACCCAAAGCGCGAATATCGGCGCTTCCGCGTCGCGGTCGCTCATCGATCGGCGGCGCGGTTTGCGGTTTATACCGTGACCCAACAACCGAAATCGACGTTCCGGCAATATTACCAGGAGGAATTCGTGAGCGTAAAGATCAGGCTCAAGAAATTTGGCGCCAAGAAGCGCCCGTACTTCAGAATCGTTGTTCTCGATACCCGCCAGCCCCGTGATGGCAAGACCATCGACGAGCTTGGCATCTATCACCCGATAGAAAAAGAAGGCAACCAGATCCGTCTCGACGAAACCAAGGCTCGCGCCTGGCTCGCCAAGGGTGCCCTCCCGAGCGACACGGTCCGCAGCATCTTCAACAAGCAGAACATCCGT
Organism: uncultured bacterium; assembly: GCA_964293355.1. Classification (GTDB taxonomy): domain Bacteria; phylum Spirochaetota; class Spirochaetia; order Treponematales; family UBA12059; genus SZUA-370. Next base: position 10,694 of record CAXZAJ010000040.1, read on the forward strand.
CTCGACTGAGCGACGGGGCTCCGCGAATAGCGGCCCCGGGGCTCGACGCTTCCGCCTCGTGCGGCAGCGCCGGCGCCGCGCGCCATGGTGACGCGATGCGTCAAAGTGACGCGATGCCCCATGGCGACGACGCTGAACGAAAGGGCCAATCATGGAACGAGATTTCATAGAATATGTAGCAAAGTCCCTCGTTGACGACCCCGCCGCGGTATCGGTCAACCTCGTAGAGAGTGACGAGGGTACGGTTATCGAGCTTCGCGTAGCGCAGGAAGACATCGGCAAGGTCATAGGCAAACGCGGCCGCATCGCCAAGGCGATACGTACCCTGCTGTCCGCCGCAGCCACCAGGGGCGGCAAAGACGTCAAGCTCCAGATCCTCGACTGACGTGGACGAACTTGCACTCGGCCGCCTCGGCGCGCCGCACGGGGTCGAGGGGCGCATCCGCCTCGTGTCGTTTTCAGGCGAGAACGAACATCTCCTCAAGCTCAAGGAAGCCACCCTCAAGGGTAGCGATGGACGCGTACTCAAGGTACGCATAGAATCGGCCCGCGAGTTCGGCGATGGCGCCCTCCTCAAGATCGCCGGCTACGACTCCCCTGAAGCGGTACATGTACTCGCCGGCCTGGAATTATGGGCTCCCCGCGACAAGGCCGCTCCGCTCGATACGGATCAGTACTACTATGCCGACCTGGTCGGCTGTTCCCTCATCGTGGGTGAAAAGACCGTAGCCACCGTCATCGCCGTGTGCGACGGCGGCGGCGGCGACCTCCTCGAGGTCAAGAAACCCGATGGCGGATCATCCTATGTACCGTTCCGCAAGGAATTCGTGGGCAAGGTGGACGTAAAGGCCAAGATCGTCGAGCTTATAGCTCCTTGGATCCTCGAATAAGGGCTCGTCCGGCATGAAGATCGATGTGCTCTCCCTGTTCCCCGGCATCCTCGAAGGCTTTTTTACAAGTTCCATCATGGCGCGCGCCGTGGAACGCGGACTCGTCTCGTACAGCCTCAACGACATACGCGACTACGCCACCGACAAGCACCACAAGTGCGACGACCAGATCTTTGGCGGTGGAGCCGGCATGCTCATGCTGCCCGCGCCTGTCTCAGCGGCGCTCGATGCGGTGGACGCAAAAAAAGCCCGCGTCATTTATGTGACACCTGGCGGGCGCTTGTTTAATCAGGCTTACGCCCGCGAGCTCGCCACCGAGGAGCGGCTCGTCATCCTTTGCGGCAGGTACGAAGGCGTCGATCAGCGCATCATCGATACCTACGTTTCAGACGAGATCAGCATAGGCGACTACGTACTGTCATCCGGTGAAACCGCCGCGATGGTCATCGTCGATGCGGTGTACAGGCTCATACCGGGTGTGATAACCGGCGAATCCCTGGACGAGGAAAGCTTTGAGGGCGGTCTGCTGGAGTACCCCCAGTATACACGCCCCGCCGTTTATGATACCATGAAGGTTCCTGACGTTCTCGTCTCGGGCCATCACGCGAACATCGTCAAGTGGCGCATGAAAAAACGGCTTGAGAAGACGCTTCTGTACCGGCCCGACCTGCTCCAGGGCAAGGGTCTGGAAGGTGAGCTCAGGGCCATGATTCTGGAATTAATTGACCAAGGGGGAGAGGCATGAACCTCATAAAGATGATCGAGGCCGGACAGACCAAGGCCTATCAGGATGTTAAAGCCGGAGATACCGTTCGCGTTCACTTCAAGATCGTTGAAGGCAAGACTGAACGTATCCAGCTCTACGAAGGCCTTGTAATCGCCATGAAGAACTCGGGCGTTGGCCTGACCTTTACCGTGCGCAAGAACTCATACGGCGTCGGCGTTGAACGCGTGTTCCCCATGCACTCACCGCGCATCGAGAAGATAGAAATTCTCCGCTATGGCAGGGTCCGCCGCGCCAAGCTCTATTACATCCGCGAGAAGATCGGCAAGAAGGCCAAGATCAAGGAACTGCTCGGCGGGCGCAAGCCTTCGTTCCGTTCCCGGGCTGCCCAGGCCTAAGAGCTTGCGGCCGGTCGGACCGGAGCCCAGAGTCCCTATACCGCGACAGTCGAATGTCGGCGATGGCCTCGGGCCACTCGCCGACATTCGTATTTTAAAAGACCGCAGTACCGGAACAGGGGCCGTAAAAGGTGCCGTAAAAGGCGTAGTGTTAAAACATCCCGCCGCCGCGATTCCTGTAGCCAGCGCTCTTCCCGCGTTTCCAGGTTCCGCAGTCGCGCATGAAGCCGGACGGCTTACGGCGGCTATGGCAGAGCTCTCGACCGCCCTGCGGCTTCCAGCTGACGGCGCCTCGTTTGCCGCGCTCTCGGCCCTTCTGGGTGAACACCTGCCGCTCGATGCCAGGACCGCGCAGGCCATACGTCGCTTTGCCCGCCAGCACCATGATGATCCCGGCGCTGCCCGTGTTGCCGCCCGTGCCATCGCGGCAGGCCTTGATCCAGAAGGGGCCGCGGTCCAGAAGGTGCTTGGAGTGCTTGATTCTGCGGACTCATCTGATTCTGGCGGTTCTGGCGGATCCGGTGGATCATCGGCAGATCAGAGTGATTCCCGAAGGCGGCAGTCTGACTCCGGAGCGATACGACCGGAAACAGTAATGGCAACCGCTTATTCCGACGAAATTCAAGACCTTGCGGCCAGCCTCAAGGCAGCCGCTAATACAGCTCTGCAGGATGCCGATCTGCGCGATCTGGCTGCCAGAAACCCGGATGGCACAGGCTGGGTATGCATTCCATTCAATATTCCTTTTGCGGGTATTAATTTTTACGGTTTTTTCCGTATACTGTATTATGGTACTATGAGGCGCGTGGAAAAGCTGGTAGCGGACATCAGGTTCGGCACGGAACGCAGGTTGCTGGAGTTGACCGGGGCGGGATCAGGTGCCGTGATGTCCTATCATGCCGATGACGGGCTGGAGCGGCAGGCTTTTGATGCCGAGTTCAGCGGCATGCCCGGTACCTCGGCAACGCCGCTCGCGGAGGGTGATTTTTCAGAGCTTTTGGTACGACGGAGCATAGACGAGGATGCCTGAGCATCGGTTGCGCAAGTCCGTTGCCCTGCATTGGGATGAGTCGCTGCCGGCACCTCTGGTCGTTGCCAAGGGATCGGGCAGGGTAGCGGAGCGGATAGACAGCCTTGCCTCGGCCGCTGGTGTACCTATCGTTCAGGATGATGTGATCGTGGCGGGGCTGGAACCGATTGATATCGGCGAGTTCGTGCCGCCGGAGTACTGGGAACTCGTGGCGCGCGTTCTGGCTTTTATAAGGAAAGTACGGGCATGAAAAAGAAGTATTCGCTGGACAGGGTGCTCCCTGGATCTCGTTTTACCGCCGATGCATACTCGGATGGGGATATCGTATTTGCTTCCGCCGGAGTCCCTATCCGTGCCAAGGATATAGAAGGCCTCAAGCGCTGGGGCATAACGGCCGTATTCAGCGAAGGCCAGCTCGAAGAACCCTCGGACGAAAAGAAGGCTTCTCCATCTTCGCTCGCTACCGCCGAGATCGTGGCTAAGAGCGCCTCGGCCGCCTTTGCCGACAAGGCCTTGTTCTCCACGTATTCGGACATGGTGGAACGCCTCAAGCGCCTGATGGACAAGCTGGCGGCAAACGAGAGCATCGAACCCAAGAATGTCGACAGGCTTTCACAGGATCTCGTGCAGCTCGTGCGGGAAAAGGAAGCAGCCATAGTCTCTGCCATCCTCTCGTCGGACATGCAGGGGTATGACCAGGCCCGCGCGGGCGTCAACTGCGCCATCCTGTCGGTCGTCGTCGGCCAGACCATGAAGCTGCCGCCCCACCGGCTTATTCATCTGGCGTCGGGTGCCTTGTTGCACGATGTCGGCATGCTCCGGGTTCCGGACGAGATAATAAAGAAGAAAGGTACCCTTAGTCCGGAAGAAGCGCAGAAGATGCGCGCTCACCCCCTGCTCTCGTACCGCATCATCATCAAAGAGCTGCAATATCCCGACGATGTGGGCTTGGTGGGCCTGCAGCACCACGAGCGCTGGGATGGCGAAGGGTACCCCCGCAAGACGGCCGGCCAGGACATCGATCTGCTGGCCCGCATCGTTTCGGTGGCGGACGCCTTCGAGGCCATGGTCAGCCAGAAACCGTACCGGAATTCCATGATAGGGTACGCGGCCATCAAGAACCTGCTGTCCGACAATTCCAGGCGCTTCGACCCCGACGTGCTCAAGGCCTTCGTGCGGAGCATGGGCATCTATCCCATCGGCTCCATCGTGGTGCTCAACAACGCCGCGGTGGCCAAGGTCATCGATACCCACGCAGACGCGCCGTTGCGGCCCAGGCTCAGGATCATCGTGGACGAGTTCAGCAAGCACTACAAGGACGACTCGGGTGACACCCTGGACCTGCTGGCGGAGAAATCGCTGTTCATAGCCAGAGCGGTGGATCCGCGCGAATTGGCCGCCCCGGCTTGATCAACAAAAGCGCCAAGGGACGCGCGGCTGAAGACATCGTGGCCGCTTCCCTGATATCTGGCGGTTGGGCTGTCGTAGCGCGGAATTGGCGCCGTGGCCGGGGTGAACTGGACATCGTCGCCCTCAAGGAAGGGATTCTGGCCGTAGTCGAGGTAAAATCCGTAGACGCCTATGGCCTTGAGAGCCTTGAACGGTCGGTCGGGGCAAGAAAACGCCTGCGTATCGTAGAAACGTCTAAACTCTTCGTCTCCGCGCATCGAGAATTTAGTAGCGCCACCGTTCGGTACGATGTCGCTGCCGTAGCGGCGGGTGCCGTGGCGGATTACTTTGAGAACGCGTTCGCGGAGCGCACATGACTGCAGAAGCACGACACGATTCCAGTCCGGACAGACTTGAAGAACTCAAGGCCATGGTGCATGATGAGCGCTATATGGCTGGTGCCATTCTTCGCATAGCGTACGTGCTCAGCGATGAAATCATGGACGGTATCGGAGTAAGCCATGGCGGATGGAAACAAGGATTCTAAGCGAAGATTCGGCCGGCGGGGCCGCGGACGTCCGGGTGCCAAGGAAGGCGAGCGGACAGCGGAAGCCGCAGGCTCCGATGAATCGAACGAAGAGCGCAAGTCAGTCTTGGCAGATCAGCCTGCCGTCGTGTGCTCTCTCTGCTCCAAGCAGATCTTCGACCTCTCCAGCGCGCTGGCCGGCAGGGACGGTACGGGGCCGGTTCATTTCGATTGCGCACTTGCCCAGGCGGCCGTTGGCGAGAACCTCGAGCCTGCTGAACGTGTTGCGTATGTCGGCCGTGGCGCCTTCGCCGTCGTGGAATACCGCGACAAGAGCATGACGGCGTTTACCATAAAGCGCCGCATCCAGTGGGAGAAGGAAGGCGAGAAGTTCGACTGGCGAAAGTCGATCCAGCAGCGCTTCGGTTTGTAACGTTTTTTTGCTTTTTTGTGAGGAAAATATTGTCGAATCGATTAATTGACATATTCATTTTTTCACATTCATGGTTTACACTAGCGCAATGTCCAGAATGTTGCGCGTAACGCGCTGGTTACAGGCTTTGCTGCTGTTGGTACTGTTGCCGGTATCGACAATGCCTGCTACCGCCCAGACCAAAAAACTCGTCTATGGCCTCGTGCCCAATTCACCGCCGACGACCTATGTGGATGCTTCGGGCAAACCAACCGGATTCTTCATAGAGTTGTATGCCAGAATCATGGATGACCTGGATATCGACTATGAATTCACGGTTGCCACCTTTGCTGAACTCTACCCCAGGATGGTTTCCGGTGACGTGGACTTTTTTACGACGCTGGTAAAGACCCCTGAACGTGAATCCCTGTTCCACTATGCCGAGACCGCCGTATCCGCCGGCTGGGGGCAGCTCTTCGTGGCCCTCCGTACCGATTTACAGTCTGTACTTGACTTGCAGAATCGCACCATAGGCGTCGTCACCGACGACAGGAACGGTGCCAATTTCAGGATCTACATCGATTCGCTGGCCATTCCGTGCACTATCGTTGAATACGCAGACTTCGAGCGGCTCGTGCAGGCGGTGAGTTCAGGCGAGATATACGCCGGTGTCCAGTCCAACTGGTTCGTCGCGGCGGAAAAACGGGTTCAGCCTACGACCATCGTGTTCGCGCCGTTCCGCTCATACCCGGTATTGTCACGCAACAGCGTCTACGAGCCTGAGTTCCAGTCTATCGTCAACCGCTACAGCGAACTGCTGGCGGATCCCGATTCGTATTATTACGAGCTGCAGACCGAATGGCTCGGGCATGAACGCACCGAGACGACCATCGTGCCAGCCTGGCTGATAGCCGCGCTCGCGACGCTGCTCATCACCTCCGGCATTGCCATATTCGTCATCAGGCTCCTTACCGGCAGGCTCCGAGCCGCCAACCGTGACCTTGAACGCAAGGTCGTTGAACGCACCGACTTGCTGGTCCGCTCTGAAAAACTGGCAGCCCTGGGTACCCTGGTGGCCGGCATTGCCCACGAATTCAACACGCCGCTGCATGTGATCATGGCCAGCCTCGATACGCTGCGCACCACCTGTGAACATGGAGGCATCCTGGCGTCTGAATCAGCCAGCCTGGAGCATTTGTTGGCGCATCGTGGCCTGAACGTGCCGGAGACCAGGGCCGACTCGAGGGCACGTCTTCACGCAATCCACGCGCGGCTGGTCAAACTGGCTCCCATGGATGCGGATCAGCTTGCTCCGGTGTGTTCCGAGCTTGGTCTGCTAGAACCCAATGTGGAGGCCGTTTACCTCCTCAAAAACGCGACTCCCGAAATGCTCACTGCGGCTCGTGCTCTGGCAGTTCGTCTGGATACCTTCGATGCCGCGACCATGGCACTGGACCG
>CAXZAJ010000041.1:0-17298 GCA_964293355.1 uncultured bacterium
GCGGCCACAGGGCGTAGTCCTGGAACAGGAAACCGACACCCCGCTTGTCGGGAGACACATCGACTCCCGTCTCCGACGAGAACACGATGCGGCCGTCTATCGATATTTCACCCTCGGTCGGCGTCTCGAGGCCGGCTATCATGCGCAGCGTCGTCGTCTTGCCGCAGCCGGAAGGGCCGAGCAGGGTGACAAAATCTCCGTCGGCGATGACGAGGTTGAGCCTGTCCACCGCGACGAACTTGCCGAAGCGTTTGGTTACGTTCCTGAGTATTATTTCTGGCATATCATCCTCCGATTCCCTTGTCGATCGAGGCTCCGGTCACCTTGTTGATGACGGTGTTGAAGATGAGCACGATCAAGACGATGAGCAGGTTTATGGCGTTGGCGTACTGGTTCCAGCCCTTCTCGTTGTACTGGAACAGCATGGTGGTGAGCACCCTGTTGGCCGGCACGATGAGAAGCACGAAGAGCGCCAGTTCCCTCATGCACGAGATGAACGGCAAAAGATAGCCGGAGAGGAAGCTCGATTTCTGGATTGGAAATATTATTTTAACCATGCGCTTCCACCATGGTATGCCTATGATCTGGGCGGCTTCCTCGATCTCGTTGCTCAGTTGCAGCATCGCGTTCATGCCGGCCCTGGAGGCGAACGGCAGGTACTTGACCGCGCCGACCAGCACGAGGAGCGCAAAGGATCCGTAGAGCGACGGTATGAACAGGTTGCGCTTGCCGAACATGGAGAGGTAGATGGCTCCGAACGCCATGGACGGCATCAGGTACGGAAAGAATGCCAGATTGTTCACCAGAGATGCCAGCTTTGTTCCACGCGCCTTGACGACGGCATAACCGGCGAGCGCGCCGATGGTCCCAGCCACGAAGGCGACGATAACCGAGAGCTTCACGCTGTTCCAGAGACCCAGATAGATGTATTTGTTGAGCAGGATTCCGGGTTCGCCTCCGCCGACATCCTCGGAGCCGGCGCCGATCCAGAATTGCGTCGTCATGTTCCGCAGCGAATAGTCGCCGGGGGCCATGATGAAAGATTCCACCGCGAAGGTGACGAGCGGCAGTATGGCGATGACACCGACGAACAGGATGAGCAGGACTGAGACGGGATTCTTGAAGGCCTTCAATTTGACCAGAGAGATGTTGGAGCTCTTGCCGGTTATGGTGGTGAATGACTTTCTCTTGCCGACTATCCACTGGTTAACCAGCAAAATACCGGTACCGATAACGATCATGACCAAGGCCATGATGTAGCCGTAGCCTGGATTGAGACCGTTGAGCGTACGGTACAGCTGAGTGGTCAGCACCTGGAAGCGTACCGGAGTGCCAAGGAAGGCAGGCACCGCAAAGGCGCTCATGCAGCTTGAAAACACCAGCAAAAAGGTGGAGAGCACCGCGGGCATTATGATGGGCAGGGTTATGCGCGACAGGATCTTGAGCCGGCCCGCCTTGAGTATGACAGCCGCCTCTTCGAGGTTGGCGTCCATGTTGCGGAGGATGCCCCCGATGAGTATGTAGGCAAACGGCGCATAATGGAGGCCCAGCACGATGACGATGGGGAAGAAACCGTACGCGAACCAGTTGGCGGTCTCGATGCCTGTGAGCGCCGTGAAAAGCCCGGGTGCGCCGCCAATGAGACGGTTCCTGAAAAAGTTGAGCCACGCCATGGCAAGCGTCCACGAGGGCATGATGTACGGAAAGATGAAGACCGTTGATATGAACGGCTTCCACCGCATATCGCTGCGGGTCACGAGCCAGGCGACGCTGCCGCCCAGCAGTATCGAGATGGCGCAGGCCCAGAGCGAGACGTTCACGGTATTCCAGAACGGCTTGTAGAACATGTTCTGGCTCGTCTCGCCGTCCAGGAACACCTTCTTCCAGTGGAACAGCGTTACATCGCCTACCTGGGATCCCTTCACCGTCATGATTTCCGAGGGATGGACTATGAGGGTGTCCTTGGCAAGGGAGACCAGCGGAAACAGGGTGAGAAACGACAGCGTGACCGCGAGCACAATGAGGATCACGTTGTGGGGCTTCCGTGCGAAGGAGCGGAGCTGGTTGCCTATGGTCATGATTTCCCGAATCCTTTGGATGGTTACTCGAAGCTTGTCTCCAGCCGTAAACACGGCAACCCGCTGTAGAATTGCCGGTCGCGAATGCTACCGGCGGTATCGTTTCAGGCCCGGACACAAGCTCCGAGTAACCAGTGATTATTTGTATGCGATGTTGTTGACGAATTCTTCAACGGCGGAGCGGTTCTCGAACAGGAATTGCGGATCTTCGGGTACAAGGCGAGTGGCCCAGAACGACACGGGGTAGTCACCCTCGTTGACGGCTATCGTCGGATTGGCAGAATACGAGCCCACATCCTTGGACCAGGGCGCAAAGCCTTCCTTGGTCATCAGGTACTCGATGAACAGCTTGGCTGCGTTCACGTTCTTGGCATTCTTGGTCAGCTGGATGAAGGCCGGGTAGATGAAACCGGAGAACGGCACGACTTCCGTCATCGGAAGCAGGGCAAGGTTTTTCTTGGCGTCGAACCTGGTCTTGGAGTAGACGAACAGGCCCATGGTCTGCTGCGGCTGGCCCTTGATGCCGATGTTCTCGGAAATGGTCGTGTCGCTGTTGCCCAGTACCAGGCCATTCTCGAAGAAGCGTTTGATCCACTCATAGCCGGCATTCTTGGTGGTCAGCACCAGCTTCTTGCCGTACAGATCCTGATAGGCACGATCGAGCTTGCCGCTCCATTCAGGCGAGGTCAGCATGGTCAGGAAGTTGGCATTTACGCCCTCGGACTTGGGATCCTTGAACTGGACGAGGCCCTTCCACTTGGGCTCGGTGAGTTCCCATACGTTCTTGATGACGGGTGCCTGGGTTTTCTCGCTGTTGAAGATGAACACCTTGTTGATGAGCTGGAATGTGAGCGGCGACTGGTATGCTACCGGGATGACAGACTTGAGAGACGGGGGGACGTAGTTGACCAGGTAGCCCGTAGCTATGAGCTGGCCGAACACGCGGCCGCTGTCCTGGGAAATGACGAAATCGGCGCCAGTTATTCCGCCGCCAACTTCCTTTGTAACCTTTTCTATCAGTTCGCCGTCCTTGAGGTTGGAGGCTTCTACCTTGATGCCGTACAGTTTCTCAAAATCGGTGGCCGCGCCGGCTATGCGCGAGGTGATCGAGTACACGACTACCCTGCCCTCCGCCTTGGCGGCGGCGACGAGTTCGTCATGGGTCATGACCTTCTCCGCAGGCTGGGCGGCAGCGCTTTCCTTTTCTCCCATGGCCATGGCCATGGAAACAAAAGCCACGATGAGCAGTGACATAATCGCAAGTTTCTTCATGCAATCCCCCTAAATCTAAAGTTTACGTTAAGACAAACTTAAGACTAGGGGCAGTTCCCTGAGCTGTCAAGTAAATTATTGCGGCAGCTTCTCTCCCAGGAACCTTGCCATCTCGTCAAAGGCCTGTCCGCTTTCAGGAACGAGGTCGCCAACTATGGGCCAGACGTGCCACAGCCCGTCCCAGACACTCAAAGTCACCTGCACACCCGCTGCCTTGGCACGCTCGGCAACCATGCGGGCATCGTCAAACAGTATTTCTCCCCGGTCAACCAGGATCAGAAGCGGCGGGAATCCCCTGAAATCCGCAAAAGCCGGTGAGATGAGGGGATTCTTGAGGTCGGCCGTGCCGGCATAGTATGAAGCCCAGAGCGTGAGCATGTCAGTCCTGAGCAGCACCTCGGAGCGTATGTTGTCCTTGTGGCTCTGGCTCGCATGCGTAAGATCTGTCCACGGAGACATGCAGAGCACTGCTCCCGGCAAGGGCTCGCCAGCGTCACGAAGCGCCTGGACCGTGGCCAGGCACAATCCGCCACCGGCAGAATCGCCTGAGAGTATGATGCTGGAGCCAGCATAGCCCTGTGCCAGCAGCCAGCGGTACGCCTTCAGGGCATCATCCAGTGCCGCGGGAAAAGGGTGTTCCGGAGCCAGCCGGTATTCAGGCAGGATGATTCTGGTGCGCAAGGCCTTTGCCATCGGTATGCACAGCATCAGATACGCGCCTATGGAACCGGTCACGTAGCCGCCGCCGTGCAGGTGCAGGACAACCTGTTTTTCATAGGCATCGGCAGGTTGCAGAGACACGCTCTGCAGGCCATCCACATCGAGGTCATCGACGCGGACGCTGACCGGAAACGGCATGTGATACTTGCTGTTCTTTATCGACCTCAGGCGTTCCGCCTGGATGGTCAAACCGGTTTCAAGAAAAATCTTGCGCAGCATTGATCGCCAGAACCTGCTTCTCAGACTCGTTGCCATTGACTGTTCCCTCAATTCATTCAGAAATGGATGCGATGAGTTCCGCGATGCTCTCCACGGTTCTAGTCTGCTGATCCGCACGACTCATGGTCGCGGTGCCGTCACCGGCCTGTTTTCCATAATCGCCGAACTGGGCATGGTTGCCGCCTTCGAGGGCAAGCATCACAGCATGAGGAGGCATGCGCGCGCGGGACGCCTCAAACTCGTCACTGGCAAGTCCATCGAGTGTGCCGCAGATAGACGCAAACCGCAACGGAGAGCCTGACAGGTCCAGGTTGCCGGCTGGATACGAAGCCAGGAACACGACTCCCCGCACCGCGTCCGGATTGTCGGCTACAAACTGTGCCGCCATGGCGCCGCCCAGCGAATGGCCACCGATGGCCCAGGCGGTTATTTCCGGGTAGGCCGCGATGACTGAGCTTGCCTTATTTATGCCAAAAACGGCGAGTTCCAGGGGCATGGGTACGATGACGACGGTAACGCCGCGGGAAGCCAGAGCCTTCATCAGGGGTGCGTATGCCACGGGATCCACCAGGGCCCCCGGATAGAAAATGAAGCCCGTGCCGCCTTGGAGTTCTGGCCTGAACACATACCAGCCCTGCGGTACTTTCTCGCCGGAGGCCATCGCTTCTAAGGCTGCCGGAGCAGCCTCGTACCGCGCGACGCGCGTCCATATCACGAAACCGGCCACGGAGATGACGACGATGGCGGTCAGGCTGATCAACACAATCTTCAAAATATTTTTGAGGGTCATGGCGGCTCCTGGCTGAAAATCTTGTTTGGTCGTTCATCATCGCCCAGCGAGCCACCTTGTGCAAGCAACCGGACAGGATCAGGAAACGTTCCCCGCGATGGCGCGGGGAACCTCCAGACGTTAGCGCTTTTTCGGATGAGCTATCAGATCGGCCAGGTATGGCTTCTTTTTAAGGTCGTTGACGAGGCCCGCGGCACGCTGCTTGTTAACGTACTCCGGCTTCTGGAAGCTGTAGGTGTAGTTCGTGTGAACGTCATAACTGCCGTTCATCAGGGCAAAGGCGTCCTCGGTCATGACGAGTTCCTCGTCGGTGGGAATCACGTAGACCTTGACCTTGCTGTCCGGCGTGCTGATTTCCAGTTCCGCGTTGCGGCACTTGGCCTTGTTGTTCTTTTCCTGATCGATGATGATGCCCATGTTCTCCAGGCCGAGGGTTGACAGGTGCCTGGTTACAGGACCCATCTCGCCGACGCCGGCGGTGAAGACGATGGCATCGACACGGCCGAGAGCCGCATAGTACGCACCGATGTATTTCTTGATACGGTAACCTTCAAGAGACTGCGCCGCGATGGCGACCTTGTCACCGGCTTCAGCCGCGTTCTCGATGTCGCGCCTGTCAGACCAGCGGCCGGTTATACCCAGCACGCCCGATTCCTTGTTGAGCGCCTTTTCCACATCGGCGAGTGACAATCCGCCCTTCTTCATCATATGGAAAATTATACCCGGATCGATGTCTCCGGAGCGGGTACCCATGACGAGGCCTTCGAGGGGAGTCATGCCCATGGAGGTGTCGTAGGAGCATCCGTTTTTGACGGCGTTGATGGACGAGCCGTTGCCGATGTGCGCGATGATCAGGTTGGTCTCGAATGGGTCTTTGCCGAGCAGGACGGCGGCGCGCTTGGCGGTATAGAGGAAGCTGGTGCCATGGAAGCCGTAGCGGCGTACCATGTACTTCTCATACCAGGAATTGGGCAGTGCATAGAGATAGCTGGTGTCCGGCATGGTCTGGTGCCACGCGGTATCCATGATGGCGCAGTGGGGCACGTTCGGCAGTACGGCCTTGGCAGCCTCCACGCCGGTAATGTTGGCAGGGTTGTGCAGCGGTGCCAGGTCGATCAGGTCCTTGAACGTAGCCAGTGACTCATCGGTGATGAGGACCGAGCGAGCAAACTTCATGCCGCCGTGTACCATGCGGTGGCCTACCGCGCCGATGTCCGCCATGCTCTTGACGACGCCATGGGTCGGGTCGGTGATGGTCTTGAGTATCAGCTCCACCGCGACGATGTGGTTAGGACATTCGTGATCTATGCCGACATCGGCTATGCCAGGTGCCTTGTGGTTGATTATCGAGCCTTCCTGGCCGACGCGCTCAACGATGCCGCTGGCGAGGACGTTCTGCTGATGCCAGTCGTAAACCTGATACTTTACGGATGAACTTCCGCAATTAAGGGTGAGTATGACCATGGGGATGCTCCTTGACGGGGTAATGGATATAAATGTACCAGAAGGCGTGGAGAGGGTCTAGTTGGAGAGCATGACCTGAAGTATCTGGAGCACAGGAAAGATGATGCAGACGATGATGAACACCACGTCGAGGATGAGCATCGTTCGTTCGCTCTTCTCCACCTTGACGATCTCATAGATGTTCTGCAGCGCGTCCAGGCGTCGTTCCACCGATCGGGTCCAGCCTGAGGTATTGAAAATTCCGCAGATGTGCTCATAGACGGTACCCAGGAAATAGTCACCTATGATCTTGGCGCTGTTTTCCAGGTTCTCCAGGATGAAGAGCGCATCCAGGCGCACGGTCTGGATCTTGCCGAATTTCCGCTGCAGCGCGCTCGTGTCGAGGCGTTTGCCCTTTCCCTTTTTTGCCAGGGCGGCAACATCGTCCTCGGCTTCGTCCAGCCATTTGTCGAGCAACTTGTCCAGGTTGCGCAGCTCGAGGTACTGGTAGTTGGCCAATTCGCAGATCAGAAGCACGTCTTCATAATCACGCTCGGAGTCTATGATGATGCAGCGGTCCATGTCGAACACTGCCAGATCATGGTCGCTGTACGAGAGCGGATTGCGCATGGCGTTACGCACCTGCGATTCGTGGAGCGGGTAATTCCAGGGCTCGCCCGCGAGCAGCGTGGTCAGGGCCTTCTCGTTGTCGTGCATGAAACGGCCGGGGGCCATTCCGACGTCCGCGAAGCAATAGGCGAGATAGGTTTCACCCTCCGGTTCCTTGCGGGGACTGGCCACAGCGGGGAGTACCTGTTCAAGGACTGCGCGGTAACGTTCGGCTATATAGGAGTCGAGGTCGTGGATGCTGGCGGATACCGGCCGGGTCTCGATGCTGTGCAGTTCTTCCAGAGTTGCGTTTACCTTGAGCCTCACCACGATCGACATGACGCCCTCATCGTAGAGACGCGCTGATGCAGCGAAACCTTCTATTGAATCTTCGCTGTAGACCTTCCTGAGCCCGGAGCGAAGATCGACGCACAGCGGGGCTGGCATGGTCAAAGACGAGGGTGTATCGCGACGGCGGGCCAGGCGCATGCCCGGGACTCCCGGCAGCAGGGCGGCGGCGGCCTTGAGGTCTATTGAGCGGCCGATATCGTAAAGCGCCAACCGTACTATCTCTACCGCGTAGGTGGTTGCCTTGCGCTTTCGGGGAGCCCGGGGTACGGCCGCTTTCTCCACGGGACTCATCTGCGTACCTCGACGCGGGTTACAACCCTGGACAGAACCTGCAACTCCAGGACGGTCTTCTCAGGCAGGGCGTAGGGCAAGGTAAACAATCCGCCTGGATGGTCTACCGAGATCAGGGGAATCCTGGCTTTTACGGGAGACTCAGCATAGAGTATCAAGCGCAATGGATACGGGTATTCAGGAAGCGTGTATGAGAACAAGCCCGTTACAATGCCTTCCGTCTGGGTCGGAGAGCCCAAAACGATGGAAACAGGGCTTGCAGGATCCTGCAGGGTTCCAGCCTCCGGCAATTGGGCTACGATGGTGCCGGGCCGTTCCAGTCCTTCTGTCGGCCTCACGGTGAATCTGAATGCTATGCTGGACTTTTCGATGAGGAGCGTGGCTTCGTTCAGCGACAAGCCAATAAGATCGGGAACCTTGACCTTGGCCTGTTCAGGACCGCGGGATACGACGAAGGTAAGCTGGGTGGGGCCCGAGAGTTCGGTCCCCGCGACAGGCGCCTGTTCAAGTATCGTACCGGCGGGGCTCTTGTCGAACAGATAGACCGGAGGATCCTTGACGGTAACAAGCTGCCGTGTGGAACCAAACAGGGCCTGCAGGTGGCTCTTCACCTCTTCAAGGTTCTGACCGATGTAGTTGCCGGCCGTGTCCTGGGCCGCTCCGCGTGAAACGACGAGCGCGATGCGCCTGCCTGCCTTGACGATGGCTCCTGGCAGAGGCTCCTGTTCCAGAATCTTGCCGTCTGACTCCGCATCGCTGGAAAACCGGAGTGTTATCCTTGGGTAAAGTTCCTTCTCCTGAAGCTTGACGAGTGCAGCGGAAAGTTCAAGGTCTACGACATTGGGCACAAGGGTCTGCTCCTCGCCCCGGAGTGTCAGGAAAAACGCGATGATGCCGGATACGGCCATCAGCATGACCAGCGAAAGGAGCATAATTATCGCGGAACGATACTGGTGAGGTTCGAGCTGGTCGAGTTTCTTTATTTTTTTTCGTAGATCGAAGATCGAGCGAAGATCCATGCAGTGCTCCCGTTCAACAGTCTGCCGGCATGCGTTCAGCCCGCGCCCAAGCGCGTTCCAACCAAGCCTCGTGCACCGTTCGCGAAATCTTTATAGTCCATTGGTTTCTTGCCGCGAAGCTGAAGGCGCGTGAGGGCGAGCAGACCCGTTCCTGTTTGTACCATTATACCTCTGGACTTGTCTACAGAAATCACCGTTCCGGGCTCCACGCCCTGCCCCCCGGCTCCGGTCGCGAGTGCCGGTTCTTCGGGCCAGGGATGCGCAGAGACGATGGCCAGCCTCTCGCCTGAGAGGCTGGTCCAGGCTCCAGGCCAGGGATGAAAAGCCCTGACCCGGGCGTCGATATCAAGCGCTGAATTGCTCCAGCCCACGAGACCTGAATCCTTGGACAAGGCGCAGCAATATGTTGCGGCCGATTCGTCCTGGGGCTCGCCCCTGGCGGTTCCGGCTTCAAGTTGGTCGATGACGAGCGAGAGCAATTCAGCGCCGAGCGTGGCGGACAGGGCGGACAGGCTCTCGGTCGTCTCGGTGCCATCCAGGGTAATTTCCTGCCTGGCGAGCACAGCGCCCGAGTCCATCTTTGGCGCGACATACTGGATGCTGACTCCGGTAACCGTATCGCGGTGGAGTATGGCATACGGTATGGGAGCACAGCCCCGCCAGCGCGGCAAGAGCGACGGGTGCGCATTGATCCCGCCCGCCGGGAACAGCGCCATGAACTTGGGGCCAAAGATCTTGCCATAGGCAAAGACAACGAGTAATTCAGGTTTCAGCGCAGCGATGGCTTCGCGCTCGACAGGTCCCAGGCGCTCTGGAGCAAGGATTGGAACACCGAGAGCCGCGGCGGCATCCGCTACGGGCGTACACGAGAGGCAGAGCCCCCGGCCCTTGGCGGCGGGCGGATTCGTCAGCACGCCGACAACCTGATGGCGCGCGCTCACGGCTGCCAGCGCCGGCACGGCGATTTCAGGGCTGCCGGCAAACAAGACGCGCACCGCGCTCAGGCCCTCATCCGCTTCTCGTACTGCTTGAGCAGGCGGTCGCGGTTTTTCTCCGTCAGTCGGTCGGTAAAGAGGACTCCGTTCAGGTGATCGAGTTCATGCTGTATGACGCGGGCCAAAAAGCCTTCAGCCTCAAGCACGAAGCGACGGCCGCGCTCGTTCCAGGCCTGCACCCGAATCCCCGATGGCCGGTCCAGATCCGCGTACACGCCGGGTATGGACAGGCAGCCTTCCTCGAACGACTCCAGCTCCATGCTGGTCTGCACAATCTCGGGATTAATGAAGACACGAGGCGTGTCGCCTTCTATCTGCACGACAAACAGCCTCTGGGCGAGGCCCACCTGGGGAGCGGCCAGGCCGACTCCCTTGCCGAGCTTCATCGTCTCGAACATTTTTTCAACGAGGCCGGCAAGCTCTTCGTCGAATTTCTCTATCGGTGCAGAGTTTTTTCTGAGTACGTCTGCGCCTATCGTATAAATATCAAGCATTTCACCGAATCTCCTGTTCTACAATATACTATGAAGCGCCAAGCACACGGCAAGAGCTCGGCCCCGCACGCCCGGCCTCAGGGCATGTACAGTCCCATCAGTTGGCGGTAGTCAGTTCCGACAGATCGAAGCGGTCTCCTGGTTCAAGTCCGACGCGCGCAAACCACCCGAGCGGCGCCTCGAGCGCGTACCGCACGTAGCGCTCACTCTGCACGCCGGCGAGCGACAGCGGCTCCATATCATGGAGTTCCTTTATGGTGCCATCAGCTCCCAGATATGCTATCGACAATGGAACCAGCGTGTTTTTCATCCAGAATGACAAACGCCGGTCAGCGGTATAAACGAACAGCATGCCGTTGCCGTCCTTGAGCTCCGTACGGTGCATCAGGCCGGTTTCCTGTTCGGCAGGACTCACGGCCAGTTCCACGACTATCTCTACGTTGTCTGACCGCAATGTAGCGGTTTTCAGTCCTTTCTGGGGCTTGCCGGCGGGTTTCATCTGCCCCGTGGAGGAAGAGACTTCTGAAGGAGCGCAAGACACCAGTGTGGACATCAGCATTGAAACAGCCGAGAACGCGAGCACGGCACCGACTATGGCGAGCAGAACGATCGCAACCTTATGTTCGTTTGACAAGCGTGAAAAAACGGATTTCATGTTCACAGGATCCTCCGGAAGTGCCTTGTACAAGCATAGACCGGAGGGAGGCGACCGGGCAACCCGCATCGAGCAGAGCAACGTCGCGAGCGACTTACTTCTTGCGGGCTGAACGATACTCCATCTCCCGGCGGCTGAGCACGACGACGACGCCGAGCCCCTCTTCGTTCTGGATGTCCTCGAGTTCCGCCATCGTGCCAACGAGCTCCATCTCCAGCTCGTCGCGTCGCCTGCCCGCGAGTGTGCCATAGTAGTTGGCTATTTCCGGCTGGACCGGGCCTGCGAAGACTCGACGAAGGTAGTCTTCGTCATCACCGGAGAGCAGGAAATCCTTCGTCGAGATGGCGACAAACGATCGTTCCTCGCCAAAATCATAGCCCACTTTGACTGAACGAGCTCCCTTGACGTAGAAGTACTTGAGCACCTCTTCCGCGACCCGCATCAACTGGGCGGCATCAGACTTCATGTCTCCTCCATTCGCGCAACCATTCGAGAACCGGCAGGATGAGCCCCGCGGCCAGTCCGCCGGCAAAGCCATTATTGTACAGGTTGAGCCCCCCATGCAGCGTTCCTACAACCTGCACGAGTACCAGATGCAGCATGCCTACGATAAAACCCGCTACGGGGCCATACTCGCCGGCCACCGGAGCCAGCGTACTGGCGAACAGCACCGCGAGCTGGCTGCCAGGAGTGCCGAGGCCATAGCGCGACATCATGGCCATCGCCGCGGCTCCGAGCATCGGCGGCAGCGTATTACGGGGATGCTTGCCGAAAGCGGAAAATCCGACGATGGTCAGGAGTCCGCCCGTCATTGGTCCGTTCCAGGAAGCGCCGATGGCCAGCATCACCGCGCTGGCGATGAACCCCATGATGCCCATGTTTATGAAGGTCGCGCCAATACCATAAAAACGGACAAAATCGCTGACGAGCCGTCCTGACGAGCCAAGGAGTTTTTTATACGAATCGCGCCATTGGGTATCGATCAGTATTCCAGCCAGAATCAATGCGATAAAACTGGCCGCTAACCATGGCAGCGAGCTCATCGGCCCGAGTTCCGCCCAATGGAATCCCGTACCGAGCCGCACATCGAAGGCCCTGAGACTCGACATGACCACGGTGCCGATGAGGCCGGCAGAGAATCCTATATTATAGAGATTGTAGCCCCGGTGAAAGTCGAGCACGTGCCTGGCTATGGGAGATATGAGAAAGCCGACGACTGCGCCTATGGCCAGGGCGGCAACCACATTCCAGGGCATGGCAAGGCCGATGCCAAAAGCCACTTCACTGGACAGCGGTGCGAGGGCTGTACCGAACAGTGCAACAATGATGTTCTCCCTGAACGGGCGACGACTGGCCACCGAGTACAGATATGACCCGAGTATGCCAGGCCATATATTTGCGATATTCTTGCCAAAGAGGCTGAAGCCAGCGATCGTAAAGACCGCGGCGATTGCGGGCCCCGAGACCGAAACGCCCGATATCTTGAGGATGCCAATCGCGACTCCGATGCAGAGTGCGGCGTTGACGAAGGCCGGCCCGGGACCTGCGATGCTCATGTAGTCGTTGATGAGAATGTCGGGGCTCACGATGATGGCACCAAGCCCGCGCAGTATAATGGCAATATCGAAGCCTGAGAGCACGAGACCAAAAGCGCTCGTCAGGCAGAAGAATACGACAAGCGCCACCCGTGAAAGTCGGGTATCCTTCTCAAAATCGTGCGACGGTGGTTCATATGGAAATATTGACATCGTGCTGCATTCTTGACGAAACACGGTTCCGCGTCAAGGAAAAAGTGATATTTCAATAGTTTTTAACGGCAGTACCTGTATCTTTTTCTTGACAGTGCAGTCATGCCCGCCCAATACTGGGGCCAGGAGGACCTTTCATGAAACTGCTGGTATTCATACTCAACAAGGAAGAAGTCCTCGACGAGGTACTAGAAGCCTATGTCGAGGCAGGCATGCCTGGCGCAACCATCCTCGACTCTGAGGGACTAGGCTACTACCTTGCCTATGAAGTGCCCCTTTTTGCCGGGTTCAAGGAATTCATGAAGGGCAACAAGCCCTACAACAAGACTATCCTCTCTGTCGTCAAGGACGAGAAGGCAATCGAGCGCCTTGTACCCATTCTTGACGAGGTAGTCGGTGGATTCGACAAGCCCGGAACCGGTGTGATGTTCATGCTGCCTGTGGAATGGGGGCACGGATTCGCGCGGCTCGAATCTGAAAGCGAAAACGAGGAGCAAGCCTGATGATCACCTTCTCCAACGTTCTTGAAGTCGGCCGGATTGCGGTTGGCATCGAGGCGAATGACAAGACCAACGCTCTCAGAGCGGCAGCCCGGATCCTGTGCTCCGATGACGAGACGCTGGACGCGGAGCTTATTCTGGCAGCCATCATCGCGCGGGAGGAGCTGTCCTCTACGGCCGTAGGCGAAGGTGTAGCAATACCGCATGCCCTGCTGGACAGTCTGGAACGTACCAGGATGGCTGTGATCCGGCTTGATCGGCCGGTAGCCTTTGGCGCGCAGGATGATGTTCCCGTAGACCTGATCTTCATGATCGCGGGACCGAAGAAGGGTACGAGCAACCACCTGCAACTGTTGTCAAAGCTTGCCCGCGTTCTGCATGACCCCGTTTTCAGGAAGGCCGCGCGGCAAGCGCCAGGCGGAACGGAACTCGTGCGACTCCTTTTCGAACGGGACTGAAGCGTCAATGAACCCGAAAAGCCTCTGGCGCCTGATACGCATCGCAGCAACCTTCACCGTGCTTGTCATCGTCTGGTTCCTTTTCTCAGGCAGTTTCTCGGCCGGATCGATCACAGCCGGCCTGGGTTGCGCAGCCCTGATCGCGCTGACTTCCTATGGTACCTTCATCGACGAGCACGAGGCGGCGCGGCACATGATTTTTCCGCGCATCCTCCCAGCGTTGGCTTATCCGTTCATACTGGTCTGGGCCATGTATGTTGCAAGCTTCAAGATGCTCTGGATGGTGCTGACTGGCTCCATCGCTCCACGCATCGTGCATTTCCGATCCAGGCTCAAGTCCGACATAGCACGCGTCACGCTGGCGGAATCCATTACCTTCACGCCCGGAACCATAAGCCTCGAACTCGATGAAGACCACATCATCGTGCACTGGCTCAACGCGACGACCAGGCATTCAGCCCGCGCCGGTGACGAAATCAAGGGTCCGCTCGAAGCCGCGGTCAAGAGGATCTGGATATGAGCGCCATGGCCTTCACCGTGACGGCACTGGTCTTTACCGGCTGTGCGGCGGCCCTCATCCTGCGCCTGGTCATCAGCCCGGGAGGCGCGGACAAGCTGACGATGCTGGCCGCGGTGTCTGCATTGGTCCTGGGCATACTGGCGATGTCTGGCACACTGAGCGGCAGGCCTGCCTTTCTTGATGTGGCTCTCGTCTACGACATATTCGGATTCCTGGGCATCCTGGCCATAGCCACCTTCACGAAAGACTCCGAAAAGGATGGCACCAAGGAGCATGACGATGATTGACTGGGCCTACGTGATCGCCGGGGCGAGGGAATGGGTGGCAACGATCCTGTGCATCCTCGCTTCGGTTTTTGCCATAACAGGAACCATAGGCGTGTTCCGGTTCCCCGACGCATTCACCAGGCTTCAGGCTTCTTCACTGATTGGAACGTCGGCAGTCTTCTCCGGACTGCTGGCAGCTCTTGTCATCGCCCCTACACTCGCCATAGCGGCTCGCATCACGGTCATTATCCTGTTTTTCCTCGTGTCAAATCCTACCGCAACACACATCATCGCCAGGTACGCCTGGAAATCGGGGCTCGACCCATGGACGGGTCCACTCAGGCCAGCCAGAAACCGCAGTTCAAAGCGGAAGAAGGCCGATGACCATACTGATGAAGGCACCCCGTGATAGAACCGATACTCCTCCTCGTCTGCATCGGATCCGCATACGCGCTTATCGCCAAGGATCTCCTGCACGGCGCGATAGCGCTTTCCGTTACCAGCGTCCTGTCGGCGCTTCTCTTCTTTCTTCTGCGTGCCCCGGACGTGGCAATCACTGAAGCCGCGGTCGGAGCAGGCGTATCGACGATCATCTTCGTGTGGGTCATCCGTGAAACAGACAGAAAGGACCGCTCATGAAGAAAGGTCGAGCCACGGGCATCCTGACGGGACTGGCTGTTGCCCTCCTCTCCATCGCCACGCTGGCACCGATCATCCTGTCCAGTTCTCCCTGGCCTGTCGCCTCCAGGGATCTGCTGGCGACGAGCGGCTTTGCCGACACGGGAGCCGAAAACCTCGTCAGCGCGATATACCTGGGCTACCGGGCCTACGACACCCTCGGCGAGACCATTGTCCTGCTCGCGGCCCTCGCCGGCGCGGTTTCCCTCATCGCGACGGAACGGTCCGGCGCGGTTGGAACGGCCAGCGCCGGGCAACCGTCGACGGGTCGTCGACCCGTACGTACCGAGATACTCAACGTCATAGCAGGCAAGCTCGCACCCATCGTGCTGCTCTTTGGAGCGTACGTCATGCTCTACGGCCATGTTTCACCCGGTGGCGGCTTTCAGGGTGGTGTCGTGCTTGCCTCAGGCATCATGTTCATAGCGCTGGGCCGCCGCTCGGGAGGCGTGGGCCGCATTGACCCCAGCCTCGCGGTTTTCGGACACGCGTCACTCGCCCGCATGGAGGCCTGGGCCTTTGCGGCAATACTCCTCCTGTCCTTTCCTGGGGCCAACCGGGCGATCGAGGCATTCCGGAGCTTCGCCTGGCACCAGGGGCTTGAGATTCCGGCTGTATCCTATATCGTGGCGCTGAACGTGATAATAGGACTCAAGGTTGGCGCGGGAGTAGCACTCACGTGCATCCTGATGCTTGGGGGGGAGGCGGAATGATTGCTCGCCTGCTCATCCTTGTTCTTTTTCTGACAGGCATTGTCGGACTCGTAAGTCAACGCAATCTCGTAAAGAAAGCCTACGCTCTGGCCATCATGAATTCCTCGGTCGTCATACTCTTCGTGCTTGAAGGGTCACTGATCGGTGAGGAGGCACCCATTCTGGGCGGACAGCCCGGCTTGTTCGTCGATCCTGTGCCGCATGCCCTGATGCTCACCGCGATCGTCGTCGGGGTCTGCGTTTCCGCCCTCGCCCTGGCGCTGGCGTACCGGTTGTTCAGGATTTACGGCACCCTGGATTCTGACGAACTCAAGAGGCTCGTTGGCCATGAATGACGCTGAACTGGCCCTCCTGCCTGTATTCCTCCCGCTCGTCGGTGCTGCGCTGGCGCTTTTTGCCCAAACGGGCCATGGCAACCGTGTAGCCACCATGCTGGAATCGGCTGGAGCCATCGTCGGGCTTGTTCTCCCGTGGGCAGCACTGGCAAGCCTTCTTCCGGTGGTACTGAATGGAGGCCTGTCGTTTACCATCTCAGGATGGAATACAACAATCGGCATAGCCCAGCGCTTTGACGGCCTCGCCTGGCTGGTCGATGTCCTGGGATTTACCGGTGCGGGAGCCGCATACCTGTATTCCCGTGGCAACGGCCCAAAGGGGCCGCTCTTTACCGCCCTGTTCCTCATTCAGACCTCCGCGCTTGCGGCCACAGCATCAACGGCGGACCTATTCAACCTGTTCGTCTGCCTGGAGGTGCTCGGGCTGGCCTCCTACGTGCTCGTAGCCAGCTCGCAGAAGCCAGGCGCCTTTCTGGCGGCGTTCAGCTACCTGACCGTCAGTTCCGCGGCGATGGTTTTCTTCCTTATAGGATTGTTCGGCTTCTACCGCCTGACAGGGAGCCTCACGTATGAAGGCATAGCCACCGGACTGGCGGTCATGGCAGACAACGGCGGCGTAGTAGCCGCGCTTTCCACAGCCTGCATCGTCGCCGCCATCGCGATTCGGGTAGCCGTCATGCCGGTATACGGCTGGTTGCCAGACGCGCACGCGCTGGCACCGCACGCGATCTCGGCCGTCCTGTCAGGCGTGCTCATCAAGACACCGCTCTTTGCCCTGGGCCGACTGCTGGTCTTCCTGCCAAGCGGTTCTCAGGCGATGGAACTCGTCGGCACCGCGGGAGTCGTCACGGCCCTCGTCGCGGTTCTGGTCGCCCTGTCGCAGAAAGACGCAAAACGGCTCCTTGCGTACCATTCCATCAGCCAGATAGGCTACATCGTCGCGGCCTGGGGGCTCGGAACACCCGAAGGCCTGCGCGCAGCCTACCTGCATGCACTCTACCACGCGCTCTTCAAGGGGCTGCTCTTCCTGAGTGTCGGCACGATAACCGACCCGGCCGGAGACCGGGATGTCTACACCCTGAGGAATGCGGCAGCAACACTTGTCCGCTGCGGCGACACAAAGCTGGCCGTAGCCCTCGCCGAC
>CAXZAJ010000042.1:0-17249 GCA_964293355.1 uncultured bacterium
CTTGACCCAAGGGCTGGACCCCGAGACCTGGCTTGAGGAACGTGTTGCCTGGCTCCTACGGGCAGAGCGGGATAGGGGGCTCTGGCGTTGTATGGGAGAGGATGCCAATCCGCTCTTGATGGCCATCGAGGCCATGCGTCCTTTGACCAAGGTTCTGACGCCCCTTGAGTTGTCCCGGGCTCTGGTGCTGCGCTGTGGCCTGGACCGTTTTTCCCTGTCCAGATATCCGGCCGCTGGGGAGGGTCCCAGGGCGGCAGCTACCAGCAGGCTTTCCCGTTTCGATGCCTTGCTTGGCTGCGTGGACAGCTGGCAGACTACTGTTGGCAGGGATGGGACAACCCTTGCCGGTTTGATCCTTTATCTACAAGAGCTGGAAACCCTGGGGGACGAGGACTCAGGCAGTCAGGTTCGAGCAGGCGTATCGGTGTTGACCTACCATAAGGCCAAGGGTCTGGAGTGGCCGGTCTGCATCTGTTGTGATACCACCAAGGATATACGAGACAATTTCTGGGGGCTGTCGGTAACAGGCTCCGGGGGCATTACTATGGACGATCCTCTGGAAGGACGAACAATCAAGCTCCGGCCCTGGCCTTTTGGAAGTCTGAAAAAAGTCTCTGGCATCGATACGGACAAGGACCCCGATGGTGCTGGTCTCGCTGCTCTTGCGGAGGATGAAGCCCGCCGTGTCCTCTACGTTGGCCTGACCAGGGCAAGGGATCTGTTGATACTTGCCCATCCGGCCAAGGCCAGTTCCGGCGGGAGCCTGGCTTGTCTGGGACCGGTAGCGGAGGCTGTCCTTGCCCCGGGAGAGCCTGGCCTGACCTACCTTGAACTGCCATCCGGTGAGCATATTCCACGATACTGCAGGTTCCTGTCGGCTGAAGACGGTACCGCGAATGCAGGGGCACGCTCCATGCGGACTTCAGCACTGGGAGCCGCCTTGGCCTGGCCGGCGGTTTACATGCCCGGCAGTGCCCGGGAAAACCGGTTGCCGGCTTTCATAGTGCCCTCGAACCATGATGAAGCCACTGCCGCCATCAAAGGGTTACCGCTGGCATACGGATCGGGGCTGCCTTTTACCGCTGGCCAGAACCTGCGCATACCGGGGACCGTCTATCATGCCTTTATTGCCTGGGCTGTAGCCAATCCCCGCATCCTGGATGATGCCGTGGCAGTCAGTACCTTCCTGCAACGCCAACCTGAAAGTACCGGACTACAACCATTGGATCTTGCAGCCTCGGTGCGGTCCTTGTTTGGATGGCTTGGATCGCAATGGCCAGGAGCGGAACTCTGCACCGAATATTCCTTCTCCAGTCCCATGGATAACGGTCAGATTACCACAGGCCGCACAGACCTGGTCGTGGACACCGGTGACGCACTGGTAATCTTGGACCACAAGCTTGTGCATGTCTTTGGCACGCTGGACTCGTTGACGACTTCGGGATGGGCTGCCCAGCTGAATGCCTACGCCAACGGTCTGGCCAGAGCTACGGGCAGGCCGGTCAATGGTGCCTGGGTCAACCTGCCGGTTGAAGGTACCGTCGTTCGTGTGACCTGAGCTTCTAAGCAAGGAGAAGTTGCCTATATGACATTCCCTGTTCCAGCTTCTATCTGCAGCCCTGTTGCTGGACAGTCGTATGATGCGCCTTCCGGACAAGATAATGCACCTTACTCAGCTTGTGGATTGGTCCGGCTCGTGGGGTTCAGCATACCAAGGCAGTTCAGCTTGTCGATAGCACGGCTGTTTTATATGCTCGGATGAGCTTTCGTCTGTTTGTCCTGTCGATAAAAGAGCCCGGAAGCATTGTTCAGCCACAAGCGGAGACAGCATTTTGTTTTCCAGGCCCCTGATGTCACCGGCAGCCCATGGTGCCCGGGCATCGTTGTCAACCCGTTCAACCAGCAACGTGGCACGGACGGGAACATCTACCCGGTAGAAATACTTGATTCCGTGCAGCACTTCAGCGGCGCACGAGGGCACGCAGTTCCGCATCTCGAGACCTTCTACGTACAAGCCTGCTTCGTTCAGGATTGGCTCGATGCCGGGCTTGGCGGGAAAGGGCGGCGCTCCAAAATCACGGAGGGGCGAAACGCTCTTCTTTGTCCAGATTCGATTTTGGAGGCGTTCTGATCGTTCACGATACATGCTTTCCAGGCGGCGGATGGAGTGTATGGGCGTGTCGGGTTCTTTTTCACCGAGAGCTCGTGCGAGACTCCGCAGTTGTTCGAGCATGCCTGCATGGTTGGTGCCAATCTGGCGCAGTAGGTTGGGCCCAGCCACGGCATCGAGGTGCGGCTGGACGAGTATGCGCAGCATTGCCGCATTGATGTGCTCGAGGCGCGACAAGGTACCATCCAGGCTACCTGCGTTCATGCGGTCGCGCAACCGCAGGAGCAACGGGATGGACAGGGCCTTGGGATCGATGATTCCGAGGGTGCGGACTGCCGCTTCTGTTGCAGGAAAGCCGAGCCATGCGGCAATCGTGCGCCGTTTCCAGCCGGATAGCCCCGCCGGTAGCAGAGGAATAGTTCCAGACGTAGCGCGCTCGCGGAAGCGCCAGGTGCTTGCCAAAGCAAACGCGAGGCCCGGGTTAGAAGCGGCCAGTTCCACAAAGCGCTCGTCCGACGCGAAGAGGCGCAGGAGATGCCAGCGGCGTGAACTGAACCGGCTTGCGGCCATCCGGCACTCGGCCGGGATGCGTTCCAGATAGGCGGAAAACGGCCACAGGTTACATGCCGGCTCTTCGGTAGCCTGGGCTGTGGCTTGGGCCAGGCCTTGGGCCGGTCGCCTGCCATGCCGCAGCGACCTGAAGGGGTCGCGGGAAGGAAAGCTGCCCGGTTCCAGCCGTGGCCACGCGGAGAGGAACTCGTCCGCCCAGCGCTCGGTTGGAAGCCATGTATTGTCCGTAGCGCGCCTGTAGGCTCCAGGGGTGGGCCAGAAACCCAGCGCAAGCGCGTTGGCGGCGGTCTCGACGATCAGGCGACCGGCTTTGATGCGGAGCGAACCCGCGGGGCCGCCAGCGGCCAGCGGAATGACCCTGTCAAGGATGCTGAGGCTTTCAAGCAGTGTTGTGGCGCACTCTTGGGTTCCCATGCGTATTTTCCTCCATAAAACAGTCGTGTTTCCGCCGTCGCACCGTTTTGTCTCGGCAGTGAATATATCACGGCCCGGTGACAGATACTGACGCACCGTTCTAGTGCAGGCATTAATATGGGTGACAGTTTGTGTCATTGATATACTGTATCGTATAGAAGTGCGGGGAATGCTCCATACTCCATGGGGGCGTATCAGGGCTGCACCCCGCGGATGATGCAAGGAGCGAGCATGGCAAAGCATAATCAAGGTGACATCCTCACCTGCGACTGGAACCCGGTAATTGGTTGCGAGCGGTATTCGGCTGGATGCGCCCGGTGCTGGTACCTGGACGGCATCTTTCCCTGGCAGCAGCGGCTGGGCAACATTCCCGCGGGGATAAGCCCGAACGAACACCATGTCTTTGCAAAGCGCCTGACCGAGGAGTCGCTCAAGCTGAAGAACGGCATCGTGGGCGTGGTTCAGCACGGCGACCTGTTCTGGGACCGCGTTCCCGATGCTACGATCGACCGGGTGCTCTCCATCGTGGACAGCGTGGCAATAGCGAAGCGACGGACGCCGAAGTACATCCTGTGGACGAAGCGGGCCGAGCGCATGGCCGGCATCCTGGAACGCCGCTACCCCGCAGGCCTGCCTGACTACCTCGCTGTTGCCGTTTCAGCCGAGGACCAGGCGACGGCCGATGAGCGGTTGCCTTGGCTCAACCGGATCCGGGGCACCCGCATCATCATGCTCGAGCCCCTGCTCGGCCCCGTAGACCTCTCGCGCCACCTTCCCGCCGAGTGGGTCGTCGTCGGCTCCGAGACCGGCTCCGGAGCACGGCCCCTGGATTTGCGGTGGGTTGCCGGCATCCGGGATGCGGTGAAGGCCCGCGGCATCCCCCTCTTCATAAAGCAGCTTGGCACGAGCCACAAGGTCTCGGTCCGCGAGCTCGATGGCAGAACCTGGGACGAGTTTCCGGCGGGGTTCGAGAAATGAGGGAGGCCATGGAAGCTTATTTTGAAGAAAAGGGCGACCTCGTCGTCATCCATGCCCGCGACTCTGCCACTGGCGTCGCCGCTGAATACGACTACATCGAAGCCCGTTTTGGCGCGCGTGGCCGAGACTGGCGGTTCGTCCGTCAGCGGCTCATGCGACTCGACCCAGACCGCTGGATGGACGTCATCAGTATCGAGATGGCTGATGGAACGGAGCTGGAGTTGCGTTTCGATATAACTGAATTCAGCGGACTATCTGGCGGCGACGTTGAATCCGACGATGACGGGGAGGAACTTTGAAAGACCGCTATGAAGACGAGATTGATTTTCAGTGGGGGAAAACCAGGTACGACTGCTCCTTTAATGATGAAAAAGGAGGCAAATACTTCAGGAAAAATCCGGATGGCTCCATCACGGAATTCAAGCCGCCAGCCCTCAGGATCAAAACTGCGGCAGGCATCATCAATGAACACTTTTTTTTCAAGGTTCTCAAGAAGTTTGATGTTCTGAAAATGGAATCGTCGATAGAAGCAGCCCGCGCAGAACATCTCATCAACAACAACTCATTCCTGGTATCTCGAGGTGTAACGGCCAAGGCTACTAAAAGACTCTTGAAAATATCCGCGACCGATGTTGTCATGGAGACAACATATTTTGCGGGCAAGGGGCCTTCGGGTGATTAGCTGGGATTATTTCTTGTCAGGTTACCGGAATCGTATCCTCAGTTTGGGTCAACCATAGCAAGGCACACACAGCATCACGCACGCATGAAGGTTTCGCCTGTCGGTTTGAAGTAATCTGGTGCAGCGGAGGCAGCGATGGATATGACTACCATTTCAAGGGCGTTCTTCAGTCCGGACCATCCGGCAGGTTCCGGCACTATGAAACGAGCCGAGTCCAACGCTGAGGAAGAACTGTGCCTGCAGACGCGGGGCATCCTCGGCGCGCATATCGATGAAGGCGGTGCCTTTGAGGGTGCAATATACCACGAATTCGGGCCGTCGGCGCATGGCGGGTTCATAATTTCAAAGCGACTTGAACGCGACGCGGTATGCTGTGTTTTTGCTGAACCGATGGGCCGGGGTCCGAGGGCAGCTCTTCTTGGCGCTTACCTGAAGGGAGCACTTAGCTGCGCGCTCTCCAGCGGGTTGCTCAAGAACGCGGTGAACGCACCTGCCAATGCCCTGGCACGGCTCGATACGGTACTGGAAAATGCCCTGGACGCACTGGCGATTCCCGGCGCGATGGTAGCGATGAGCGCCGTCATAGCCAACGCACGCGATAGCCGGGTTACGGTGCTGTGCCGCGGCACGGGTGGCGTGGCGGCCGTACGCTCCAATGGCACGCCGGCCTGGATGGATGGCGGCGCAGCACCCCTGTTCGGCGTAATGTCCCCCGGCTTCATGCAATCAGACTTCATGCCAGGCTCGGCTTCTCCCAAACCTCGAACGTATACCTTTATGCCCGGAGATGAGTTCGTGCTCGTCAATGGCCAGTTCGACGACATACCAGGCCTTGCATCGATTGCAGCCAAGGGTATCGTGCCTGTCCTTGCTGCCCGGGCGAAGCGCGGCGGCAAGCTTTCCGCGGGCGGCGTAACACTGGACCTGCCGCCACCGGAAGCTATAGGTCCCGCCGTGCCGGAGCGCATGGCTCTGGCGCTGCATGCGCTCCGTCTGGCAGGGCTCAAGCAGAATACCACCGAACCGCGTATCACGCTGGTCCTTGAAGCGGAACAGGCTGCGTACTTTGAAAGCATCTGCCGAGCCTCCGGCATCGAAGTACCCTTGGCGGAATCAGGCGCATCGCCCCAGATAAACTATGCTGCCGCCGCGCCTCTCAACGCCAAGCCCCCGCTTGCGTTTTTGCTGCACAGGGCATAAGGAAGGACATACACATGAGCGAATATTGCTATTCCTGCAAAGCCAATATTGAACCTGCGCATGACAAGCATTACGGTTGCGAACGCTGCGAAGACCCGCGAATCCTGTTTTGCCCTGATTGCGTGCCAAGGAACAATCGTTGTCCAAGTTGCGGCGGGGACCTTGCGTATCACAGGGAATCGACAACCAGGAAGGCGTTCCATGATCCAGCGACCAGGGGGTTGCTGGGGTTTTGAATTATAATGAATCGCGTACAGTCCGTGCGGAGGAGCAATCATGAATGATTACAATTGGGAAGACATAGAGACCAGACTCAAGAAACTTGAAATATCCCCTCTCTTCAGGCTCTCGCTTGCATCCAACGAGCTTTTTCACAGCAATTTTATCCACTGGTTGCTGGAGCATCCGAACGAACAGATAGCCACACCCGCACAAGCACTTTTCTGCGACTTTCTGGGAGAAAAAGCAGGATCGATAAGCGACCCTCTTCGCGAGAAAAAGCACAACGATCTCGTAATGACATTGGAATATGGTCATGGACGAAAATCCCGCAAGGTCATCATAGAGAACAAGGTAAAGAGCTGGCGCGACCTTGACCAACTAGGCAGGTATTCAGACCAAGAAGAGAAGAATGAAGGTCAACCATTATTCGTCCTCCTCAGCATGACAGCGCCACCTGAGGCCCAAGACGGAAAGTCTTTCAAAGACAATCAAGGGGGATCCTGGCGATACCTGTCATATAAGAACCTCGGAGTGAATTTTATCAAACCGCTATCGAAATTTGCGGCCGATGTGGGCGATGCCTACCTCGTAGCCCTTCTCGCCGATTATGCCTCGATGATCGAGAATATGTCGCTGCTTCTTGAAAGGGATTTGTTTCACGGGAGTACGGGGGGGGGAAACATAGGAGAATGGAGCCCGGCACAAATAAAGGTACGCTCTGGTGACCTCCAGAAGTCAAGCAAACTTAATGCGATTTTTGAGAAAATCCTTTTCGAGCGTTATCAGGCTATGGCCTATGCACTACTCAAAGTAAAGAACGCTGGCTCCACCACACAAATTTATAGCGGTAAGGAAGACAAAGACATTCCCCCTGGTAGCATCAACATACACTCAGGTTACTCAAGTTATGGCCAGACAGGCTACATAACCTTCTCGTATCATTGTGCTGTGGGAAACGGAATCGTCATTGGCGTCCAGGTAGAAGGCTACCAGTACAGGCACTTCATCTCCCATATAAGCAAAGGAGTATCTGTAGAAGATTACGTCGGCAGCTATTTTGAACCTCGTCTTGTTGGCGCTAGAGTTGTCCCATCCCACTGGAATCCTGGGTCGACGCTTACATTCGATCCTCCTGCCATGCATTCAAAGTACGTCGAATACTGCTCCTTCGAAGAGAAACATTTCCTCTACCTCCATACCTCAATTAAAAACAAAGCCATGTCTGAGATCATTCAGGTTGCCGTTGGTGACATACTGCTGCAAGCAGAGCAGGCACAATACCTCACCAAGCAAAACACAACGCTGACTTTGAATAAAGAGCGCAATAGGTAACCGCGCTTTGACTCAGTTTCAGCAAGAGTTCAATTCTCTTCGTTATAAATCCAGATGAGTATGCGTCGCGCAGCTTGCTTCCAAATAATCTCGAGCATACGAGCTTTCGGCAATGAATTGTTTGCATTAACAAATTCACGAAAGTCG
The DNA here is from genome assembly GCA_964293355.1 of uncultured bacterium. GTDB lineage: Bacteria > Spirochaetota > Spirochaetia > Treponematales > UBA12059 > SZUA-370. The sequence continues at coordinate 7,656 of CAXZAJ010000042.1, forward strand.
TGGCCAAAAAGTTCATTCGCATTCCAATCGACATCATAACCAGCTGTGACTTCGAAGAGACTATCGTAGCTGTATCGTTTCCACATTTCCATAATATCGGATAAAGACCTGCTCTCATGCCACGGGCTGATTTCCAATCTATTCCAGAACCTGAAAGACCGATATTCGATCGGCCCTTCCAACAGTAGCCGGTTGATAAGAGCTCTTCCAGATTTCTCTTCCTTATTGTCGAAGTGAAGGCTGCTTTCGGCTTCACAAATGCTTTCCTCAATGAGGCGGCCCCATGGGGTCCGGTACCGCGCAGGATCGGTTTTAAGCCAGGCGTGGGCAAGCTCATGGAAGACTACCTGTGCGGTGGAGTACTCGACACTTTGCATTTCGGTGAGACTCGTGGCAAGGCCTTCGATACGTGCGGCGCAACGCTCGGGGCACACGAATGCCGCGGCCATGCCGACAGCGATTCCCGTGCCAGTCTTGCCAGTCTTCTTTCTGGCGCTCGCGATGTGCTTGACAGCAGCTTCATCGAGCTTCTGGATATAGACTCCCGTAACCGGTGTGTAGACCGTCGCCGCCTTGCCCGAGCATTCCGCGAGCCTTTCCCAGAAACTGTCGAGATCGCTGATGAAGGCTCCGCCCGACTTCTCGGGGTCGATTTTCTCGCCCGCACCCTCGACTGCCTTGTCGATGCACTCGGAATTGAGGAGAATGGTGCGCCAGGGATCGTAGAGCTTGTCCATGAGCGTTTCGCTCACCCAGAAGACTGGCGTTTTCCGGAGCGCTGACAGGCTGTGTCCGGATGAGGCACAGACCCTCTCGATGGTCATGATATCGGGAGGCAGCATCGAATCAAGATTCTCAAAATGCATAGTAACTCCTTTGGCCTGATTTGGCATGTCTATTGGGTTTCTCTCTTTTATATGATTTTTCTCGGGCAATGATCAGTCCATGCTGGAGGCCTGTCAACCTTGGATGCTGCTGGACTCGATGGGTTCCGGTCTTTCGTAGAATTCACGCATGGTAGCAAGGAAGCCGGTCAGTTCCTGTATCGCGCTCACTGGCGACACGATCCGTACCGCTTGGCCGAAGCGCAGGAGGTAGCGGACAAACTCGCCTTCGTTGTGAACCTTGAGCCTGAAGGTGGCACAGCCCGGTTCTCCGATCCGTTTCTGGCTGGCGTGGAGCGGCGCCTTCTCGAAATAGGCGGCAACCGACGCGTTGGCTTGAAACTCGACCTCGCTCACGAGCCGCTCCTTGTGTCGCACCATCAGTCCCCACGCTCCGTTGACGTAGGCGCGCAGTTCCTTGAGCTCAGCCTCCGGCAGGATTTTTCTCGATTTGGCCGCGCGCTCGATCTTGTCGGCGGCGAGCACTATCAGGTGGCCATATTCCTCATCGAAGCTGACGATGTAGGGAATCCCGGACCGCAGGAAGAACTTTACCGGCACGCAGCGGTGAGCCTTGGCTTCGGTCTTGGCCCGGTAGCTGAGTTCGAGGAAACAGCCCGTCCGCATGGCCTCGAATATGGGCCGGATTATTTTTGAGCTCAGCGACGCCCTCGTCTCGACCATCTCGCGGATGGAGGCGATGAATCGTTCCGGCAACGGATGCTCCGGCTGCACGAGGGAACCCAGGGGCGTCGACATCACCGCGGCGAGTCCGGCGTAGTCGTCCCGGCTCTGCATGACGTCGAGGAAGTCGTTCCTGCACAGCCGGTAGCCATCCCGGCTGCTCTCGACTATCGGTACCGGCGAGAAGGCCAGCTCGATCTCACGCATGTAGCGGAAGACCGTCCGGCGGTCCACCTCCAGCTCGCCCGCAACTTGGTCCGCTGTCCGCCATGTGTACGGACTCAGATAATCGAAAAGCCTGATGAGGTTGTCCAGCTTGAGGCTCATGTGATGCTCCCGGAGTCGCGGTCCATCCGTACAGTATCACGGATCAGGGCGACAGAATCTGACACCATTGTAGATTGGCCTGAGGCGGAACGCAAACATTTTTCATGGTGTCAAAAAATGTCACCGTGTGGCGGTATGCTCATGGGCAGGGGGTACCCACATGAGCATGCAACCTCGCAGGATACTGACCGATGAAGAGCGACTCGCGGCAAACAAGCCCGCGCAGGATGATCCGTACCTCGACCTCGTCATCTACTACCTCGACAGGCTTCTGGGCCACACCGCCTTCAGCAGGGAGATTTTCCTTGCGATCATGCTGACTCTCAACCCGGAGGGCTGGCGTGCCATGGAAGACGAGCTCTTCGCCGGGTGCCAGGACGATGAGCGGGACGTGCCTCACGACGGAGACGGAAATCCCGACCCCATCGGCCTCGGCCATGCCGTGATGGAGGCGTGGAACCGCTGGGAGCGGCGGGACAGACCTTCAGCTTCAACCAACGAATGCATGCTCGACCCAGCCATTGTGGAAAAGGCATCCGGGAGGATCTTCCGCTCGTGCCATGCCGGCCGCGACCTGACCGATCCCTGCCCGGAACACCGGGAGCAGCTTGCGTCGATCTTTGGCCTCACTTTTCCGGAGGTGGAGATCCTCGTGTTCCTCTGGTGCGCCACCAACGAGCCGTTTTTCAAGTCCGTGCTGGACGACCTGTCCCTCCTCGATTTCCAGCGCGTGCTGGCCGACTGCGCCGGGGTTGACGGCAAGACGCTCAAGGGCCTGCTCGCACCCAAGGGCAGGCTGCTCGACATGGGCTTCGTGCTGCCGGACTACATGCCGCCCCCGCATTACGCGCTCGGTGACGAGATGCGGCAGTTCTTCAACGACCCGCGGACCATCTTCTCGTTCGTCGTCCCACTGGAAAAGTACATCGCAGATGCGGCTACCCGCCAGGCCGCGTTGGACAGCTTCCCCGTACCGGCGATGAGCCGGAGCATACTCGAGGCCATCCTGCGGGCAGGCAAGGCCAGCGTCCTCGTCCATGGCGCGCCGGGCACGGGCAAGACGACCTTCGTGATGAGCCTGCTTGCAAGCCTGGGCCTCCGGTCCTTCGTCCTGAGCGCCGTGGGGGGCAGCGAGGACGGTCGCTCTCCGCTGCTGCGACTCAAGGTCGCCTCGCACCTGGCGCTCAACGCCGGGGCGGTCCTCGTCATAGACGAGTCTGACCGCCTCATCAATACCCAGGGCCGGTCTCCGGAAGACGCTGCGACCGCCAAGGCATGGCTTACCGAGTTCATGGACTGCCACGCGGGATCCATAGTCTGGATAGCCAACGAGGTGGACGAGGTCCACGGCGCGGTGAAGCGGCGCTTTGCCTACAGCCTCGAGTTCAAGCCGCAGAACGAGCGTCAGCGCGCCGTGCTCTGGCGGGAGCTTGCCCGCGGCTATGGCCTCGATACCGCTGTCGGCGGGGACGCCATCGACTCGCTGTCCAGGGCGCACGCGGTCAACGCCGGCGGCATCGACATCGCGCTGCGCGGACTGCGTTGCGTATTTTCCGACAAAAACCTTGCAGGGCAGCAACCAGGAGAGTCTGTCGCGGTTTTGTCAGAAATCCTGTTGCGGCACGAGCGCCTGATGAGCGGCGGCCACAACGCGGCTGGCCGCGGCGCCGGTATCGTGTCCGGCAGGGCTACGCGTGGCGGCGACCGGTACCTTCCGGAAGCGATCAATGTGGACCTGCCCCTGTCCGACCTCGTCGAGAGCCTTTCGGAGATAGCACGCGGGCTGAAGTCGCGGCATGACATAGAAACCGGGGGCGGCCTGTATGTACCTACCGTAACGAACGGTGTGGGTGCGGTGTTCGAGGTGCTCGAGGCTAAGCTGCTGTTCTCGGGCGGCCCCGGCACGGGCAAGACGGCCTTTGCTCAATGGCTTTCCACGGCGCTCGGGCTGCCCCTCGTGCAGAAGCGCGCCTCGGACCTGCTCTCACCCCTGGTCGGAGTCACCGAGCAGCTTATAGCCGGCGCGTTCGAGGAGGCGGAAGACCTTGGTGCGATACTCCTCCTCGATGAATCGGACAGCCTCTTCATCGACCGTCGCCGCGCTGAGCGCAGTTGGGAGCGGAGCCAGACGAACGAGTTGCTCACACGGATGGAGGCCTTTTCCGGCATCCTGATTTGCTGTACCAATCGTCGTGAAGATTTTGATACCGCGGCGATGCGGCGTTTCCAGTGGAAGGTGACCTTCAGCCCTCCGCGGCCCGAGCAGCTCATCGAACTCTATAGAAGTTACTTCATGGAACTATGCGGGGAACCCGACGAGGCGCTGAAGCGCGGCCTCGGCCGGATCGAAGGGCTGTGTCCGGGCGATTTTGCGGCAGTCTATAAAGCTGTGGTACCGTTGCTGCAGTCCCGGCGAAGAAGCCCGCGGGACCCGGCTCTGGCCGACCAACAAGATGCCCACGGGATATCCCATCAGGATGTACTGTCCAGGCTCCGCAATGAATCCGGCTTCAGGATTTCGTCTGATAATCGAAGAATCGGTTTTTAAGGCCAGGAGGTACAATGCCTGATCAACAACGAGTACTTACCATCCGGGAGGCGCGACTGCCTGACCTGGATGATCCCGATGAGGCCAGCAGGCGCGGCTACCGCGCATATGGCCGCCTTGCTCTGCTCCGTTCGGGGGGGCTGTGGTTCGGCGATGCCAGGTCCAGCCATCCGGGTTCATCACGCATCGGGTGGTACTGGGCCATCGACGCTGATGGAAACGTACTGGTCTCCGCGAGGGGTTGCAACACAGACATTGATGAGTTATTGGGCGTCGACCGGAAATTTCTGGCCTGGCTGCTTACGGAGTTGGAGCGACGCCGCTTGATAGCCCGCCCGCTGGAAGTACTGGTCCTTACGAAGGAAGACACTTGTAATCTGGCTTTCCGGGGGGCTGCTGGTACTGACGGTATTACGGCATGATACTGGCAACGGTACTACAGTGGCTCGATGAAATGTAAAGACGTCTTGGGATACAGGCTTGATAATGCAATTCCTGAAGGAATCAATTTTGTGATTCAATAGCTGGATTCAATGCTCATGATCAAATTCCAGAACCAGGCTCTGCTGAATGGTCCAGAATTATTGAAGATGGATTTAAAAAACTATTTATTTCAAAAAATGAATTTGCCGGAATCAGAACCGGCTTCTACATGGCATATAGAGCTGGCAATGATTTTTTGTGGACAGTGCATCCCCATGCAACGAGACTGATATTTCGCCAGTATTCAATTGTTGTCAAATGCGCGGTGGATATCATTGAACTGATAGACGATGGATGGAAGGTTGTTCCCTTTCAATTGGATGGAAATGAAAACAGCATTGAATATACTAGTTCCAGGTACTCGGAACATAGTATCGATATACTACCACTCACAAAAAAATATCCACAGAATGTATTCTTGCTGATCTATGTGCATTGTGATGATCCTGTAACGTATGGCTACTATGCGTACAGAGATGGAGTGATTCTGGCTGAAAAGTCTTCCATCGACGCGACTAATTCAATAAGTCTTTGGGAAGCTAAGGAGTTGCTGTTTACTAGGCCTGAATAGTATCAAGCAGGGCAAGAGTAACCTGAAAATTGGTATTTTAGATAACTTGCAGAAAAATTTGCATTCTTTACAATCATAAGGATTTAGAAAGCAATTCTACCTTTCACAGGCGATATCATTTAATTAGTATATATGGAGGATGTTATGCAATGGGCTAGGGATGCTACTACCAGCAATGCTGCCATTTATTTTCCTGCTTTTTTACCAAATAATCCTGCAAACCAGTTTGGTGGCCGGATTATGAATGTTTCAAATCAGGTAACAGGCTGGAATACATGGGTACTTCAACCTGCTCAGTGGCCGAATATATGGCCGCTAGTGTCCAGTCCTGAAAACATCATAAGTCTTTTCCGTAAAAACCATTACCTGGATGCTTTGGCAATGGTCGCATCATGGGGGACCATGCAGCGCCAGAAAGGGCAAATAATTGGTAGCCCCCCGGAGTCCGGTAGACTTCAGCGCATTTACGATACTCTTGCTGCGTGCAGTGACAATATTTTAGCAACCAATAGCATAGGATATTCCTGGAATCTGCTTACACAAAAAGCCGTAAACGGTCTGGGTTGGAATCAAGTAATAACATCCAAGGTTCTTCATTTTCTATCCCGCGCACTTGGTCATGAGGATAATCCTCCTGTCCCGATTGATAATAAAGTTATACTAAACAGAGTCTGGCCTGTCTTTAGGGGTGGATTTCAAGGGGCTCTTGCTCATCATTTATGGCCTCAAAACTGGGAAGGGAATTCGTTTGCTGCTTACAATCGATATATGACACTAATTTTGGTTTTACAAGATCTACATCCTGGTTGGACAACAACCAAAGTAGAAAACACCTTGTTCAGTTTATATGGGAATTGACATAAACCATCAGTTGGATATCGCTCGAAACAATTTGCTGTTCGCTGATACTATCGGACAACACATCGCGAGGATGCAAGTATTCAGCTTCGGCGAGGAACCAAGAGATCCAAATCAACTTGGTTTGATATGGCTTTTCTAGAAATCGTCATAGCATATTTCATAATAGTCGGGTGTTTTTTTGGATAAGGCCAAGGCATGGATCTAGCTAGATCAAATACCGAGGTTATGTTTTTGAGATTTTTACAACCATACTCACCATTTTTTGTTTGAGTTATAATATGAATTATTTATTGGTACGCCACTCCACTCTGATTAGCGCCCCAATGATAAACTAGATATCCCGACAGGATCGTGTCATGAGTGAGGAACACCATGGATTCAGACCGGGACTGGGCTACGAGCATCCTGTCGAACGGGTCGGCGTGGAGGAGGGGCAGGGTCTCCAGTGTTTCCACGTGCCGTTCCTTGACCGGCAGGCATTCGTATTCAGCCTGGGCTCCTCATAAAACCGTATTAGTGCAATTCCTATTACCGAACGGTAATACAACACATCGAAAGCAACAATTGATCCCGAACGGTAATAAAATAAGGGGAAATAGCTTGCTATTCCCGTACGGTAATCGCATACTTCACGTATGGCTTCCACGATACGAGAACCGCATGATGTAGGAATACTGGTCCGCGCACGGAGAAAGGTGCTGGGGTACTCTCAAGCGCGGGTAGCCGATCTGTGTGGCACTGGTACGCGGTTCATCTCCGATCTCGAGAACGGCAAGGCGACGATCGAACTAGGGAAAGCCCTCACGGTTCTGAGCGTTCTCGGCGTGGATATCGAAGCGAGGATACGGGGAGAGCCACGTTGAGGCTCATCGTCAGTCAGTTCGGGTACCGGGCAGGATGCCTGGAGTCGACGCCTGATCGAGGAGTCGTTTTTAGCTACGATAGCGCATACATCGCCTCCGGGCGAGGCGCGCCGCTGTCTGTATCGCTTCCGCTAGAGGACCGCGTGTATTCTCAAACCGAGGCTCTGCCTTTCTTTGCGGGACTGCTTCCGGACGGCGATCTGAGGCACCGGATAGCGGACTATCTTCATGTCTCCGAGGCTTCGACCCTGAGGCTCCTCGACGCCCTCGGCGGCGAATGCGCAGGCTCGGTATCCCTCGAACGTGAAGACCATGATGAAGGTGCATCAGGATCGGAAAGCGGCCCCGGGACTGTCGGTGCGGGCGGATACGAAGAATTACCCGACGATGCGGTATCGGCCTTGATACTGGATTCGGAGAGGCGCCCGCTTCTGGCTCCATACGGAACTGTCAGGCTATCACTCTCCGGAGCCCAGGAAAAGCTGCCGCTGTTCAGGCGGGATGGCCGCTGGTTCCGACCTGTCGGCGGAGCCCCTACTACGCATATCCTCAAGCCATCCTCGGCCGGGTTCCCGGATATTGTCGCCAACGAGTTCCTCTGCATGCGCCTGGCTGGAAAGCTCGGCCTCGGAGTCCCGCACGTCGAAATGGCGGTGCTCGGACGTCCGGTCCTCGTCGTTGAGCGATACGACCGGCGAGCGTCCGATGGAGGGATCGAGCGCATACATCAGGAGGACTTCTGCCAGGCATCGGGTATCATGCCCGACAGGAAATACCAAGCAGATGGTGGCCCTGGATTCTTCGACCTTTCCCGGATCATACGGAACGAGTGCGCGACTCCCATCAAGGATATTGAACGGCTTGTCCGTTGCGCGATCTTCAACACACTCCTGGGAAATTGCGATGCGCACGGAAAGAACTTCTCGATACTCTATGGCGAATCGGGGATGGCGCTTGCTCCCTTTTACGATCTGTTATCGACAACCGTGTATTCCGGGCTCGGCAGAAAGCTCTCAATGAGGCTCGGGAAGGAGTACCGTATCGACAAGGTCGACGCAGATGACCTGGTTGCCTTTGCGAGTGATATTGGAGTGCAGCCGAGGTTCGTAGCGAACGAGCTGGAACGGCTGGTCACCGAAGCGGTAACGGCATGGGACGAGATGAGTGCCTTGACCGAACTTGAGCCATATGGGGATACCGTAGCGCGGGTGCATGACGGCTGGACCCAGCGCGCGGCGATGCTCAGCTAGATATTCCGGTTGACTGCCTGTTGCGGGCGTATTACTCTGGCTTGTCAATAATTATCCTGAAAAAACGATATTCCGCAGTTGGACTGATTCCTGGCATCCCAAAAATGAGGAAATAATGGACACAAGCGCGCTGGATTCGATATTGGCCTTGCAACTTGCTGTAGGGCGCCTGGGCGAGAAGGAGCTGTGCGGCTGGTGGAACGTGGACCTGGTGCACCGGCTGGGCGGTGCCGACTTCCTGCAGAGGCTGGCGGACGCGCGGATGGCACCGCTTGCCGCAGGTGAGGGCCTGCTGCTCGCGGCCGGTAAGGCTGAGGACGAGAAGCTGGCCGGAATGCCGCAGGGCATTGCAACACTGTTCCGTCCTGCAGCAGCAGTCCAGGTGGCCATCTACCAGCGCTGGCGGCACTTCAAGGCCTGGCCGGAGGATCTGCCGGAAGCGCTGGCCCGGCTTCTGAATCCCGATACCGACTGGACTGTTCCCGCCCTCGTCGCTTTGCGGGCGGAGCTGTGCGCCGGCGTGGCAGCGCCCGCGACCGAGGCCACCGCGTTTGGCAGGGAGCTTGCGGGGCGGTCTGGCAGGGGAGTTTCGATGGCGGCTGAGCCGGCCGGAGTGATGTCGGAGCCAGCCGGGTCGGCGGAGTTCGCCGAGGCGCTGGAACTGGCCAAGGCTCTGGCACTGTGCTATGACCCCGCGGACAAGGGGCGCTTGATACTGCCATACTGCCGGATAGCTTCATGAGCGAGGAGCTGTACCGCGCCGCCCACACGGGCGACTTTGCCAAGGTGGGCGCGCGCCTGCCCGAGGCCCGCGAGTTTCTGGCTGCGTACGACCCAGGTATCGGCGTGGCAGCAAACGTGATGCGGGCCGGATCAGGACGCTGGTACGGCAGTGCCACGGAGGACACCTGCCGGCACCTGACCGTGGTGTTCAATGCACGCTTCAACCGTTTGCCGGGGCAATTTGCAGCGCTCAGGCGGCTTCTGGCGGCGGGCGACCCCGCCTTGTTGCCGGCGCTCAATCACGTCTGCCTGGTGCTGGCCGATCCGTACTACCGCTGGACGAGTGCGGAGTACCTGCCGCCGCGTTTTGCCCAGGCCCGGGTGGATGTGCACCGGGAAG
>CAXZAJ010000043.1:0-16885 GCA_964293355.1 uncultured bacterium
GATCATCATGTTGCACAAGCGCACGGGCGCCTCGGTCTCGATGATGCCCCCGCGTTCATTCTGGGTCTTTTTCTTCATGGTCTTCTTGACCATGTTAACGCCCTGAATTACTGCTCGACCCTTTTCGCGATCGATCCTGACGATCTTTCCCTGCTTGCCCTTCTCCTTACCGGAGATGACCTGCACGAGATCTTCCTTCTTAAGCTTCGTTTTAACAGTCGTGTCAGTCATCGCCCGCTCCTTAGAGGACCTCGGGGGCGAGCGATACGATCTTCATGTAGTCCTTGTCGCGAAGTTCCCTCGCGACTGGACCGAAAATCCGCTTACCCTTCGGGTTCTTGTTCGCGTCAATGATGACGCAGGCGTTGTCGTCGAACCGAATATACGTGCCGTCAGGCCTGCGGTACTCTTTGTGTACACGCACTATGACAGCCTTTTCTACGGTTCCCTTCTTGATGGCGGAATTAGGCAGGGCCGCCTTGACGGCCACTACGATAATATCACCGACGTAAGCGTAACGACGCTTTGAACCACCGAGCACCTTGATGCATTGCACCGTCTTGGCGCCGGAGTTATCAGCAACGTTAAGCCTGGTTTCAACCTGTATCATACCGGTCCTCTCCGACGATTACTTCGAACGCTCGACGATTTCGGCCAGGCGCCAGCGCTTGTCGCGCGACAGCGGCCTGCATTCGACGACGCGCACGGTGTCGCCAATCTTGGCTTCATTCGTCTCGGCGTGAGCCTTAACCTTCTTGCTTCTGGTTAAGTATTTCTTGTAAAGCGGGTGCAGCTTGCGCATGACAATTTCGACGACGATGGTTTTTTCCATCTTGTCGCTGACGACCACGCCTTGCAGAACCTGCTTCTGTTTCCTGACTGTTGCTTCCATGATCCAGCCCTCCGTTAGGCGTTGGCGCCAGCGCCGTCGTGAGCGACACGCTCTCGCTGGCAAATCAGCGTGTTGAGCCTGGCGATCTGCCTGCGGATTGTCCGTTTCTGCAACGGGTTTTCCACGTGACCAATAACCATCTGGAAGCGCAGGTCGAAGTACTTCTTCCTGAGCTCTTCCCTCTTGGCCACGAGCTCTTCGAGCTTAAGCTCCTTGAACGAGTTCTTCATGCGCTCACTCCATCTCCATGTCGGCGCGGACGACGAACTTCGTCTTGATCGGCAGCTTGCTGCCCGCCAGGCGCATCGCCTCGGCTGCAGCTTCACGGGGCACACCCGCGAGCTCGAACATGACGGTTCCCGGCCTTACGACCGCGACCCAGTATTCCGGACCGCCCTTGCCCTTGCCCATGCGGACTTCGAGCGGCTTCTTGCAATACGGCTTATCCGGGAAAACCCTTATCCACAGTTTTCCACCGCGCTTGATCGACCTGTTGAGGGCGACACGCGCAGCTTCAAGCTGACGATTGGTAATCCACAGAGCTTCCTGACAGACCAGACCAAACTCACCAAACGAAACTTCGTTACCGGTCAGTGCATTGCCCTTGGATCTGCCGCGCTGTACCTTGCGATACTTGACTCTTTTGGGTGAAAGCATCTTTAGCTCCTAGCCTCACGGGGACCGCGGTTGAATCCCGCACCCGGACCAGCCGGTCCGCGGGGACCACGTGGTCCGCGTTCACCGGCGCGCTCGGGCCTGTCGCTGTGTTCGCGGCGAGGTCGTCCGGGCATAAGGCCGGCATCTTCCTTTTTATCGCCCATCATCGCGTTGTCGCTCTTGCAGATCCAGACTTTTACGCCAATCTTGCCGTAGGTGGTCTGGGCCTCGTAGAAGCCATAATCGATGTCGGCGCGAAGGGTATGGAGCGGCACGCGGCCTTCCTTATACTCTTCTGTACGGCTCATGTCGGCACCGCCGAGACGGCCAGACATACGAACCTTGCAACCCTGAGCTCCACCCTTCATGGCGGAGGTAACGGCCATCTTCATGGTCCTGCGGAATGAACCGCGACCTTCAAGCTGGCGACATACGCTCTGGGCAACAATCTGGGAGTTGGTCTCGACCTTCTTTATTTCCTTGATCTTTATGTTGATCTTCTTGGAAGCAAACTTCTGAAGGTCGAGTCCGATGCGCTCTATATTGGCACCCTTCTGGCCGATGAGCACGCCAGGCTTTGCAGTGTGGATGATTATGGTCACCTTCTGCGGATGCCTGACGATTTCTATCTCCGAAATATCAGCGTTCTTCGACTCGGGAAGCTGGTACATCCGCTTGCGGAGTGCCAGGTCCTCGTGAAGGGTCTTCGCATAGTCCCGGGGATCCACGTACCAGCGAGACTTCCAATCCTTGTTGATACCGAGCCTGAGCCCGATTGGATTTACTTTCTGTCCCACCTTACGCCTCCGACCTGACTATTTCGTCGACAACCACACTGATGTGGCACATCTGCTTGACGAGCATGTCCGCCCTTCCGCGAGCGCGGAACCAGACACGTCGCATCCTCGGCCCCTCGTTGATCTGAACTTCCTTGACATAGAGCATGTCTTCGCCAAGTTTCTTGTTCTTGTTCAGAGCGTTTGAAGCGGCTGAAGCCACGACCTTCTTGATCAGGGCAGCGCCTTTATTGGGCATGTGCTCGAGGATCGCGATCGCCTCGGTATACGGCTTGTTGCGGACGAGGTCAGCAACAGGCCGGATCTTTGACGGCGAGCCTTTGAGGTACTTGGCGGTAGCCGGGTAACCGGTAGTCTTTGCCATGGTAGCCACCTATCTCCTGTCGGCTTTCTTGTCGGAGCCGGCGTGACCGCGGAATACACGGGTCGGCGAGAATTCACCGAGCTTGTGCCCGACGAGGTTCTCGGTGACGTACACCGGTACCCAACTCTTGCCGTTATATACCGACAAGGTGAGGCCGACCATTTCTGGAATGATCGTGGAGCAGCGGGAGTAGGTCTTCATGACCTTCTTGTCGCCCGCCTTCGACGCCTCGATTACTTTCTTATAGAGGCTCTTCTCAATGAAAGGGCCCTTCTTCACTGACCTGGACACAGTTGGCTCCTATCCTTTCACTTGCGGTGCTTCACGATGAAGCGGCTGGACGGCTTGTGCGGATCGCGCGTCTTGTAGCCCTTACAAGGCTGGCCCCACGGGGTGACCGGTTGCTTGTAACCCTTACCGCGGCCTTCGCCGCCTCCATGCGGATGATCAACGGGGTTCATGGCCACGCCTCTCACCCTCGGTCGCTTTCCGAGCCAGCGCACACGGCCAGCTTTACCAAAGCGTTCGTTCATGTGCTCTTCGTTGCCAACGCCGCCGATCGTCGCGATGCACTTCTTGAAAACAAGGCGAAGTTCATTGGACGGCAGCTTGATGGTCACATAATCACCGTCTGATCCTACGATCAGAGCGCCGGCACCAGCCGCACGAGCCAACTGGGCACCCTTGCCCATAGTCAGCTCAACGTTGTGTACGGTAAAGCCAACCGGTATGTTTTCGAGCGGCAAAGCGTTGCCGATCTCGATCGCAGCCTGGGGGCCACTCATGATCATCTGACCAACCGCGAGGCCGACAGGAGCGATTATGTAGCGCTTCTCTCCGTCGACATAATTGATGAGCGCGATATTGCCTGACCTGTTGGGATCATACTCAATCGTCGCGACCTTGCCCGGAATTCCAAACTTGTCGCGATTCCAGTCAATCAAACGATACTTTTTCTTGTGACCGCCGCCCAGGCGTCGCACTGAAATGCGGCCGTTGGAGGCACGACCGGCATTCTGCTTCTTACCCTTGGTAAGTGCCTTCTGCGGCTCGTTGCCGATGGTGAGCGCTTCGTTCACCACCTGCACCCGGTGCCTGAGTCCGGGGGTTATCGGCCTGAATGTCTTGATAGCCATAGTATTCCCCTATTCCCTTATGCGCCTTCGAAGGCCTTGATTGTCTCGCCCTTGGCGAGACGCACTATGGCCTTCTTCCACGCTGACGTAACACCAGCGCGACCGCGAAGGCGCTTGGGCTTGCCCTTCACATTCATGATCGTGCACGAGATCGGGTGCACCTCGAAGAGCCTCTTGACGGCTTCCTTGACCTGGGTCTTGTTAGCCCTCGGATCCACACGGAATACGTACTGCCCCTCTTCGCGGAGGACGTTCGTCTTCTCGCTGAGGACAGGCTCTATCAGTATGCTTTCGTACTGCATTGTTCGCCTTCCTTACTTTTCCGCGTAGAAATCATTAAGACTCTTCACCGCGGATTCCATCACGATCACGGTCCGTCCATAGAACAGATCATGAGCGCGGAGGCGGTTGAAGGACAGGAAGTGCAGCCAGGGAATATTCTTGCCGGCGCGCTTCACCATCGCATCGTCATCCTTGAGGATAACGACAGTCCGCTCGGCCTTGTCCTTCGGAAGCAGCCCTGCCAGAACAGACGCGAGGTCCTTGGTCTTGCCGCTTTCAATGGAGAAATCCTCGACGACCTTCATTGTGGCATTCTGGGCTTTAAGGCTCAGTATGCTCTTCATCGCGAGGCGCTTGGCCTTCTTGTTGATGGAATACGAATAATCCCTCGGGTGCGGTCCGAATACGGTACCACCACCTACGAACTGCGGTGCCTTGACGTCACCCTGACGGGCTCGGCCGGTACCCTTCTGGGCGTAGGGGCGACGATTCGTGCCATGAACATCCGAACGGGTCTTGGTATCGGCGGTGCCGACGCGGGCATTAGCGAGCTCGTTGTTGATCGCGTACCAGATGACGTCTTCATTGACCGGGAGGCCAAATACATCATCGGACAACTCGATCGACCGCAGCTCTTTGCCTTGCACGGAAAAGACTTTGCTTTCCATATCAGTCTATCCTCACTTAGCTTTCTTGACGGCCGAACGTACGACGACGACGCAGTTGCGCGGACCCGGAACTGCACCGCGGATCAGCATAAAACCGTTTTCCACGTCAATCTTGACCAGCTTAAGGTTCATGACAGTTACCCGCTCACGACCCATACGGCCAGGCATCTTCTTGTTCTTGAAGGTTTTGTGCGGGTATGTGCTCATACCGGTAGAACCAGGCTCGCGATGGAACTTGGATCCGTGCGTATTGCGACCGCCTCCGAAACCCCAGCGCTTGATTACACCCTGAAAACCCTTGCCCTTGCTGACAGCGACAACGTCGACAAACCGGGTGCCTTCAAACAGGGACACGCCAAGCTCTTTGCCAACTTCCACCTCGCCAGTGAAGTCCCGCATCTCGCGGAGTATCTTCGTCGGGGCCATTCCTTCAGGAAACTGTCCCGCGTAAGGCTTGGTTATCTGGATCTTTTTCATATCCCGACATCCGAGCACGACGGCGTTGTAGCCATCTTCTTCCACGGTTTTTCGATCTACAACCCTGTTAGGTTCGACGGCTACTACCGTAACCGGTACAAGCCGGCCGGCCTCGTCGAAAACCTGGGTCATTCCGATCTTTTTTCCGATCAATCCAATCATCGGTCTCTCCTAAGCGTTGAACAGTACGGTACGAAACCGTCCGTTTACTGCTTGATCTCGACGTCCACACCTGCGGGCAACTCGAGCTTCATAAGCGCATCCATGACGTCGGGAGTCGGGCTCAGAATGTCGATCAGGCGTTTATGGGTACGCATTTCAAACTGCTCACGAGCCTTCTTGTGCACGTGGGGAGATCGAAGTACCGTATACTTGCTGATCTTCGTGGGAAGCGGAATTGGTCCTGAGACCTTTGCCCCTGCCCTCTGAACGGTTGTTACGATGGATTTTGCGCTATCGTCTATAAGACGAACGTCAAAACCCCTGAGCCTGACACGGATCCTGTCTTTCATGTGTCCTCCAAAGATCGCTTGCGCCGGCATTCTGCGGGCCGTACCCTGGCGGGCGTGCCCATGAACCCTGACGCTCGAGGTCGTGGAACCTCGCGACGCGCTTCACATAACATGCGATTCGCGACTGCTCATCCTTCGCGGGCACCACGGCACCCAGACGAGTAGCCCGTGGATAGTGCCCTAAAGGAAAACAAATGTCAACCCATTAAACCGGATTGGACAAGATAGGGAGTTTTGGCACAGAGCCACAGAGAAGATGAGGGAGAAAATGAAGGCAAAGAAAGATCAAAAAAGACTTCTTTCCTGATCTTTCTTTGTACTAATCCTCTCTTCTCATCTTCTCTGTGGCTCTTTGCTAAATTCTTCGTATTTAAGGCTATTTTTCGCGGTCGGTCATGCCGGCTATGAACTGTTTCTGCATGATGACAACAACCAGAGCTGGCGGTATCAGCGCAAGAAGAGTAGTTGCCATGACTATCTGCCATTCTATCAGCACGTCTGCGCCGCTGAGCATCCGGTTAATGCCAATAAGAATCGTATAGTATTCTTGTTTGGTCGTGATGAGAAGCGGCCACAAGTATTGATTCCAGCCATAGATGAACTGTATGACGAACATAGCCGAGATCGGAGTCCTCGTCATAGGCAAAAGGATGCGCCAGAAAAACTGCATGGGCGTTGCCCCGTCGATCTGGGAGGCTTCAGCTATCTCTCGCGGCACGGTCATGAAGAACTGTCTAAACAGGAACACTGCGGTGGCAGATACGACCATGGGAAGTATCAAGCCCGCATAGGTATCGAGCAATCCAAGGTCGGAAATCACCTTGTAGGTCGGCATGATACGGACCTCGACAGGCAGCATCAATGTAATGAAAATCGCCCAGAAGCAGAATTTCTTCAGCTTGAAGTTGAAGAAAACTATCGCGAACGCAGCGAGCAACGATATCACTATCTTGCCAATCGATATCCCAAGTGCCATTATCAATGAATTCTTCAACATCGTAAGGGCTGATGTGCCCAGATTCTCATTGCCTTCAAGGATGGCTCGCGAGTAATTCTCAATCAAATGAGGCCCAAGACTGAGCGGCATCGGCGCAGAAAGGATATCCGCATTCGTATGAGTCGATGCTGCGAAGACCATCCATATTGGAAAAAGAAGTATCACCATAGCAAGAATCAGAAAAACGTGCGGCAATACTCGCTGCACGGGATTATGTTCTGTCATTACCCGCCTCCTAGTAGTGCACACGCCGCTCTATGTAGCGGAACTGAATTACAGTCAAACCGATAACCATGATCATCAGGATAACCGACTGGGCCGAAGAACCGCCCAGATCAAGATTTACTACGCCGTCGCGCCAGACCTTGTATACAAGTATGCTGGTAGCCTTGCCCGGTCCCCCGGCCGTAACCTGATGAATTATCGGGAAGGTCTCAAAAAACCCGTAAACCAGATTCATGACGAGAAGATAAAAGGTGGTCGGTGAAAGCAGGGGAAATATGATGGTCCAGAATCTGCGCGTAGGCCCAGCGCCATCTATGGCAGCAGCCTCCACAAGGTCGTTGGGTACGCTCTGTAAACCAGCAAGGAAGAATACAAAATTGTAGGAAATTTGCTTCCAGCTCGCAGCCAGTGTCACGAGGAGAAAAGCCTGGTTTGAATCAAGAAGATGATTCCACTCTATGCCCAGCTTGTGTTTCATCACCCATGCAATGACACCTACGTTAGGATTGAACATGAAGAGCCACAGAACACCGGCGACCATAGTCGCTACGGCGTATGGCCAAATCATCATTGTTTTATAAAAAGATGAAAGCCGCATCTTCTTGTTTGCTTGCGTTGCGAGGAAAAGCGCCGTAACCATGGACAACATCGCTACAGCGACTGCAAAAGCCACGGAAACCCGGAACGACTCCCCATATGAATAGGAAGCGTCAGTGAACAATCTTGTATAGTTCTCGAGTCCGACAAAAATGACATTCCCGCCAAAAGGATCCTGCAGGAAAAAAGATTGCCAGACACCCTGAAGCGAAGGCCAGAAGAAAAACACGAAGACTATTACCATTTGTGGCAAGACGAGGAAGTATGGTAGCCACTTCGCCTTGAACTCGTATTGTTGAGTCATGGAGCATCCTGAATTAAAGATCACGGGACCGGTCGATAACCGGTCCCGTTGTTACGACGATTTGTTGACTGGACTACTTGTTGAGCCTCTGGAACTCCCTGAGCTGGGCGTTTCCATAGAGCACCATTCGAGCCAGACCGTCCTTGACGGAAATTTTACCTGCGAGGATATCTTCCCAGGTCTGATCCTCAACCTCGCGTATGACCGCAAAATTGCCAAAGCGGATACCCATGGAGTTCTTGGTCGGGGCTTTGTTCAAAAGTTGCTTGATCGCGACTTCGGGACCAGGATTCTTGTCATAGAAACCCTGGGACTTGGTCAACTCGTAGGCGGCTGTGGTTATCGGCAGATAGCCGGTATTCTGGTGCCAAAGCGCCTGGATCTCAGCGGTAGACAGGAACGAGAAGAATGAGGCTATGCCTTTATATTCGTCCTTGGACTTGCCACCAAACACCCAGAGGCTGGCACCACCGATAATTGAATTCTGTGGAGCGCCGGCAACCTCAGGGTAGTACGGAAGGCGGGCAACGCCGAAATCAAACTTGCAGGTATTCTTGAAATTTGCATATCCGCCAATGGATTCGAAGTGCATGCCTACCTGGCCAGAGGTGAACAACGGATTAGCTTTATTCTCACGACCACCGTAAATGAATACTTTGTCCTTGCTCAGTTGATAGATCGTCTCAAAATGCTTCAGGGTCAGGGGCGTATTAAAAGCCAGTTCAGTATCAAGGCCTTCAAATCCATTGGACTTGGTACCGAAAGGCTGATTATGCCACGCCGAGAAATTCTCGAGCTGAATCCACGAGATCCAGTTGGTGGAGAACCCGCCCTCCATACCGGAAGCCTTGAGCTTCTTGGCTACCTCGAAGAATTCGGGCCAGGTGACCGGAGGCTTCTCGGGATCGAGACCAGCGACACGGAAGGCATCCTTGTTATAGTACATGACTGCTGTCGAGGAGTTGAACGGCAAAGAGAGCATCTCCCCCTTGGATGTAGAATAATAGCTCGTAATTGTCGGGATATAGATCTTGGGATCGAATTTCTCCCCGGTTTCCTTCATAAGCTGGTACACGGGTTTGACAGCACCCTTAGCGGACATCATCGTAGCTGTACCGACTTCAAAAATCTGGATGATTGCAGGAGCTGATTTTGCGCGATATGCGGCGATACCGGCGTTCATAGTGTCAATGTATGATCCCTTAAAAACAGGACTGACCTTGTACAAGGCCTGGCTGGCATTGAATTTATCGGCGAGAAGCTGAACGTTCTCCGCGTTCTTGCCGGTCATGGCGTGCCAGAAATCGAGATTGATCGGGGCAGCGGAAACTGCGCTAACGATCATGAACAATGCCAGGATAGCGAATGAAAACCTCTTCATTTATGCCTCCAAAAAATCGGTTGATCGCCATAAAGGCGGGGTTACTGATAAAAGATTGTAGTCGCAATTTGCATCAGACGCAACTTAATTCATTCTGCGCGAAGGCGCGCAAAAAGAGCCGTCCTTGCGGGCGGCCCTCTGTAGTCAGGAATGTTTATTTAGGAAAGGATGTCGACTACCTGGCCAGTTCGCGCCGCGCGCTTTCAGCGCGCACTACAATACTTCCTTTCGCGATTCGCCCACAGGGCGATAGCTACGGTGCGGCCGCCTTCGCGGTAACGCTGCCACTACCGTGGCAACGACGCTTTCAGCGGCGACGTTCAATAACATTCCTTAAAGTCCCGCGAAGGCGCGAAAAAAGACCCGCCCTTGCGGGCGCCCCTCTGTAGTCAGGAATGTTTACTTAGGAAAGGATGTCGACTACCTGGCCAGAAGCTACGGTGCGGCCGCCTTCGCGGATAGCAAACTTGAGGCCCTTTTCCATGGCGATCGGGTAGATCAGCTCGCCAAAGATTTCGGTGTTGTCGCCGGGCATTACCATTTCCTTGCCTTCGGGCAGGGTAACGGTACCGGTGATGTCGGTCGTGCGGAAATAGAACTGCGGCCTGTAACCGGCGAAGAACGGGCTGTGACGTCCGCCTTCGGTCTGGGACAGACAGTAGATCTGGCCACGGAACTTGGTGTGCGGGGTGATGGAACCGGGCTTGGCGAGAACCTGACCGCGCTCCACTTCCTTCTTGTCCACGCCACGGAGAAGAGCGCCGATGTTGTCTCCGGCGCGACCTTCGTCGAGGAGTTTGTTGAACATTTCTACGCCGGTAACGACGGTCTTCTTGGTGGGCTTGATGCCTACGATTTCTACTTCATCGTTGACATGGACGATACCGCGGTTGATAGCGCCGGTAACGACCGTTCCACGGCCGGAGATGGAGAACACGTCCTCTATCGGCATCAGGAAGGGCTTGTCGATAACGCGTTCGGGATCCTTGAAGTAGGTGTCCATGGCCTCGAGAAGGTCCTCGAGACACTTGGTGGCCTCAGCATTGTCCGGCTCGGACATGGCCTGGAAAGCGGAACCCTTGATGATGGGGGTCTCGGCTCCGGGGAACTTCTGGAAGGTCAGGAGATCGCGGACTTCCTCTTCTACGAGTTCAACGAGCTCAGGATCATCGAGAAGGTCGATCTTGTTGAGGAACACGATGATGGAGGGCACGCCTACCTGGCGAGCCAGGAGGACGTGCTCACGGGTCTGGGGCATTACAGAGTCGGGAGCGGACACGACAAGAATCGCGCCGTCCATCTGGGCGGCTCCGGTGATCATGTTCTTGATATAGTCGGCGTGGCCCGGGCAGTCGATGTGCGCGTAGTGACGCTTGTTCGACTGATACTCGAGGTGCCTGGTGTTGATGGTTATACCGCGCGCCTTCTCTTCGGGAGCATTGTCGAT
Organism: uncultured bacterium; assembly: GCA_964293355.1. Lineage (GTDB taxonomy): Bacteria > Spirochaetota > Spirochaetia > Treponematales > UBA12059 > SZUA-370. The sequence continues at coordinate 10,737 of CAXZAJ010000043.1, forward strand.
TTCGTCATACTTCATGACCTTGTCGCCAAATTTCTTGCCGCAGTACAGGGTGATGGCAGCGCTGAGCGTGGTCTTGCCGTGATCGATATGACCGATCGTGCCTACGTTCATGTGCGGTTTGGTGCGCTCGAATTTCTCTTTCGCCATTAGTATCCTCCTAGCCTGGTATTACGAAAAAAGGAAACCGGCGCCGAGCGCAGGTTCCAATATTATAAATGGCAACGCGGCCTTCATAGGACCCCGAAGCCATACCGCCTTACCAGCGGTAGTGGGCAAATGCCTTGTTGGCTTCAGCCATGCGGTGCGTATCTTCACGCTTCTTGACGGCGGTACCGGTGCTGTTGAAGGCATCGGCCATTTCCGCTGCCAGACGATCGGCCATCGACTTGCCGGAGCGCTTGCGTGAAGCGGCTATGATCCAGCGCATCGCGAGGGCCTCACGACGGGTGTCACGGATCTCGATCGGCACCTGGTAGGTAGCGCCGCCGACGCGGCGGGATTTGACTTCCACCACGGGCTTGACGTTATCCATTGCCTTCATGAACGCATCGAGGGCGGGAGCACCGGATTTCTCCTGAAGCTGAGCCATCGCGTCGTACATGATGGAGGTGACCGTGGATTTCTTACCCTGCCACATCATCCTGCAGATGAACTTGGTAATGATGACGCTGTTGTAACGGGCATCGGGCTGGTGGCCACGATCCTCGGACTTCTTTTTCCGTCCCATGATCGCCCTCCTTAAGCCTTGGGCCGCTTGGCGCCGTACTTGGAGCGCGCCTGCTTGCGATCCGCCACGCCCAGGGTATCCTTGGCGCCGCGAATGATGTGGTAACGGACGCCAGGAAGATCCTTGACGCGTCCTCCGCGCAGAAGCACGACGGAGTGCTCCTGCAGGTTATGGCCGACGCCCGGAATGTACGCGGTCACCTCGATGCCGTGGGACAAGCGTACGCGGGCGACCTTCCTGAGTGCCGAGTTCGGCTTCTTAGGGGTGACCGTCATTACGCGGGTACAAACGCCGCGTTTCTGAGGGCACTCGTTGAGCGCCGGGCTCTTGGTCTTCCAGATGGACTGTTTTCGGCCCATCCGGATAAGCTGGTTGATCGTAGGCATTAGAACATGGTCTCCTGTTGTGGCCGGACTTCAGCATCGCCCGACATATTTCCTGGGTACACGAGTTACATTTGGGTGGCGCGTCCGTGGAACGCACCGAGCATAGACAATAGAATTCCTGGAGGCACCTTGTCAATCCATGGACAAGGTGCCTTCAGTCTCATACATCCTCTTCTTCTGTTTCCTCGTCGGCAACGGGACTGAACCCGTCATCGTCTTCAAACGCGGTGTCTTCCTCGAAAGCGGGTTCCTCCACGTACTGCACCTGGTCATCGCCGAGCGGCAGGACGGACATTTCACGTTCCTTGCGCCTCTGCTCGGCAATTTCGGCAACGTATGCGTCGAGGTCGTCATGCACGCCATCGGACAGCTGGATGCCCTTGTACTGGCGCATGCCGGTGCCCGCGGGGATAAGGTGGCCGATGGCCACGTTTTCCTTGAGACCGTGCAGCGGATCGACGGCCCCCGCAATCGCGGCATCAGTCAATACACGGGTGGTCTCCTGGAACGAGGCTGCCGAGATGAAGGAGTCGATCTTGAGAGACGCCCTGGTAATGCCCATGAGCAGCGGCCTTGCGATGGCAGGCTGACCGCCCTCGGAGAGCACGCGGCGGTTCTCTTCGTGGAACTTGAACTTGTCTATCTGCTGTCCGTAGATGAAACGAGTATCGCCGGGAGCAACGATTTCGACCTTCTTCATCATCTGACGCACAATGACGCCGATGTGCTTGTCGTTGATCGTAACGCCCTGGAAGCGGTACACCTGCTGGATCTCGTCCATGATGAAGCGCTGGCAGGAATGCTCGCCAGCGATATTGAGGATATCATGGGGGTTGGGGTTGCCGTCGCAGAGCTTGTCGCCGGCTTCTACGACGTCACCGTCACGAACCAGCAACCTGCGGCCCATCGGTACAAGGTGTTTGTATTCCTTGCCGAACAGATCAAGGATGATGATGACGCGCTTGCCCTTGACGATGCCCTTGAATGAAATCTTGCCTGACACCATCGCGAGCACGGTCTGGGTCTTGGGCTTGCGGGCCTCGAACAGTTCGCCGACGCGCGGGAGGCCGCCTACGATGTCCATCGCCCTGGCGCCCTCTTTCAGCGTCCTGGCGAGGGTCTTGCCAGCCTTTACTATCTCGCCGTCTTCCACGTTGAGGTACGCGCCGCCCGGCAACAGGTAGGTGAACGTCTCGTTGCCCGCCTCATCCGTTATGACGATGCGCGGCTGCTTGGCGTCCCGCTCGGTGCCGAACTCGGCGATCTTCTTCTCGACGTTGCCGGTATCCTCGTTAATCTCTTCCTTGAGGGTAGAGCCGGGGATGATATCCTCGTAGCGTACATAACCGTCGTACTCGGAGATGATAGGATCGGAGAACGGATCGAAGGTGGCAAGCGCGGTATTGGCCTGGGCAACGTCGCCAACCTTGACGACAACCTCAGAACCGTTCCTTACCTCGACGCGGGCTTCCTGGGCTATTGAGAGCAACTTGCCCTCGATGACCTTGGCGTACGAAATGTCGGTAGCCTTGACGATATCGCCGTTCTTGCGCTTGATCAGTTCGTCGCCGCGGAGGATACGGCGGCCATCTTCGGTGAGAAGTTTGTCGCCCTTTTCGAGATCCCACTGCGCAAAGACCTTGCAGGACATCAGGTATCCCTTGCGCGTGAACAGGAACCTGCCGTTGGGCAGGGTCACGTACAGGCCCACGATTTCAGTGATGTACACGGGATACTTGAGCGCGATGCGGTTTTCTTCTGAAGCCTTGGTCGCCGCGCCGCCGATATGGAAGGTCCGCATCGTCAGCTGGGTACCCGGCTGGCCGATTGACTGGGCGGCGATGATGCCGACTGCCTCGCCGATCTCGACGGTGCGGCCGGTTGCCAGGTTTCGTCCGTAGCACTTGCGGCAGACGCCATGCCTGGCCTCGCAGGTGAGCACCGTGCGGATGATGACCGATTCGACGCCGGCATCTTCTATGCGCTGGGCGATTTCCTCGGTGATCTCTTCGTTGACGTCGATGATGACCTCACCGGTGATAGGGTGCTTTATGCGTTCCAGGGTATAGCGGCCGACGATGCGCTCTCGGAGCGCTTCGACGATTTCCTCGCCGTCCTTTATGGAAGCGTGCGCGACGCCGTTGATGGTGCCGCAGTCGTCCTCGTTGATGACCACGTCCTGCGCGATGTCGACAAGTCGACGTGTCAGGTAGCCGGCGTCGGCCGTCTTGAGAGCGGTATCCGCGAGGCCCTTGCGGGCGCCGTTCGTCGAGATGAAGAACTCGATGACGGACAGGCCTTCCTTGAAGTTTGAGCGGATCGGGAGCTCGATGATGTCTCCGCCCGGCTTGGCCATGAGGCCACGCATTCCAGCAAGCTGGCGTATCTGGTTCTTTGAACCACGGGCGCCGGAGTGGGCCATCATGTGGATGTTGTTGAAGCCCTTCTGGTCTTTCTCCAGGGTCTTCATCATCACCGCGGTAACGTCTTCGTTGGTCTTGGACCAGACTTCTACGACCTGGTTGTAACGCTCTTCCTGGGTGATGTGTCCCGCGAGATACATCTTCTGGATGCCTTCCACCTGGGTGTTGGCAACCTCGATCATCTCGTACTTTTCCTTCGGGATGATGATGTCGTCCATGCCGATGGTCGCGCCGAAGAACGTGGCGTACTTGAAGCCCATGTCTTTGATGGCGTCGAGCATGAGTACGCAGACATACGGGCCTTCGTTCTTGTAGACCCACTCGATCAGTCCGCGAAGCTCCTTGTCACCCATCTGGTAGTTGACGAAGGGCACAGCCGGAGGCATGGCCTCGTTGAACAGCAGGCGGGCCGCGGTCGTCTCTATGATGGAACCATAGGTTACGTCGGGCATGTCCTTGCCGACCGAGTTCCAGATTGGCAGCTTGGGCGCGGGCACCTTGACGAGGGCTTCCCAGTCGCAAGCCTTGAGGTCACAGGCCATGTAAGCCTCTTCCCTCGAGGAGAAACGGTGACCCTGGCCCTTGACGTCCGGCTTGTGTCGCATCAGGTAGTAGATGCCGAGCACCATGTCCTGCGAAGGATACACGATGGTCTTGCCGTTGGCGGGGTCGAGGAGGTTCCTCGCGGAGAGCATGAGCGACCAGCACTCGGACTGGGCCGCGTGGGTGAGTGGAACGTGGACGGCCATCTGGTCACCGTCGAAGTCGGCGTTGAACGCGCGGCAGACGAGCGGGTGCAGCTTTATGGCCTTGCCTTCAACCAGGATGGGCTCGAAGGCCTGGATACCCAGACGGTGCAGGGTCGGCGCGCGGTTGAGCATCACCGGGTGCTCGCGCACCACTTCGTCGAGCACAGCGAAGACCTCGGGGGTCTCCTGTTCCACGAGCATCTTGGCTTTCTTGATGTTGTAGACGACATCTTTTTCTACAAGCTTCTTCATGATGAAGGGCTTGAAGAGCTCGAGGGCCATCTTGGTGGGCAGTCCGCACTGATGGATCTTCAGTTCCGGTCCGACGACGATGACGGAACGGCCGGAATAGTCGACGCGCTTGCCGAGGAGGTTCTGGCGGAAGCGGCCCTGCTTGCCCTTGAGCATGTCGGACAGGGACTTGAGCGGCCTGTTGGAGGCTCCCTTGACGACGCGCTTCTTCTTGGAATTGTCGAAGAGGGCATCGACCGCTTCCTGAAGCATGCGCTTCTCGTTGCGGATGATGATGTCCGGCGCGTTGAGGCCCTGAAGGCGCTTGAGGCGGTTGTTGCGGTTGATGACACGACGGTAGAGGTCGTTGAGGTCGCTCGTCGCGAAGCGGCCGCCATCGAGCTGGACCATCGGGCGCAGTTCCGGAGGAATGACCGGAATGACGTCCATGATCATCCACTCGGGCTTGTTGCCTGAACCACGGAAACTTTCGATGATCTCGATGCGCTTGAGCAGGCGTTTGTCGCTCTTGGCACCCTTCTCTATCATCCTGGCACGCAACGAAACAGCCATCTCGTCGAGGTCGAGGCCTTCGAGCAGCTGGCGCACGGCCTCGGCGCCCATACCGGCGGTAAAGGCTCCGCCGTAGCGGTCGGTTGCCTCGTAGAATTCTTCCTCAGAGAGGAGTTGCATCTTCTTGAGGTCGGTGTCACCGGCATCGATGACGACGTACTTTTCGTAGTAGAGCACGGAGCGGAGCGCGGCTACGGGCAGGTCCAGGAGGAGGCCCATGCGGCTCGGCACGGAGCGGTAGAACCAGATATGGGAAACCGGAGACGCGAGCTCTATGTGCCCCATGCGCTCGCGGCGTACCTTGAAGTGGGTTACCTCGACGCCGCAACGGTCGCAGATGACGCCCTTGTAGCGTATTGACTTGAACTTGCCGCAATAGCACTCCCATTCCTTGGTGGTGCCGAATATGCGCTCGCAGAAGAGACCGTCTTTCTCTGGCCGCAGCGTGCGGTAATTGATCGTCTCGGGTTTCTTGACCTCGCCATAGCTCCAGCTCCGGATCATGTCCGGGCTGGCGAGGCGAACCATTATGCTATCGAAATCCTGAATGTCTCTCATGCAGTCTCCCCCTTGAAAGGGCCGTTTAGGACAAAGTCAAGCACAGAGACACAGAGAAGATGAGAAGACAAGAAAGGAAAAACTGGAGTTGAAAAACTCTTTTCCATACCTGCTCTTCGATCTTCCATCATTCCCCTGTGTCTCTGTGACTCCGTGGCAAAGTCTTGCTAAAAATTCGTGCCTTGCTTGTTGATCAGGTCTTCGTCGCGTTCGGTCAACGGGATCTGCTTGCCCTTGGCGTCGAAAATCCGCATGTCGAGGCCGAGGCCGCGCAACTCCTGCACCATGACGTTGAAGGCCTCGGGGATGCCGGCCGCGGTATGCGGCTCGCCCTTGACGATAGCCTCGTACACCTTGGCGCGACCGGTCATGTCGTCAGACTTGATGGTCAGCAATTCCTGCAGGGTATTGGCGGCGCCGTATGCTTCGAGCGCCCAGACTTCCATTTCGCCGAGGCGCTGGCCGCCGAACTGCGCCTTGCCGCCCAGCGGCTGCTGGGTAA
>CAXZAJ010000044.1:0-16807 GCA_964293355.1 uncultured bacterium
ACCCGTATGGCTGCTCCAGAGCCGAGGCCGAAGATGGCACCGGCTTCGTCGCCGGCTCCAGAGCCGGCTCCTGACCCGGAGTCCGGAGCGGAGCGGAGCGCGTCGCGGAGTACCTTGACGTTGCGGTCCCAGGCGTCGCGCATGTCGGTGGAGTAGGCGCGCACGGTCTTCTCGTAGGTGTCTATGGAGTCGTTGAGGCCGTCGATGTCGTCCGCCCTGCCGCGTCCGCCGCGGATGTTGACGAGCTTGCCTGCGGCTTCCACGGCGCGTTCCTTGTCGCCCAGCGCCTGATAGGCCGCGGAGAGTTCGAACCACGCCTCCGCGTCGTCGGGTTTGGCGTCTACGAGTTCCTTGAGTATCTGCGCGGCGTGCGTATGTTCACCCTTGTCAGCGTAGGCCCGCGCGAGTTCTATCCTTGCAGCGCTGTCCTTTGGCCGGGTTATCAGGTATTCCTCGAGTTCCTTGATGGCTGAGTCAAAATCACCTGCTTCGCGGTACAGCCTCGCCAGTTCTACCCTGAATGAGGCCTGGTTTGGGTCGAGCTTGACTATCTTGCGGTAGACTTCCTTGGCCTTGTCGGGTTTGCCGAGCGACTGCAGCACCGTGCCGTAGATCTTCAGCGCCTCGATATCGTTGGGTGAGCGCCGCAGGACGTCGCTGACGGTGTCCAGCGCGAGGTCCAGGTGCCCGAGCGCCTTGTACAGTCTGGAGAGCTGGACGCGGAGGCCGTCGTTGTCCGGCATGATGTCGACTAGGGCCTGGATCTCGCCTACGGCTTCCGCGTAGCGGCCGGTCCGCTCCAGTACATCCTGGATGTTGACGGCGGCCTTGAGGAACTTGGGGTCGGCTTCGAGCGCCTGGCGGAACCAGGACACCGCTTCGTCCGGCTTGCCCGCCTCCGCATAGGCCAGGCCGATGCCGTTGCGGGCCTGTGCGTTTTTGGGGTCTATGGCAATGATCTGGGTAAAAACATCTATGGAATGTTTGGAGTCAGAATTCCTGGCCAGGCATTCGCCATAGCGGGTCATAGCCTCGATCCAGCCGGGCCTGCCCTTGACGGCCGCGTCATATTCGGTAAGCGCGTCGTCCGGTTTGCCGAGTGCTTCGTAGGCAATGCCGAGGTTGTAGTGGAACGAGGGATAGTTGGGATCGACCGCCAGCCCGCGCCAGAATACCTGGACGGCCTTGGCGTTGTCGCCCATGGCCAGGTAGACATTGCCCAGGTTGTTGTAGGCAATGACATGGTTGTTGTCCAGTTCGATGGCCTTGGCAAACGACATTTCGGCTGCCCGAAGGTTTCCGAGCGCCTTGTGGGCGTTTCCGAGGTTGAACAGGAGTTCTGCGTCGTTGGGCGTCAGGTCGATGGCTCGCTCGAGGGCGGCGAGTGCATCGAGGGGTTTGTTGAGCCTGAGGTAGGTAACGGCCATGCCTTCGAGTGCGCGTACATCCCGTGCGTCCGCTTCTACGGCGCTCGAGAAGGCGGCCAGCGCATCGCTGGGCCTGTTGGTGCGGAGGTACACCGTGCCGAGGACCATGCGGGCATTCTTTGACGTGGGCTCCTCGAGTAGTTTCTTTCGTGCATACCGCTCCGCCGTCTCGAAATCGCGCAGTCTCAGGGCATGCTCTGCTCTGGCGAGGCTGTCGGAACTTTTTTTCTCCGTGATCATGGAGCGACCCTCGCTGGCCGCGCGCTGGTCTCGCGCGATGATGCCCCGATGTGGGGAGGATGTGCGTCGTCATAAGCGGCGACAGTAAAGAAGTACAAGGTGCCGTTCTTGAGGCCGTTCAGCGAAAGGCTCGTTGTTCTGGAGCCTTCAACGAAAATGGGACTATCGCCTTCGAGGGCGCCTGTACCGAAATAATCTCCCGACGATAATCCGTAGTATACCACATAGCCTGCGATGTCCGCTTCTGATACGGGAGGCCAGGTGGCTACGATCCTGCCATTGCCGGGGGCCAGAAAGAGGCTGGCGGGCGGATTGGGAGCCTGGTCAGGTTCGTAGCGCAGACGAAGGGCTGAAACGACCGGCGATCGTTCGCCGGCGGCGTCCGGATAGAGTTCCATCCTGAGCTGGATGTAGCGTCCTTTCGGCGATGGACCAAGGGACGCGAAGTCGACGCCGGGCGTAAAGGGAACCCAGGGCGGATTGTCGTCACGCCAGCCCGCGGAAGAGTCGCCGGTCCGGTAGCTCCAGTGCACGGCAGCCTCGCCGGGGGTCCGGACCTGTGCCGCTATGGACAGCAGGGTGGAGTTCGTTGCACCGAGGTCGAAGATGGGGGAGACTACCTCGGCTCCCGCCGCGGGGAATTTCCTGAGCACGGGTTCCTCGATGAAGGCCTGGACGATGCGGAATTCGTCCAGGAGACCGGTGTAGTTCGGGGCAAGTTCCAGACGCCCCGAGCCGCCGGGCACCGGATTGTACACGGTGCCGGACTGTTTGCCCGTGGAGGTTGCGTAGGTTACCGCTTCGATCTTGCCGTTCATCAGGTATTCGAGGAGGCCGGTCGTCGCGTCGAACCGTACCAGATGATGGGACCAGCCGGCTGGCACGAGTATCGAGCTGCCCTGCAGGCTGATGGTCGTCTGGACTCCGGCGGTGCCGCTGAAGAAGTTGAGGAAGCTGAAGACCATCCGGTTCCTGAGCACGAGGCAGGAAATCTGCTGCGACTGGCTGGAGGAACCAACCTTGCGGTTAGCTTTCCACAGAAATACGATCTCGCCGGAGTCGGCTCTCGTCGGCTTGAGCCAGAATTCCAGCGACAGGTCGTTCAGGGGCAGGTTGGGGGTGAAGACATCGGTGGAGGCCGGTTGTAGCAGGAGCCTGCTTACGGGGGCTCTGAAGGAGCCTGAACCATCCCCGAAGCGTGCCGTGGACGAGCGTTCATGGGTGCCGATGACCTGCACGGTCCACCGCCCAGTCTCGTCTGCTGGCTGTTGTCCGTCGAAGGACAGGTACAGGTCGGGATCGACCGTGACTCCGGCCTGGCTGGTGGCGACCCTGCTGGCGAGCATGGTGATTTCAGGCCCGGTAGAGCCCGGTACGCTTTCTGCTCCCTTGAATACCCATTGCTGCGGTGAACTCGGCGAGGTGCTTGAGGCATCTATGACGAGCGTCTCTTCAGCGCTGGCGCCGTTCGGGAATACGGCCGCGATCGCGAGAGCGGCGATTACGGTGGCCTTGCCGGAAAGAGTATGTAATATTCGTCTGCGTACACATGCAATCATGCTTGAAAGTCCCTTGATCCTCGGGAATCGGCTTGAAAGGCCGGAGAGGCTCCACTTTTTGTTGAAACCCCGTTATCATATTATCGAAGATTATGGACGAGAATAAAGCCCGGCCTGTAGCCGGATTGCGGAATAGTGCCAAACAGGCCCCTGAAGCGCCGGGAGTCTACCTCTGGAAGGACCCCGACGGGGTTGTCATCTACGTCGGCAAGGCAAAATCGCTCAAGGCGAGGCTTGCGTCGTACTTTTCAGGCAAACGTGAGATCAAGACACGACACCTCGTCGCAAAGGCCGCGACGCTTGAGTGGATTCTGACCGAAACCGAATACGAAGCGCTGCTTCTGGAAAACAATCTGATAAAGCAGCACGCGCCGCGCTACAACATCAACCTGAAGGACGGCAAAACGTATCCGTCAATCAGGATTACCAACGAGGAATATCCGCGCGTGTTCAGGACGAGGCGCATCATCGACGACGGAAGCCGGTATTTCGGGCCGTATCCGAGCGCCGACGTGATAGACCGCTACCTGGATCTGGTGCGCAGGCTTTTTCCGCTGCGGCGCTGCAAGACGATGCGGAAGCGCGAGACGCCGTGCATGTACTACCACATCGGCCGCTGCACGGCGCCCTGCGCTGGCAAGACTACACATGCCGAGTACCTGGTGCAGGTGGAGCGCGTCGCGACGCTACTGGCAGGCGACACGAACGTACTGGCCGACGCGCTGCGGGCGGATATGGCGGCCGAGTCGGAGGCCCTGCATTTCGAGAAGGCGGCCGCGCTTCGCGACACGGTGCAGGCGATAGAGTCGTTCCGCGGGGATTCAGGCGTGGTCGACTTCGCGTACGGCGACCGGGATTACGTGGCCTGGGCCTTCGACGGGAGCCTCGTCGACTTCGTAGTGTTTCAGACGCGTTCCGGCAGGCTCGTCGGCCGCGACCTGTTCCGCGAGCGCAGTTTCGGTTCCGAGGCTGAAGCCGCGGCTGAATTCCTCGCGGCGTATTACGGGCCGGAACGGCTGCCGCCGCCCGAGCTGTTCGTCAAGGACGCCGAGGGACTGGAGCTGGCCGCGGATTTCCTCAGGCGGGAACTGAAGGCAGAATTCCGGCTGGCCATGCCCGACGAACGCCGTCACGTTGCCGCCCTCGCCATGGCCGAGCACAATGCCCGCGAAGACCTCGCCAAGCGCCGCCGCGAATCGGGTGATGTCGAAGCGCTGGAGGCGCTGCGGGCTGCGCTCGGGCTGGAGTCGCTGCCCGAGTTGATAGAAGGTTTCGATATAGCGCAATTATCGGGCAAGCATACGGTCGCATCGCTGGTGTCGTTCAGGAATGGAGCCGCCAACAAGAAGGGCTACCGCATCTACAAGATAAAGAGCCTGGAAGGTGCGATAGACGACTTCGGTGCGATGCGGGAAGCTACCGCTAGGCATTACACCCACGTAGCCAACGACGAAGCCGAAGCGCCAGACCTTGTGCTTATTGACGGCGGCCGCGGGCAGGTGAACGCGGCGTGGGAAATCCTGGACGCGCTCGGTCTCGACCTGCCCGTCGTCGGCCTGGCCAAGGAAAACGAGGAGCTCTGGCCCCATGGCGCCAAGGAGCCTGTCGTGCTGCCCAAGGATTCCGCGGCTTTACGGCTGGTCGTGGCGATACGGGACGAGGCGCACCGCTTCGCTACCGGCATGAACCAGAAGCTCCGCGGCAAGGCGGTGGGCTTCCCCGTGCTCGAAGCGGTGAAGGGCGTCGGGCCGACGCGCGCGCGCCGCATCATGGAGGCCTTCGGTTCGCTCTCCGCGGTCGCCGAGGCAGAACCCGCGTACATCGCGTCGCGCTCGGGGCTGGATCGCGACGCGTCCAGGGCAGTCAAGGAAGCGGCCGGCAGGGCTACCGCCGCGGGTCTCGGTTCTGATCCCGGCACTGCCACGGGTCTGGACGCGGACGCCGTTTCCGCGTCAAAGTAGGCCATGATTTTCCGGCTTCCCCTTCCCACCATACTGGTTACCGTGCTCATACTGGTTGCGGTTTCACTGCCCGGCTCGTCGTTGCCGGACGCTCCCGGCATACCCGGACTGGACAAGATAGTCCACTTCACGTTGTTCCTGATGCTGGCGGTCGCAATCCAGCTGGACTTCAATCCGGCGGGAATCCGCCGACTCCTGTTCACCCTCGTCCTCGCGCTGGCGTTCTCGGCCCTGACTGAAGCGATACAGCTGTTCGTGGATGGTCGTTCATCGGAACTGGTGGACATGCTGGCCGACATGGCCGGATTCCTGGTCGGCCTAATTGCCCGTCGGCCGCTTGCGGCGTTAGTACTCAAGTTTTATGCCAGTGCCAGGAGCAGACTCATGCGCAAGGAAAAATCCTGATGGACATACCCGGTTTGCTTCCCCCATCGCTTCTGGCTGAACGGCTGGAGTCGTTGGCGTACCTGTACCAGCGGGCGGACGCCGCGGTAGCCCGATTCGTCGAGGCTTCCGGTGTTTCGTGTCCTCACGGTTGCGGATCTTGCTGTGAGGGTTTCGTGCCCGACATCCTGCCGCTTGAGGCTGCCTATCTTGCCACCTTCATCGCCGGTACCGACAAGGCCCGGGCTTTTGCACTCGCCGCCTCGGGCCTTGAAGCCAGGGCGCGTGAAGACGGCCGGAGCGGCTGCCCGTTGTATGCCGACGACCGGGCCTACCACTGCACCGTCTACGAGGCAAGGCCGCTCATCTGCCGCATGTTCGCTTTTTCTGCGACGCGGGACAAGCTGGGCGCTCCAACGTTTTCTGTCTGCAAAAAGGGCTTGAGTGAGAACAACGCCCGTACCGCGTCAGGAGATTCCCTGATCGAGGTTTTTGGTGCTATGCCACCCGTGATGTCCGATATGGGGTCGGAGCTAGCTTCCATCGATCCCGATTCTTCAATCGACCGCAAGGCTCTCCCACGTGCCTTGACCGAGGCGCTGTCACGGGTGCTGTTCCTCGTTGGCATGAAGGATGACGATCCGCTGGGCAACGGGCCGCCCGTGAACCCGCAGGTGCCGCAAGCAAGCTGACATGCCGCAACGACCCGGGGCTGGTGGCCAGAAAACCGATACGCGCAACCTGCTCGCGCTGCAGCGCGGCCTGACCGGCAACCGTTCGCTCGCTGGTGCCGGCTATATGGACGATCCGTCCCTGCTGGCCGCATACGACGACTATTACCGACACGTGTCACGCGCCCAGATGCTCCGCATCTGCGACCTGACCGGCCTGCGCCCGCGTTCGGTGCTCGATATGGGGGCCGGCCCGGGTTCGATGTCGCTCGCCCTCGCTGAACGCGGTGCCCGTTCGTTTGCCCTCGTGGATGCCTCGGCAAAAGCGCTGGAATTGGCCCGCGCCTCGCTGACGGCATTGACGAATGGAACCGGCACCAAGGGCACGGTGGATGCTTCCGGAATTCCATGTCCGGTTTCCGTCAAAGTTGCCGATCTGGAGTCTCCGGATGCAGTTCCCGAGGGCCGTTTTAATCTGGTCGTATTCGGCCATTGCCTCAATGAAATCGGTACGGGGGACGACAGGATAGAGCGACGGCTGGCCGTCGTGCAGCGCACCGCCACGGTACTCGCGCCCGGAGGCGCCGTCCTGGTCATCGACCCGGCGACGCTCGCCGCGAGCCGCGACGCGCTTGCCCTGCGCGACATGCTGGTCACAGCCGGCTGGCGTGTGAGGGCACCCTGCACCTGGGGCGGCGCTTGTCCGGCGCTGGCCACAGGACCAAACCACACCTGCCACGACGAGTCCGCCTGGGATGTGCCCCCCGGAGTCCGCCGGCTTGCCGAATCAGCAGGACTGGACCGCGACCTCATCAAGATGTCCTGGTACCTCGTCGAGCCTCCGGTCGCATCGTCCGGGGCTGGCCCCAGGCCCGAGATGGTTGCGGCTTCGTTCCAGGCCGATGGGCCGCAGGCTGATCTGCCAGAACCTGCCCTGGTGCCGGAAGCAGCGTACCGCGTGGTCTCCGTTCCGATGCTCAACAAGGGCGGCCGCGTTCGCTTCCTGCTCTGCGGCGCTGGCGGCCGCTTTCCGTTCTCGGCAAAGAAAGATGACGATGCCGCCCGCCGGGCCGGCTTCTTCGACCTGCGACGCTACGACCTCGTGAAGATCGCGGAGCCGGAAATCCGGGAAGGCGGCTGGGGCTTCGGATTGATGACAAGGATGGTCAAAATTGACTTGCCGTTATCGACAAGGCTGGATTAGAATATGACGGTGAGCACACGGTTTGCCTGTTTCATAGGATGGTCCAATACCGGTAAAACCGGATTTGTAGAAACCCTTGCCCGGTACCTCACCGCGCATTCCATACCGTGCGGTGCGCTCAAGTGCGTGCGGCATGGTGGTACCTTCAACCTGCCTGGCAAGGATTCATCGCGTTTTTTTGAAGCCGGCGCCGGCGCGGCCCTCGTATCCGAGACGGAAACGCTTCGGATGACCAGGACGCCGCCGGTCTGGGACAGGGCCTGGGCTGCGTCGCAGTTTCCCGCGGCGCGCGTCATCCTCATAGAAGGCCGCATAGTGGAAGGCGCTGTCAGGGTGCTCGTGGGCGGTGCCGCCGAGGACGAAACCGGCTTGAAGCAGCCACTCGCTGATTTTGATGTGCTGATCACAGGACACTCTGGCCTCGCCGCGCGTGCACGAGCCGCCGGTCTGGTCGTTTTCGACCCCGAAGATTCGGAGTCATTCGCGGAACGCTACCTCACAGGAGACACCATGGAAGACAGGACGCTGATCGTAACCACGGGCGGCATCGAGGTGCCGCTCAACCCCTTCGTCAAGGAAACGATAGAAAACGTCGTTCTTGGCATGCTCAAGCCGCTCAAGAAGACAGACCTGGACGGCCAGATCGTCATTACCATCGGACCTGCCAAACAATGAGCCAAGCGGAGTCGACGATGAACGATCTTTGGAAGAAGCTCAATTACAAGGGGCAGAATCCGGTACTCATCGTCGACGCTCCCGAGTCATTCACCGTAGAACTTGAATCCCTGGCTCTGGCTGACGGCCTGCACCGGAAGGCCGCTTCCGGTATCCGGTATGGCTTCGTGCTGGCCTTCGCGGCCACGGCCGAGGATCTGGCACGCGTCTCGTCAGTTGCCCTCGAGGCCGCCGCAGAGGGTTGTGTCCTCTGGTACGCGTTTCCCAAGCAGGCCTCAAAGAAGTTTTCAAGCGACCTGAACAGGGATATCGTCTGGAAGCTACTGGAGCCGCTCGGCATCCAGCCCAACCGCAACGTCGCCATAGATGACGACTGGAGCGCGCTCAGGTTCAGGCGAATCTGAGCCGCTAAACCTTGTTCTGGTCAGGCCGCTTCTCGCGGGAATCCAGCTTGAACGGGATGTACATCAGACAGGTTCCCAGTATGCTCGTTACGACCAGTATCACGGCGATGACGCCCAGCACAATCGCCGCTTTTCCCCAGATCTGGCCCGTGACGTAGAGAGCTCCGATAAGGATGGCAACCGCTATCCTGACAAGCCTGTCCGTAAGACCCATATTCTTTACCATATGCGCCTCCTCGGTACAGACTAAATGTATTGAATTATTAACATAAAGGCAAAAAAAGCAAAAAGCGTCCCCTTGCTGGAGGACGCTTGGCCGCGTTGGCAAAAAGCCAGGACTATTTCTTTTTGCGGGTATCGATCTTGAAAGGCAGGTAGAGCGGGCAGGTGCCGATTAGGCTGGTTACAATAAAGACCACGGCAAGGATTCCGAGCACGATTGCGGCCGTGCCGCTGATCTGGCCCGTGAAGAACAAGACCGCAACGATGATTGCGGCCGCGATGCGTACGAGCTTGTCTATCAATCCCATGTTTTTCGGCATACGCCCCCCCCTGAAAGCGATGTAGATAGTATAGTAAATAGCTAATGTATTGGCAAATTCAGCATTAAAAAAGGCGGTCCCTTCGCGGGAGCGCCTTGCATACTAGTACCGGGTGCTATTTGTGATAGAGTTCCAGCTTCTCATAGTGCGTATGCAGGAGTTTGTGCGCCTTGTGACCATTGGGCTCGCCAAGGAATTCCTTGTACACAGAGGTGATGAAGGGATTGTGGTGAGAGCAGCGGTAGGTGCTCTTCTCGTCGTCGGAATAGATGCCGGCCATGCGTTGCTGTCGGACCGTGTCGGTAGCGCCATAGGGCTGTCCGCCACCGCCGATGCAACCGCCGCGGCAGGCCATCACCTCGATGAAGTGCCAGGGTACATCCTTGCCCTCGGCTTTGGCCTTGCGGACCTCTTCAAGAACCGCGGCAATGTTGCCCATCTGGTGAGCTACGGCGACGCGGACTTCTATGCCCTTGATGTGGATGCGCGCTTCTTTGATGCCTGAAAGGCCGCGGACGCCGGTAAAGTTGACATCCTTGAGGTCTTCTTTGGTGACGAGGTAGTAGGCCGAGCGGAGCGCGGCTTCCATCACGCCGCCGGTAGCGCCGAAGATGGTGCCAGCGCCGGTGTACGGGCCCATCGGGCTGTCGGCTTCCTCGTCGGGCAGGTTGACCAGATCGATGCCGGCCTGCTTTATCATGCGGGCCAGTTCGCGGGTGGTCAGCACCACGTCGACGTCGCGCTCGCCTGAGGAATACATGTCCTTGTTGCGGCCGCTTTCCCATTTCTTGGCGGTGCACGGCATGATGGCGACAGAGTAAATCTTCTTGGGCTCTACCTTGGCTTTCTCTGCCCAGAAGGTCTTTATCATGGCGCCCATCATCTGCATCGGGCTCTTGGCGGTGGAGAAGTTGGGGATCATGTCCGCGTAGTACTTCTCCATGTAGTCCACCCAGGCGGGGCAGCACGAGGTGATCAGTGGCATCTGCTCCTTGTTCTTGCCTGCGGCGAAGTCAGTGAAGCGCTTCACGAACTCGGTGCCTTCTTCAAGAATCGTAAGGTCAGCGGAGAAGTTGGTGTCGAAGACCACGTCGAAGCCAAGGCGGCGCAGGGCCGTGTAGATCTTCTTGGTCAGGACGGTGCCGGGTGGCAGCCCGAATTCCTCGCCGAGGGCAACGCGGACTGCCGGGGCGATCTGCACTACGCAGGTCTTGGCATCGTCGCCGCCCTTCATCAGGGCGTCCCACACCTGCTGGGTCTGGTCGTGCTCGTAGATCGCGCCTACCGGGCAGTGAGCGGAGCACTGGCCGCACTTGATGCACGGGCCATCGACGAGTTTGACGTCGGCCGCCGGGGCGATGCGCGTGCTTTCTCCGCGGCCCAGGAACTCGATGGCCCAGACGTTCTGCATCTGCTGGCACACGAGTACGCAGCGTCCGCAGCGGATGCACTTGTCGGGGTTGAGTATCAGGGAGCCGGTGGAGGTGTCTATCGGCAGGTCGCGGAGGCGCTTCTCGAAAGGTTGCTCGCGGATGCCGAATTCCTGGGCCAGGGTCTGGAGCTCGCAGGACTGGTTTCGCGGGCACTGGAGGCAGTCATCCGGGTGGGTGGACAGTATCAGTTCGATGACCGTCTTGCGTACCTGGACAATTTCCGGATCGTGCGTGATGACGCTCATGCCCTCTTCGAGCGGCGTGCAGCATGCACGGAGCATCTTGGGGCTTTTCTCCACCTTGACGATGCATATGCCGCAGGCTGCCCACGGAGGCAGGTCGTCATTGTAGCAGAGCGTGGGGATGCGGACGTTGACTTTCTTGGCGGCGTCGAGGATAGAGGTTCCTTCGGCTACCTGAACGGGTATTCCGTTTATCTTGGCGTTGACCATGGGGCCTACTCCTTACTTTTTAAGAACGGCGCTGAACTTGCAGGCCTTGAAGCATTCGCCGCACTTGATGCACTTGGACGCGTCTATGGCGTATTTCTGCGTCTTGTCGCCGGGTATGCAGTTGACCGGGCACTTCCGGGCGCAGAGGCCGCAGCCTATGCACTTTGCCTTGTCGATGCTGAATACGACCAGGTCCTTGCATTTGCCCGCGGTGCACTTCCTGTTGGTGATATGGTCTACGTACTCGTTCTTGAAGCGGCGTATCGTCGACAGCGTTGGATTGGGGGCCGTCTGGCCGAGACCGCAGAGGGCTCCCTTCTTCATCGCCAGGCCGATCTTCTCGAGTTTGTCGAGGTCTTCCATGGTGCCCAGGCCCTTGGTGATCTTCACCAGCAAGGCGTGCATCTGGTTGGTGCCGATGCGGCAGGGCGAGCACTTGCCGCAGGATTCGTCAACGCAGAATTCCATGTAGAACCTGGAAACGTCGACGACGCAGTCGTCCTCATCCATGACGATCAGTCCGCCCGAACCCATCATCGAACCGAGCGATGTCAGGCTCTCATAGTCTATGGGCAGGTCGAGGAATTCCTCGGTGATGATGCCGCCGGACGGGCCGCCCGTCTGGGCTCCCTTGAACTTCTTGCCGCCCCTGATGCCGCCGCCGATATCGAAGATGATTTCCCTGAGGGTCGTTCCCATCGGTACTTCGACGAGGCCGGAGTTGTTGATCTTGCCGGTCAGCGCGAACACCTTGGTGCCTTTGCTCGTCTCGGTGCCGATCTTGGCAAACCAGGCGGCTCCCTTTGTCAGGATGACGGGGATGTTGGCCCAGGTTTCCACGTTGTTGATGATCGTGGGCTTGCCCCAGAGTCCCTTTACGGCGGGGAAGGGCGGTCGCGGGATCGGCATGCCGCGGTTGCCTTCTATAGACTGGAGGAGAGCTGTTTTTTCGCCGCAGACGAAGGCGCCCGCGCCGAGGCGGATCTCGATGTCGAAGGAGAAGCCGGTGCCCAGGATGTCGTCACCGAGGAGGCCGTATTCCTTGGCCTGCCGGATGGCTATCTTGAGCCGCTCTATGGCCAGCGGGTATTCGGCGCGGATGTATACGAAACCCTTGGTCGATCCAACGGTATAACCGCAGACGGTCATCGCTTCGATGATGGAGTGAGGGTCGCCTTCAATCGTGGAACGGTCCATGTATGCGCCAGGATCGCCCTCGTCGGCGTTGCAGACAACGTATTTCTGGTCAGCGGCTACCGCCTTGGAGAAATCCCATTTGCGCCAGGTGGGGAAGCCTGCGCCACCGCGACCCCGGAGTCCCGAGGCCTTGAGTTCGGCTATGACGTCATCCGGTGACATTGAGGTGAGGACCTTCTCGAGCCCGGCGTAGCCGTCACGCGCTATGTACTCGTCGATGTTTTCCGGATTGATGATGCCGCAGTTGCGGAGGACGATGCGGTACTGCTTCTGGTAGAACTGGATGTCTTCTACCTTGATGCGGTCCTTCTGCCGTTCGTCCTTGTAGAGCAGGCGCGTTACCTCGCGGCCCTTGATGATCTGCTCCGCGATAATTTCCTTGGCGTCGGCGGGCTTGACCTCGACGTAGAACGACTCCGAGGGCAGGACCTTGACGATCGGGCCCTTTTCGCAGAATCCGAAGCATCCGGTCTTGACTACCTGGACGTCGTTCTTGACGCCGAGGGCCTCGGCGCTCGCGATGAGTTCTCTGTAGATCTCGTCCGCGCGGCTTGATTCGCAACCGGTGCCGCCGCAGACCAGTATGAAGTGCTTGTATGCCATGATTTCGGCCTCCGCTCTATTTCTTGACGATATCGACCGCGGGTCGGTCGTAGATATGGTTCTCGACGAGCGTCTTTCCGACGACGTGCTTGACGACGAGTTCGCGCGCAACCTTGGCATCTACCTTGCCGTAGATCGTCGCGGGCATGCCGGGCATGACGATCTCCACCGTCGGCTCGACGTGGCAGAGCCCCATGCAACCGGTCTGCCTGATGATCACGTCGGCGTTCAGGTTGTTCTCGTCAACGGCCTTCACGATCTCGTCGAAGGACTGCTTTGCGCCGGCGGCTATTCCGCAGGTGCCCATGCCGACGATGATCTGAATATTCTTGCCTTCAACATCGCGCTTTATCATTTCGCCCTTTTTCTCCTCACGGAGTGTCCGGAGCTGCGCAAGGGTCATTTTCGCCATACTGGTTCCTTTCTTCACGAGGCTTCTTGCGAAGCCAGGAATTCCCGGACCGCTACCAGCGCACCCGCGTCGGTCAATGGTCCAACGGTCTCGATTAATTCGGACCGCCTGATCTCGTACTCGACGTTGCGGAGCAGGGCCCGCCGCCGAACGATAAGCTCATAATCGCCATCGAAGCACATGGCCGAGAGGATCAATCCGGGCAGATCACCCAAGGGCGGTGTATCGAGTCCATCCGCCGGGAAGCTGAACGAAAGCGTCGTGCCCTCGCCCTTGCGAGACTCGAACCTGCTGGAGCCCCCAGCCAGTTCCAGCGATTGCAGGAGGAACGGTATGCCCAGGCCTACCTTCCTTCCGGCGTGCTTTCGTCCGTCCGTGTAGAACGGATCCTTTGCCCGCTCGAGCTCCTGTTCGTCCATTCCCTTGCCGTCATCCGCGACGGCAGCCTCGAGGCGGCCCCGGTCTTCCGTCACTTCAACCGTTATGGTCCCGGCTTCGGCCTCTACCGAATTCTGTATCAGGTCGAGCAGGAAGTCGCTGACGGCGAAGTGCATCGGTTCAGCCTCAGCCGAGGTTCCTGTACTTCGCGATGGTCTCGGGGACCTGCTCCTTGGTCAGCTTGCCGAATACCTCGTCGCCGACCATGAGGACCGGAGCAAGGCCGCAGCAACCGACGCAGCGAACCGCATCGATGGAGAAGAGTCCGTCTTCGGTTACTTCGAGTCCCTTGATGCCAAGGATGCTTTCCGCTTCCTCGAGCAGCGACTGTCCGCCTTTGAGGTAGCAGGCGGTGCCCAGGCATACGGCCAGTCTGTGCTTGCCGGGTTTCGTCGTCTTGAAGTAGTGATAGAACGTGACCACGCCGTAGATCTTCGCCAGTGGCATGTTCAAGTCCCTGGACAGCCGCTCCGCGGCTTCCCGCGGAATGAAGCTGAACTCCTGCTGTACGCGGTGAAGAATCATGATCAAGCTGCCTGGCTTGTCTTTCCACTCGCGTATGAAGCCCTCGAGCTCTTTGGTGAACTCTATCTGAGCAACCGCCATACCATTCCCCCCTATAAACATCGATATAAACATATCGATACTAATACCGCGCCAGTGTATCTGAGCGGTTTTAAAAAAGCAATCATTCAAACTGCGAAGTACCACCGGAATGCTGAAAATTTTACAATTTGAAAGCATTCGCTTAGAAATTAAAACACGGTTTCTGGGCGTTGGCAATCCAAACCCTGATTTTCAATGAGCCGGGACATATTTTGAGATGGAAAATTAAACGCGGAAAGGTTACTATGGATCCATGATGGCTAAAAGTACAGTCGAATTCATCGACGGAATTTTTTCAACCACACAACTCGGTTTGCTCGGGTTTTGGGTTGCTCTCTTTGCCTTTTCCATCGCCTTGATAGCGTACCGCAAAAACGTGCCCGTCTATCGTGCCGCCGCCCTCTTTTTTGGATTGTCGGCCTTGGCCCGGAGTGCTCCGTTCATCGCTGTCCTTGCAGGAATCCCGGATTTTCCCCTGACGACCGCGCTGGTGGCCGCCTCGCGGGTGGCATTGGCCTTCGTCATCGACCTCGCCTGCGACAGGTTGCTCCACAAGGCCTGGCGGGTGTTGACCTTCATCCTCGCTGGACTGCTTGTGCTCACGGCGATTGCCGGCTTCTTGATCGACCCGGCATACATGGCCCTTATGGAGACCGCCTCCCTCGTGCTTCTGGCTCTCCATGCGCTGGCATCAACACCATTTTTCGCCGTCGCGGCGCGGAAAGCGCCAGGCGCCGCGAGATTGCTCGGCGGCTCGGTACCCTGGGGGATCATTCTGGCGGCAGCCGGTGCGCTTGGCGTAGCAAAGTTCTTCGGCATCGAATTCATCGATTCCGTCGATGCCTTTACTACGCCTGCCGTAGCCGCTGCCGAGGGACTGATGGGGGTCGTCGTGCTCCTGGCCGTGATGCTCGAGCTTGCCAGGCCAGCACCGGAGGATACCGCCCTCGACACGTATGTTGCGATGATAGGCGCCTCTATCAAGCGCTTCATCCCCACCGAATTCCTGGACCATCTGCAGAAGGCGGATTTCTTTGACCTGAAGCTCGGTGACCATGTCAAAAAGGACATGACCATATTTTTCTCCGACATACGGGCTTTCACTGAAATGTCGGAGCGGCTTACCCCCGAGGAGAGTTTTGCGTTCATAAACTCGTACCTCGCGCGCGTGGTGCCCGTCATCACAGGCCACGGCGGTTTCGTGGACAAGTACATGGGCGACGGCATCATGGCCCTTTTTGCGGATCACGGCGGAGCAGACCAGGCCGTCGAGAGCGCCGTGGAAATGCAGAAGAAGATGGTCGAATACAACGGCCACCGGGCCAAGGTCAACTATCGCCCCATTTCCATGGGTATCGGCATCCATACCGGCCAGCTCATGCTCGGCGTCGTGGGGGTGGCCGACCGGATGGAAGGTACCGTGATATCAGACGCGGTCAACCTCTCGTCGCGACTGCAGAGCATAGCCAAAGCCTTCAACATCCCGCTGGTCATAAGCGAGCGCACGTTCATGCAACTCGAGGACCCGGGCAAGTATAAATACCGTTTCATCGGCAAGGTGCGTGTCAAGGGCAAGGACGCCCCTGTTTCCGTATTCGAGATTTTCGACGGGCTTCCGGACGAACTGTTCGAGCGCAAGATGAAGTCCAATACCTTCTTCGAGCAGGGCATGCTCGCATACTACCAGAAGGATTACTCCCAGGGAGTTTTTTACTTCAAGCGAGCCCTGGAAACGGTGCCCAATGATGGAGCTTCACGGTTCTATCTTGAGACCTGTCTCCGGAAGGCCATGGCACCACCGAAACCCGTTGAGGCAGGTTGAGAAAACATGAACAATTCAAACTTGGAATTCGGTGTAGACTGGTATCCCGAACAGTGGGATGAGGCTCGATGGCGGAGTGATGCACGTCGTATCGCGGGATACGGCTTTACCAGCGTCAGGATCATGGAATTCGCATGGACCATAGTCGAACCTGAACCTGGGCGTTTTGACTTCTCCCTGTTCGACAGGGCTGTTGCCGTGCTGGCCGATGCCGGCCTCAAGGTCATTCTGGGTACACCGACCGCAACGCCTCCGCACTGGCTCATCGACCGGCCCGTATTTCGGGTGTTGCCAACCGGCGCACCGCATTCGTTTGGCTCGCGACGCAACCTCTGCTACAACGCCCCTGAATATATCGAAGCAACGGCAAGGGTTGTCCGCGCGGTGGCAGGTCACTATGGCGGTGACGAACGCGTTTCCGGCTTTCAGGTAGACAACGAGATAGGCCACGAGGGTTCAGACCGATGTATGTGCGGGCATTGCCGCGCCGCCTGGCACCGTTGGCTTGCTCAGCGTTACGGCGATATCGGCACGCTCAACGCAGCCTGGGGCGCGGTGTTCTGGAACACGACCTATGCAAGTTTTGACCAGATACCAGTCGCCTCGCTGCAGCCCTCGACGGTGCTCAACCCGGCGCTGGTACTCGACTATGACCGTTTCAGTTCCGACTCCGCTGCTCGCTTCGCCAAGGCTCAGACGGATGAGCTCCGGGCCGCCGCATCGCCTGGCCAGTGGATAACGACCAACCTGTTCCCGCCTCCGCTCTCCAACGCCATC
>CAXZAJ010000045.1:0-16602 GCA_964293355.1 uncultured bacterium
GCTACGCAGGGCCGCGCACGGGCGCTTGCGGGTTGGAAACAAGGTTCGATGTACTCATTGAACTTTTGCGAACCACGCAGGTCAGTGTTGCCTACGATTATGCAATCAAAACCCTGCAGGATTTCCGGGAAGCGAATGCGGCGGCAGGGTCGAAAAAGCTTGAGGCCGGGAAAAACAACACACGGGCTGACGGGACAGGCTTTGCTGCGGAATCACCAGGTGAAAAGAAGGATACGTACATTCCGGAAAAAGTCCGAAAGCCAACCGCCCTGGTAGAGTCCCTGCGGGCTGCAGACCTGATAAAACCGCAGGAAATCCGCACCACCGCCGAGGTGGACCGCCTGGTAGAGCAGTTGAGGCCGAGCTTGAAGAAAAAGCTGGCCGAGGGGAAAATTATTCACATTGGTTGAGGTTAAGCACTCAGTGCAGGTCACTCCAGCCAGTTTTCGACATCCAGTCCGGGGATGTCAAGGAAGTGCCTGGTGTTGCCGGTGATGAGAATGCTACCTGAAGCGAGGGCGACCGCCGCGATTTGCAGATCTCCGGGAGCGATGGGCTTGCAGGAGTGCTCGCGTTCCGCGCGGAGCTTGCCGGCGATTCGGGCCGCATTGTCGTCGAAGGATATAATTTCCACCACGGGCAGCACCTTTGTCTCGAACAGCTTTATAAAGCGTTTCGGATCGGCACTCTTATGCGCCCCATAGTACACTTCGAACACGGTGATGGAGGAAATGGCTTGGGCGTCTCCCGAAGCAGCCTTGAGCCTCTCCAAGAGATTTTGGGTAACGTTGGCCTTCATCAAGGCAGAAATGACATCAGTATCAAAGAGATACTTCACGGTATGTCTCGGACTGCCGTAGAGCATGAACGTCGTCAAGGATCGTGGAAAAGTCGCTGAACAGGCTCCAGTCCACGCCGGCAAGACCGCACTTGCGGCTGCCCTCTGCCTCCGACAGGGGTACTATCATGGCGATAGGCCGATCGCGTCGCCTGATGATGATGCGCGCCTGGCCATGCATGCTCTTGCCAAGGTATTCCGACAATCGAGCCTTGAGCTCATGGACTGAAACGCTTATATCTGCCATTGTTGCTCCTGAATAGTCATTATGACTACTTAAAAATACCTCCAAATACAAATAGATGCAAGCAGCAGCCGGGGGTTAAACGGGCGAGTTGAAGGTAGTTGATCAGTGTGGCTGCGTCGCAACATAATTATATTCGAAAGGGTATATATTGAAAGAATCCACATCAAATATACCCTTTCGGTGGTATTTATACGAAATATCTTGCCAGTATACCTGTTCAGGTATACTGTTGATATATGAAGGATGCAATAAGTCCCTTGTCGGCTTTGGTCAAACAGGAGCGCAAGCGAACCGGCATGACTCAAGCCAAACTGGCCCTGACCGCAGGCGTAGGGCTTCGTTTCGTACGGGATCTGGAGCAAGGTAAATCCACTCTCAGGCTCGACAAGGTCGATCAGGTCCTGCAGCTTTTCGGCTACAGGACAGGTCCGGTCAGGATTGATGCACCGGATGCGTAAACTGTGGGTGTACTACCAGGACAGGCCAGCGGGGCAGCTTGAAGAAACCGATGAAGGTTATCGCTTTACCTATGACTCGACGTGGGTGGATGAAGGGTGTAACCCGGTCAGCCTGACTCTGCCGCTCCGAAGGGAGCCCTGGGAATCACGAACCCTGTTCGCTTTTTTTGACGGCTTGATTCCGGAAGGCTGGCTTCTGGAGTTGGGAGTCCGCAGCTGGAAGCTTGATCCCCGGGACCGGTTCGGTTTGCTGGCGGCCTTCTGCCGAGATACCATCGGCGCAGTCGGGGTGGGGCCGGTTGAGGGCGGGGATGATGCACATGAATAAATGCCTGGTTTGTTTTGCCCCGCTGGATTCAGACTTTCCCTCGGCCTACCACAAGCGATGCGCCAAGGCGCTTTTTGAATCCACGACCGCTCCTGCCATAGACCTGGTCATGCATGTTTTGACTGAAGCCGGACTGAGCCTCTTGCGGGCTTCCGGAGCGGTGCCAGGAGTCCAGAAGAAGTTGTCGGTGGATCGCAACCCGGAAGAAAATCGCAGGTTGACGCTACGGGCCCTTGGCGGTCGTTACATCCTGAAACCCCCTGTGGCGGAATACCCGCACTTGCCGGAGAACGAGGCGTTCTGCATGGAACTGTCTGCCAGACTGGGTTACCCCACGGCACCCCACGGACTGGCGCTCCTCGCTGATGAAACCAGGGTGTATCTTTCCCGGCGCTTCGACCGCCCCGCTGACGGGAGCAAAGTACCGCAGGAAGATTTTTGTCAATTAAGCCAGCGTCCTGCGGCGGACAAGTACAAAGGCAGCCTGGAAGCACCCGCCAGGATGCTGACCCATTCCCGGCAGCCCGGACTGGATGCTGTACGTTTTCTGGAACTGAACCTGCTGGCCTGGCTGATGGGCAATGCGGATCTGCACCTGAAGAATTTTTCACTGTACTGTCCTGGGGCAGACCAGTGGCAGCTTACCCCGGCCTACGATCTGGTATCCACCGCGCTGGTCATTCCGGAAGACCAGGATGAAACTGCCCTGACCCTGAACGGCAAGAAATCGCGATTGACCAACGGGGATTGGCTGTCCTTGGCCGGTAAGATGGGGGTGGCGCCTAAAGTATTTGAAAACCTGACAATGCGCCTGCATGGAGCCTGGCCGGAGGTAGAAGCCCTGTGCCGGGCCTCCTTCCTGCCTATGGAACAGCAAGATGTCTTCCTGACACGCTGGCAGGAACGGATGGGAAGACTGAGGGGAGGAACGGAGTGATAAACGAACAGGGGCGCTACCAGAAGGTACGACAGTTTTTTGAAACTGAAAAAGCCCGGCTCTCCCGTATGGGTATCCGTCGGGTCGGTAGCTCGCGGAGAAGACCGACCCGACAGCGATCTGGATATACTTATTGATCTGGACAACGATTCATCCTTAACGCTTTTTGGTTTGATCGATCTCGAACAGGAATATTCAAAGCAGCTCGGACAAAAGGTTTATCTGGTCATCAAAGATGATCTAAAGCCATTGAATGGGCAACGTGTCCTTGATGAGGTGTAGTATGTCTGAACGGGTATGGCTGGATCAGATGAACAAGGGACACAGAATGCTCGCAGATAAATACCATGAAAAATTAAAAAGTTGCAAATCCAGCTTCAATCGTATACTCAAATGAGGATCACCCCATGAACCAATCCCTGCTAAAATCCTTCGCTATGATGAGCCCCGCATTCCGGCGAGCTGTTTGATTTTATAACAGACTTATACTATACAGTATGTTCAGCCAAGTTGATCGATACTGTTATCAATTCCACATTATGCTTGGTTCAAGGATCATACAAGAAAATGTCTACCGCTCCAAAGCAACGAGCCCTGTGGGTTTTTGCGATAGTTGCATGTATCATGATACTGGCTGGAATAGTTGCAATCCGGTTCTTCTCTGAACCTGTCCGCATCGGTTTCATACTGCCTATCGATACTTCACTGGGCAACGAGGAAAACCTGTTTACCCGCTACTATCAGCATGCTCACTCCAGATTCGGGCACAGATCTCTGGAATTCATCATCGAGAACCCACCCTCCACCAAGGAGGCGGTTCGAGCCGCTTACGAGCGCCTCGACCAACTTGGCGTCTCCGTAATTATCGGTGGCGTCCTGAGCAAGGACGGCCTCTGGCTTGCTGAAGAGTCCATGAGGTCTGGAATCCCGACGTTTGGCATAACTTCATCTTCCGCAGTGCTGAGCGGAAGAAAAGATTCATTTTTCAGGCTTTGCCCCAATAATGACGCACAGGCCAGGGCGGTGGCAACGAGCTTTGAGGCACGAGGCTCAAAGCGACTCCTGCTGGTAACGGCCCCGAACAATGCGGCCTATGTCGATCCGTACGTACACATGCTCACATCCCGGTTTACAGGAAACATCCATCAGGTTATGTACACATCCGAGAACCTGCTCTCCCATGCGATAGCGGAGTATAAGCCTGATAGCCTGTTCTGTATCCTGCCTGCTTCGGCACTGATACAGGTCATAACTCTAGTCCGCTCACGTGATCAAGCGTTGTTGATTGGCTCCGCCTCGTGGGGGTCGACCGAGATCCTGTCGCTCTATTCCGGCCCCATGCTAGACGGCGTACTCTTCTTTTCACTTGGCTTGCAGGACCTCAATGAAGAGCTGAAGATTGAAATATCCGGATTTGAAAACCAGTACGGCATGACGGCGACGAATGGTTCGATGTACCTTATCTCTATTATGCACCTGATCTTTGATGCCATTGAGGCAGTCGGCCCTTCCCGTGAGAGGCTCAAAGCCTGGTTTGAAGAGCCACGCACCTATGAAACGGCGTACGGACTCATCTCGATGGATGCGTCCGGCGACAGCACCCGCCGTGAGACCATAATTCTCCAGACCGCCAACGGGGAGCTTCGTTCAGTAGAAGTGATCAAGGATCGTGTTCATGACTGAGAAGAGCATCCGCACCTTGCATGCCAGGATAGGTACCAGCCTCAAGTGGATCTCGACGATCTTTCTTGCGGCGACGCTCGTCTTTGTAATGCTCTTCATGCTCATGAGCGGCATAGACAGGAAATCGGCCTTGGCGGTGTGGCGCAACCTGTTCCTTGAGAGGCTTGCTGAAATCGAGTTGGTTGCGGATGGTAAGGATTCTCATTTTAGCGATCACATCGTCCATGAGCTTTCGATTGCTCCGAATGGAACCATTACCAGGTCTCCGGACCGTAGCCTCAATGGCATGCGCCTCAATGCTTCGGGCTTTTACGGCAAAATCCACGAACTTACTCCCGGGAACATCTCCATCATTTTTTATCCGGACTTGATCGACGGAATCCAGCGTATACATTTCATCAAGCGCAATTCCATTGAATTCATCGTGCTTTCTATTGAGCCTGAAGACTTTTTTCCTGTTTCTCTGTCCGGCTATGCGCAGCTTTCCGTGATGACCGATGGCATAATCTGGTTTTCCGAGGATCCTGGCAAAATCGGCAATATCTACAGGAGACTTCCTTTATCCATTCGCTCGGGCCGTCTCTACGCATCTGTGGAGGATGCCATCCCATCCATACCCATGTCAAAACTTGTCATAACGATGGATATAACCCAGAGAGGGTTGATCCTCTACGTTACAACTACTGCGATGCTCTGTGCTTTCTGGTTTTTCAGCTTGCCGATCCGAAGGATAAAGAGGGATTTCATGGCCCTGCAACGTGAGCATGAGAGCGTTTCAGGCCTGATCAAGGAATTTTCCACGGTTTTCCACGGCAAGGACGAAGCGCTGCCTGTGACCATGATGAATCTTGCACCCGCATTGCGCTCAATTCTGGAGGGACGGGGCAAACAGGAATATGAATTTGAGGAAAACAGGCAATACCAGAACCTGATCAGCGAGTTGGGTGATGCGGTCTGCCATCTGGTAGAAACGCTCAGCGTGGAAAAGCAACGGTTGGTGGATAGCGAGGAGAGATTCCGTACCTTTACGGAACAGTCTCCTCTGGCTTTATGTATACTTCATGGAGCCACGCTCCGGTATGTCAATCCAAAATTCCTTGAGATGTTTGGATTGGACAAGGATGTGCGATTGGAGACGATTGAAGTTCAGACGCTGTTTGCACCTGACTACCGGGAAGACCACAGAGAACGGATACGAAGGCGTATGCAGGGCCTGCCGACTCCTGCTGAACTTGACGCTGTGGCCTTGCGCCGCGATGGTACTGAGTTTCCCATCCATATGGCCGCCGCGGTGATAACGTTGCCTGAAGGGCCCGCCATCATCGCCGTCATTAACGACATCACCGAGCAGCAACGGGCGGCGAATCAGATCAAGACTTCTCTGGCTGAAAAGGAAGTACTCCTGCGGGAGCTTTATCACCGCACGCGCAACAACATGAACGTCATCGTGGCAATGCTTTCTCTGCAGGCTGACTACCAGGGTGAAGAAAACCTTAAGGCAGCCTTCAAGGAAGCCCAAAGCCGCATCCAGGCAATGTCCTTGGTGCATCAGAAGCTGTACGATTCCAGGGACCTGTCGCGCATCAGCCTCACGGAATACATAAACGATCTCCTGAAGCTACTCCTGATGAACAGGCTTGGCGCACAGGACCGCATCAAGATCGAGACCAGGATGGATGAGGTCTTTGTCCTGATCGACACGGCCATTCCATGCGGGCTGGTACTGAGCGAGATCATCTCAAACTCGGTAAAGCATGCCTTTCCCGCGGGACGAGCCGGAACCATCAGGGTAGACCTGAGTTGCGCACCGGATGGAACCATCAGGCTCGGTGTAGCCGATGATGGGGTTGGCCTGCCCGCGGGCTTTGATCCCCGCAGCGATGGCAGGATGGGGCTCAATTTCATCTACCTGATTGGCGAGGGGCAACTACAGGCCAGCATCAACGCCCGCGTGGACCAGGGCGTCGCCTTTGAGTTGCTGTTCAAGGATGACCTGTACACCGCACGGGTGTAGAATACTCTGGAGGAAGCTGTCATGAAAGAAATACCCAGACTCCGTTTTGCCCATCTGCCTACACGCATTGAACCGTTGCCGCGGCTCTCGGCTTTTCTGGGCGGGCCTAACCTGTACATGAAGCGCGACGACCAGACGGGGCTGGCGCTGGGCGGCAACAAGACCCGCAAGCTGGAGTTTCTGGTGGCGGAGGCGCTTGAAACCGGCGCCAGGCCCCTGACCGCGGGGGGGGCCCTTCAATCGACCCATTGCAGGCAGACGGCTGCCGCTGCCGCGAAATTTGGCCTGGACTGCATTCTGGTGCTCAACGGCGAGCGCCCCGATGCGCCGACGGGCAACTTCCTCCTGGACGAGTTGTTCGGAGCCCGCGTCGTGCTGGTTTCATCCAGGGAAGAGCGCGATCGCATGCTCAAGGAAACCTTCGAGTCGGCACTGGTCGATGGCCTGCAGCCGTACTATGTACCGTATGGCGGCTCCAGCCCCACCGGCGCGCTGGGGTATGCCTTTGCCGTGGAAGAATTCCTGGGGCAGGGCGTTCATGCCGACTGGATGGTCTTTGGCACGTCGAGCGGCGGCACCCACGCGGGGCTGGTGCTCGGGCAGCGCGCGTTCGGCTATGCCGGCAAGGTGCTGGGCATCAGCATCGACGAGACGGAGGCAACGCTGAAGACCCTCGTATCTGCTCTGGCCAGCGATGCCAGCGAGAAACTGGGACCGCGCATCGAATTCGAGCCGGACGACGTGCTGGCCGACGATTCGTACTGCAAGGCTGGCTACGGCGTGCTGACCGATCTGGAACGCGAGGCCGTAAGCCTGTTCGCCAGGCATGAAGGGGTGCTGCTCGACCCCGTGTACACGGGCCGCGCGGCCGGCGGCATGATAGACCTCATCCGCAAGGGCTTCTTCAGGAAGTCAGACAGCATCCTGTTCTGGAACACCGGCGGCCAGCCCGCCCTGTTCGCGGAAAAGTACCAGACGAAGCTGCTGGCATAAGGTACAGCCGTACGGACTGCCCCCGTGCTATGTTCCCCCGCGTGAAATCTCCGTCAAGACTGAATTGGTACGCAAGGCTCAAGCGCCGCGCCGACCGCATGAAGCGGCAGGTGTGGGCGCTGTTCCTTGCCTGGAAGGATCCGCGCACGCCGGTGCTGGCCCGGGTCGTAATCATCGTCGCCGTGGCCTATGCGGTGAGCCCGATAGACCTGATACCGGACTTCATACCGTTCTTCGGCCAGCTCGACGACCTGCTCATACTGCCGCTGCTGATCGCGCTGGCCATCAGGCTGATACCGCCGGACGTCTCGGCGCGGTGCAGGCGCGAGGCCTGGCAGCACCTGAAATCGGGCGACCGGGTCAGGACGCCGGCCTCTACCCTGGCTGCCATAGTGTTCGGTGCTGCCTGGGTTGCAGCGTTGGCTTGGATCGTGTCGCTGTTCGTATAGTCGCGGCTTTTTTAACGGTATCCTAATGCCCGCAGGCTGAATCTTAATGGTTCCCAAATGTACCAGCCTGCGCCTGCGGTGGTACTATGAAAACGTATGGATGGCAAGAACGACGTCCCGAACGAACCAGGACACGGGGGCTGCTACCTCGTCGCCGTGAGCGGGAGCGGCAATTCTGAATACCTCATCCGCTGGACGAGCGCCATCGCGCGCCGCCTCAATGCCACCTGGGCAGCCCTGCATGTGCACGGCGCCTCTCCCGATCCTGATCCGGAGGCGCTTGAACGCAATCTTGAGCTGGCGAGGAGTCTGGGCGGGGAGGTGTTCTCCATGCCCGACGACGAGGTTGCGGCATCCATACTCCGCTATGCCCGCATCAAGAAGGCTACGGCCCTCGTCATAGGCAAAACCGTTGAAGGTAACGCCGCGTTCCGCGGCAAGCGCAGTGTCATGGATGCCATCCTGCGTGACTCGGGCGATCTTGACGTCATCGTGCTGCGTGGCAAGAACCCGGTACCAAAGCGCCGGAAGCTCGTGGTTTCACCCAGTTCTGCCCGTCCCCGGGATATCATCATAGCATTTTTGGCCATTCTGGGCGTTACGCTGTTCGGTCTGCTGGTCCAGCCCGCCCTGGGATACCGGTCAGTATCTATACTGTACCTGCTCGTCATCATTTCGTTGCCTTTTGCCTGTGGCAGGCTGGCCGTATTCGCCAGCGCCATACTCAGCGCGCTCTTGTGGAATTTCCTGTTCATTCCTCCCAAGTTCACCTTTGGCATAGGCACACTGGAAGACCTTCTCATGTTCACCGCATTCTTCCTGGCGGCATTCGTGGGCGGCTTTCTTACCTCAAGGGTAAAGGAAAAAGAAGCTGCCCTCGCGCTACGGGAGCGCAGGACTGCGCTGCTCTATGGATTTACGCGTGCTTTGACGAGGGTGCGCGGCATCGATGAAATTGCCGCGCTCGGATCGGCCTACATCGGAGAATACCTGGGGGCCGACATTACGCTCTGGCTAAGGGACGGAAACGGTACTCTCGATCTGGCGCACCTGGCTGGAACGGATTCCAGAGCTGCTTCCGGAGCGCTCGCCCAGTCGTGTCTGGCAGCGAACGAGGCCATAGAGGACGGCGGAGGCTTGCTCTACCTGCCGCTGGGAGCGCCTGATTCGGTGATCGGCGTGATAGCGGTGGCCGGGCGGGACGGCAAGGCGTTCTCCGGTGAGGGCCGGGAACTCGTGTCGACGTTGGTGGGGAACATCGCGCTGGCGCTCGAGCGCGAGCTGCTTGCCGCCGCCAACGAGGCGCACAAGCTGGTGGACGAATCGGCCCGCCTGTCCCGCGTCCTCCTGAACCACGTATCCCACGAGCTCAGGACCCCGTTGACGACGATCAAGGGTTCGATAAGCGGCCTGGTGGACGGCAATATCGATGATGATCCTGAACTCAGGAGCGCCTTGCTCGCCGAGACCCTCAAGGCAGCTGATACGCTGAATACCCTGGTGGAGAACCTGCTGTCGATGAGCCGGCTCGAGACGGGATCCTTGCGGCCCCATCCGGAGAAGACCTATGTCGCCGAGTTGCTGGGGGCGGCCCAGGCTTCCCTGGCCTCCGAGCTTGTCGGCCGGGACCTGAGGCTTGACCCGTCCTGTACCGATGCGGAGTTTGAGGTGGATCCCGTGCTGATGGTCCAGGTTTTCAGGAATCTCATGCGAAACTATGCTGCCTACACGCCGCCCGATTCCAGGCTGGTCATCGAAGCCAGGAACGATGGCGACACCATATGCCTGCTGTTCTCCGACAATGGACCCGGAGTACCGGAACGGGAGCTTCCGTCGCTGTTCGATACGTTCTACCGCGGATCCAATTCCGGCACGCGCCAGGGATGCGGGCTTGGCCTTTCGATTTGCCGGGGTATCGTTGAAGCTCATGGTGGCACCATCAGCGCGAGTACCGCGGCAAGCGGCGGTCTCGTTGTTTCGGTGCAGCTGCCGGGGACCCCATGACGCCCGTGCTCATCGTCGACGACGAAATACAGATACGCCGCCTGCTCCGTCTTTGTCCCGAAAAGAACGACTTTGCCGTCATAGAAGCCGCTTCAGGCGCGGAAGGCCTCAGCCAGTTTGCCGGTGCCAAGCCTGAACTGGTCATACTCGACCTGGGCCTGCCGGACATGGACGGCAGGCAGCTACTCCAGGAAATACGGGCTCGCGGCGATACCCCGGTCATAGTGCTTTCGGTGCGGGATGCGGAAGCTGAAATCATGGACCTCCTGGACTCCGGAGCCGACGATTACCTGACCAAGCCCTTCGGAACCGGCGAGCTGATAGCCCGCATCCGGGTGGCGCTCCGGCACCGGACGCCGCCGTCGTTCAGCGGCCGTACCGTCAAGGTTGGCGCGCTGGACGTTGACATGGATACCCGGGAAGCCTTCCGGGGCGGTGCCTCGGAGAAGCTGACACCCACCGAGTGGTCGTTGCTCTACCTGTTCCTCCGGAGTCCCGGCAAGATCATGACCCGCAAGCATATTCTACGGGAAGTCTGGGGGCCGGCCATGGAGGAGGAGTACAACAACCTCCGCGTCTACATCAATCAGCTGCGCAAGAAAATCGAGGTCGATCCTTCCGTGCCTTCAGTCCTCATTACCGAGCCGGGCGTGGGGTATCGCCTGAAAGTGCCGTTGTAACATGCAAAGCCACGGTTCGTCGGATACGCGCTACCTCCTCACCTTCTTCCTCGTCATCATAACCATGGGCACCTTCCTGTTGTTATTGCCCATCTCATGGGCCGGACCTGCCGGCTCGTCACTGTCCCTGGTGGATTCACTGTTCATCGCCACGTCGGCCGTCTGCGTAACCGGGCTGGCGACCGTCGACGTTGCCAGTTTCAGCCGCTTTGGACAGATCGTCATACTGACGCTCATCCAGGTGGGCGGACTCGGCATCATTTCATTTACCTCGCTCATATTGCTCCTGCCGGGACACCGCCTGCCGTACCGGCGCCTGCGGACCATTCGTGGTTTCTCGCTGGGCGGCGTGGAGCACAACCCGGTGCGCATCGTCAGGAACATCGTCATCTTTACGCTCTCGATCGAGCTGGTTGGCGCATTTGCTTTGTTCCCGGCGTTCATGAAGGCCGGCGCACAAGACAGTGCGTACACGGCACTATTCCATTCGATTTCATCGTTCTGCAACGCCGGCTTCTCGCTCTTTCCGACCAATTTGGAGGCCTACCCCGACAACCCCGTCGTGCTGGGCATCTTACCGGTACTCATCGTGACGGGCGGCATCGGCTTCATCGTGCTCCAGGACATCGAGCGCCGCCTCCGTGGCAAGCGTTCATCACTCAGCGACCATTCCAGGCTCGTGCTTCTGCTGACCGGTTTCCTGATCGTCGCAGGAGCGGCGGCGTTCTGGTTGCTCGAACGGAACCATGCCTTCTCCGGCATGAGTACCTCGGGCAAGCTCATCAACGCCCTGTTCCAGTCCATAACGCCCAGGACGGCGGGCTTCAATGCCGTGCCCCAGGTCGCGCTGAGCCAGGCTTCCAAATTCCTGACGATCGTGCTGATGTTCATAGGCGGCGCTCCGGGGTCGATCGCGGGCGGCATCAAGATATCCACAGCGTTTCTGGTGCTCCTCGTGATGGTGCGGCAACCCAACGAGCGTGGAGAAATCAACGCGTTCAAGCGACGGCTGTCACCCGCTACGACGAGTGCCGCGATTACCTATTTTCTCAGGGCCGGCTTGTTGCTTCTTGTCGCCACGGCGCTGCTGAGCCTGAGCGAAGGCGGGCGGGGTACCGACCTGGGGCACATCATATTCGAGGCGGTCTCCGCCTTCGGCACGGTGGGACTCTCGCTCAATACAACGACCGGCCTGAGCACCGTAGGCAAGCTGGTCATCATCGGCACCATGTATGCCGGCAGGGTAGGCCTCGTAGCGCTTGCTCTTCCTGCCATGAACTGGAAGAGCGTGCATATCGTGTATCCAGAGGCCGAGGTGCTGGTGGGATGAGGTCATGAAGCAATTCGTCATTATAGGCTTGGGCTACTTTGGCAGGAACGTGCTCGACGAGCTGCTCGAACTCGACGCCGAGGTGCTGGTGGTGGACCGGAACCGCGAGATCATAGACCAGTACAAGGACCGCCGCGTCAGCGCCTTCGTCATCGACGCCCTCAACGAGGTTAATCTCAGGCATATACTCCCCACCACTGTTGATGGCGTCGTCATAGACATGGGGGAGAAGGTGGAGACATCGATATTGACGACGAGCTATTGCCGCAAGCTCGGCATTCCGCAAATTATCGTCAAGGCCGAGACCCGGGAGCATGCTGAAATTCTGGAACTCGTCGGCGCGACGAGGATAGTATTTCCTAACCGGGAAGCCGCCAAACGGATAACGCCGCTACTGGTGTCGTCGGTACTGCTCAACTACCTGCCCGTCTCGGGCAAGCTGATCATCGCGGAAGTCGCCGTGCCGGAGCGTTTCTTTGGATTGTCGCTGATCGAGGTAAACCTCAGGAAGAAATACGGCCTCAACCTCATCTCCGTCAAGAACGGTGATGCTGAAGAGTATGGGTTGTTCTCACCCGAGTACGTATTCAGGCCAGGAGATGTGGCCCTCGTTTCTGGTACCGATGAGCTACTGGAAACCTTCTGCGCCACAGGTGTCAAGGGCAAGGGCCGGCGCTCGTTACCGAACCTGGGCAAGCTCTTTGGACTTGGAAAGGATTGAGTCCGGATGCTGGTGTCAGATCCTGTTTGTATGGGGGTCGGCGAACACCGGTTTGTTGGAAGCGCAGCTGCGAAGGACCATGATGCCGAAGACAACCCCGTCCGGGTTCGTCAGGGGCAAGGCAATATTGGAGCAGTAGCCACGGTGCAGCGCTTTTTCGCGCCAGCGCGAGATGCTGGGGTCTGTCTTGAAATCATCTACGCTAGTACTCACGCTGCTGCGAATCGCGGTGCCCGTGGGACCACTGTTTCGGTACCGTCCATGCCAGACCCAAGATCTATGTCCATCAGGATGAGGTCTATCCCGGATGCGCTCGATGCTACCGTTTCAATTGCTTTTTCGCCGCTTGAAACGTGAATGACATCATAACCAGCTTTTTCCAGATCGCGTATTTTTGCCATGGCGAGTATGGCTTCGTCTTCGACGAGCATGATATTTTTTCGTGCGCTCTTCATGTATAAGTCTTTCTCCGCCCGTCAGTAATGAGAAATAAACATAACTAATTTTATTGCTATTGACAAGCATGTACTCATATATAAACATATCTCCATATTGACCATAAGGTCTGTTATGGTAGATAACAAGATGCTCGTAGAAATGGAATGTCGTTTCAAAGGGAGTTCATCGTGTGTCTGTATAACCGTCGTTGCATTCTTGCCTCTGGGCTGATTTTGCTGTTTGTACCGCTCGCGGCCATAGCCCAGGGCGTACCTGTCGCTGTACCTGATCCCATCGTGCTGACGGTGTCTGGAGAGCTCGGTGCGGCTGCGTTCCATTCCTTCAGCGAAGCCGATATCATGGCCTTGCCGCAGCGTACTATTACCACAATCGATCCCTGGGATGGCAAGAAGCATGAATTCTTCGGGGTCCTACTGTCCGACCTGCTCACCGAAGCAGGTATCGAGAAGTCAGCCAGCAAGATTACCGCTATCGCGAGCAACAACTATTCCATCCCGATACGACGGGCCGACTACGAGAAGTATGGATACATGGTGGCCTGGAAGATTGACGGGCACCTGTTCGGGGACGACAAGGCGACTAAAAACAGGGGTTTTCTGTGCATCGCGGTGGATTTTATCACGTACCCCGAGCTTGATCCTGAGCTGATAAAGCACCAGCTCGTGTGGCAGCTGAACAAGATTATCGTCGAGTAGAACGTAAGGTGGAACCCAAGAGACGTATGCGATGAACAGGCACGGAAAAGTACTTTTATTCGCCTTCACCGGTATTTTCACCTTGCTGGCAATTTTTCTCGTGTTTATTTTTGTCGGGAACATAGAGCTGGCATCACTCGTGGATGAGGATCGGGTTGCCTTTGAGAGGAACATAGCGGAGCAGGGGGCCTCGCTGAACCGCGTGGTTTTTGCCCTAAGTGATGTGCTTATGCTACCCGCTACCGACGGAAATGCGGATGGCCAACAACAACTCATCGAACTTGGCCAGTCAGCCCTGAACCATGCCAATATTCCACTAGCCCTGGATCCCGTTTCGCTGGCGGAGATACTGGAGGATGATCCCCTGTATCTGGCAGAGCGCGTAGCCAAGGCAAACGATGTGTACCAGTTGCGTCTTCGGAACATGGGCTCGCTCCTGGATACGGCCAGCTCAAATACTGATAGCACGGAAGTGGCATCGGTGCTGGCCGATTTCCTCGCTGAAGCGCGGCTTTTCCTGGAGGAATTACGGGAATACTCCAGACTTTCCGTCCAGGTAGCTGGAGCGTACCATGCGTCAAATAGAAGCAAGCTTGACACTATTCATGACCAGATAGAACTGAACCTGATAGAGCTCATAATTCTAACCGCGATGCTCGCCTTCGTTTCTGTCCTGTTCATTCGCTCGCGGTTGAATGCGGAACGGGAGCTGGAACTGCACCGCGACCGGCTGACGGAGCTGGTGGCGATCAGGACCAGAGAATTAAGCCTGACCAACGAGCATCTAAGTGACGCGCTGGCGGTCAAGGAAGTGCTGATAAAGGAAGTGTACCACCGGGTGAAGAACAACCTCTCCATGGTGGCCGGCCTCATCAGCCTGCAGCAGACCTACGCGAGCGCTGACAACCTTGAGCAGTCCTTCGAGAGCCTCAGCGAGCGAATCCGGGCCATCTCATTGATCCACGAGAAGCTGTACCGCAGCTCTGACCTGACGAGCATACTGTTCAGCGAATATGTGTTTGATCTGGTCAGCAGCCTGAAGTTTTCACTGTGCCACGACCAGGACGCGGTAGGGCTTGAGTTTGATGTTGAGCCCACCCGTTTTTCACCGAATCTGCTGTTGCCCTTGGGTCTCATCATCACGGAACTCGTGACCAACTCGCTGAAGCATGCGTTCAGGCAAACTGGCCGCGGCGTCATCCGGCTGGCGCTTGTTTCAGAAGACGAAGACTGGGTACTTACCGTACGGGACAACGGAACTCCGCCCGCAGACAAGAAGACCATTCTGGAGAGCACTTCGCTAGGCGCGCTGCTCGTCATGAACCTGGTGCTTCAGATCGGGGGGCACATGGATCTTGATATCTCCGGCGGCACTACCTTTACCATACGGTTTCCAAAGACTGGCCCCGGGGTGACACCCGCGCAGCCGGCCTGAAAACTATGCGGGACCCCGCCGCAGGGCGACAGGGTCCCGTCAATCAGTTGTCCCGCGCTATCTCCGTTTCGTACAGTTCCTCGAAGTACTGCCTGTGGCGGCCTTCCTCAACGGCGAGCCGTTCGAAGACGGCCTTGGCCGCTGGGGCCTCCGCGGAAGCGGCGAGCGAGACGTACAGGTCGCCGGCGCGCTCTTCCTTCTTTATGGCGGCTACGATGATGGCCTGGTAGGTCATGCCCCGCCCCGGTTTCTTGTCGGCTGCCTGTTGTCTGGCCAGGCCGAGATCGGTCGCGGCCTGGGCCGACAGGTTGACGGTACCGCGCAGTTGCATACCCGTAAGCATGGTCACGTGTCCCTCTTCCATGGCCATGAACTCGGCGAGCACCGATTTCTGGGCCGCGAAGGAGGCATTGTTGCCCAGTGCCTTGTAGAAGGCCACCGCGGCGCGTTCCATGCTGATGGCAAAATCCAGGGCTTCGGCCAGTGTTGAAGTTGCCATATCAGGCTCCTTTCCCGCCCAGCAGGCGGTCTATGCCGAGGGCGGCGCGATGGCCGTCGGCTATGGCTGAGATGGCGTCCTTGCGGTCGTTGACAAGGTCGCCGCCCGCGAAGACCGGAGCGCCGGCTACGGTTCCGGTGGA
Organism: uncultured bacterium; assembly: GCA_964293355.1. GTDB lineage: Bacteria > Spirochaetota > Spirochaetia > Treponematales > UBA12059 > SZUA-370. The sequence continues at coordinate 15,913 of CAXZAJ010000045.1, forward strand.
AGCCTTGCCGTCAGCGTCTACGATGGGCTTGAAGCGCTTCATCGGCACGCCGTCCGATTCGGCCACGAAGGACAGGTCCGGTCCCTGGCCTATGGCCGAGATGATGGAGTCATAGCGTTCCTGGCGGATGGCGCCGGGTATTGGTTCGGGTACGGGGCGCTTGCCTGGCTCCTTCTGCACCATTTCCGCGTCGTTCCAGACGAAGAGCGCGGCCTTTCCGGCGTACGCGCCTTCTGCATCCTTGACCTCAAGCGGTATGGCCTTCTCGATGAGCCGGGCGCCTTCTGCCTTGGCCTCTCGGATTTCCTCGGCGTCTGCGGGCATGTCCTCTTCGCGGCGGCGGTAGAGTATGTCCACCTTGGCGCCATGGCGGAGGGCGGTGCGCGCGGCATCCATAGCCACGTTGCCGCCGCCTATGACAGCGACGCGTTCGCCCAGGCCCAGGTCCTCGCCTCGGGTGGCGGTGGCGAGCACGGCCACGCCGTCAAGCACGCGGGGGTGCTTGTCGCCGGGCACTTCAAGCCCGTAGGCCACGGGGAGACCGGTGGACAGGTACACCGCACCGTAGTCGGCGCGGAGCTTACCAAGGGTTGTTTCCTTGCCCACCGACACGCCGCGTTTTATCATAACGCCCAAGCTTTCTATATAGCCTATGTCCTTGTCAAGGGCGGGGTAGGGCAGGCGGTACTC
>CAXZAJ010000046.1:0-16510 GCA_964293355.1 uncultured bacterium
AGGGGCGTACGCGCCGCACGTATGGAGAGCTCAGGACCTCGATGCTTGGCATTGCGGCGAGACTCCAGGCCTGCGGTCTTGAGCCTGGAGACAGGGTTGGCATACTCGGTCCCAATACCCTGTTCTGGGTTGCCTCGTATCTGGCGATACTGAAGCTGGGGCTGGTAGCGGTTCCTTTCTCGCTGATGTTGACTCCTGCGGATGCCGGGAGGAATGCCCGATTCGCTTCGTGCAGAATCATCCTGATGGATCGTCGGCAACGCCGTGCGTTCGACTCGGCTTTTGCTCCTGACATAAGTATTCTCTATGATGAAATTCTCGATGATGACAAACTCGGCAGCATACCGGGCAGCGATGGAACCGGCTTTGATACGAAGGCTGATGCGGCGTTGATGTTTACCTCCGGCACGACCGCAGCTCCAAAGGCGGTCAGGATCACACATGACAATATCCAGGCAAATACTGAATCCATCATTGAATATCTTGGTCTGCGCAGCGATGACTGCATGCTCGTCATACTCCCGTTTTTTTATTGCTTTGGCACGTCACTTTTGCATACCCACCTGCGTTCAGGAGCGCGGTTGGTGCTCTGCAATAACTTCACGTTTCCGGAGACAGCGCTGGACCTCATGGAGCGCGAGGGTTGTACGGGCTTTGCGGGCGTTCCATCCTCATTCCAGTTGCTCCTGAGGATCAGCACCTTCAAGTCAAGGAACCTGCCAGATCTCCGGCTCATACAGCAGGCTGGCGGCAAGTTGCACGGCGTGCTCGTTGAAGAATTGGTAGCGTCAAAACCGTCCGCAAAGGTATACGTGATGTATGGCCAGACCGAAGCTACCGCGAGGCTTTCATATCTGCCGCCGGAAGATCTACCTGAAAAGCTCGGGTCGATCGGCAAGGGAATACCGGGCGTAAAGTTGCGGGTAACCAGCGAGGATGGTAGGCCGGTTGCGCCTGGCCAGGTTGGCGAAATCAGGGCGCGCGGACGCAATATCTCTCCTGGTTACCTGAATGATCCTGTAGCGACCGCCGGGAAATTCAAGGACGGAGAATTGCGCACGGGCGATCTGGCCACGGTGGATGAGGATGGGTATATCTATGTGGTGGACAGGAAGGATGACTTCATAAAATCATGGGGCTACCGGATCTCGAGCCAGGAAATTGAATCCGGCGTGCTCTGCCTGACTGATGTCGTGTCGGCCGCGGCTGTCGGAGTGGAGGATCTTGAAGCAGGAGAATCCATCCATGTATTCATAACCATAAGGCCTGGTGCTTCGTTGACACCTGAAGATGTACTGGAGCATTGCCGTGGACGCTTCGCCAAATATATGGTGCCCTCGGTTATTCGGGTCATTCCGAACCTGCCGCTCAATTCAAATGGCAAGGTACTCAAGTCTGAACTCAGGAAGATGGCGCTGGCCTGATCTTGCGTCGGGCCATAGTTGCGAGCGTCATTGCCCCACGTCGATAAGACCGATGGTGATGCCAAAGGTGATCATGGTTATAAGAGTGGTTATGACGGGGACGTAAATGGTCATGGTCCGCTCGAGCGAGTACCCGATGGAATTGTTGGTAACGAAAATGCTGTCGCCGGGCATGATGGTCTGACCGCGAGGCCGCTTCCTGCCGAACTGATCGTATACTGAATGAGCACCGCCGCTGTTGCGTTCCGGATCGAATCCTCCGCACAGGCTTATATAATAGTGGGCTGGAGCTCCCGGCAGGTACGGCACGAATCCTGGCGTTATGACGGCGCCAGCAACTGATACCGAGGATCGTAACAGAGGTATGAAAATCGTGCTGTTTGGAACAAGGACGATATCATTGGCCAGATTCGATCCGGACAGCAAGGACCGGATGTCGATAACCAGAGAATCCTCGATGCCCGGACGTGTCAGCAACACGGCCCCAAGGTCAGCGGATGGCAATATCTGTTCACGTATTTCCTGCAAAACGTCTGAGAGCCTTACCCCTTCACTGATCGGATGCGGAAAGCGACCGTTTGTCGTCGCCGCTATGGTCGCGTCAGCCCTGCCTGTTTCTGTGGTTACCAGCGTTTCGCGTTCGATTATGGGAACCTGGACGGCTCCTTCAAACCAGATGAGGGCGCGTCGCGCTGTCTTGTCTCCCACGACGATGGTATCACCATCATTCAACCGTGCTTTTTTTTCATACGCTTCCATCAATGAAAAGTATTCAATGCGTTCACCTGATTCAGTCGCCCTGATTATCTGGAGCCTGTCCAGATCAGCCTTCCTCGTAAAACCGTCTCCAAAGACTTCAAGCAATTCCTTGAGTCCCTCTTCGGCTATCAATTCATACCGTCCAGGGCGCCTGATTTCTCCAAGAACTTCAACGGTACGCTCTGATCGATGCAGTACCAGCGTGTCTCCGGGGCGGACGAAGGGATTGACGCCTTCCAGTGAGGTGCTGGTGGTTTTAAGGAGGTCAAAACGCTCTGATTTACCTTCGCGCGTAATACGCTCGACATCCCGTATGGATGAGTTTGGCATGCTTGCCTGTGAGACGACCTCACCGATACGGGACAATCCCCAGGCCGTTATGTATTGGACTCTCGAAGTACCGTCCCTGACTGCAACCCTGAAAACTCCCGGAGAAATGATGGAGAGTGTCGGTGTGCTGTAGGTGTAGTTCCTGCTTATAAGGTTTTCAACGTTCTGTTTCAATTGGTAGAATGGCATGTTAAGCGCATAGATTTTGCCGAATACACCAAGATCAAGTATAGATATGCCGTCTACCTGAAACTGCCTGGTTACTATTGCTCCTGCTGACTCGCGGTATGAAAGCTGGTAAATATCACCTGGTGTGACGGGATAATCGATACTGGAAATGGCGAGTTGCAGACGTTCCACCGCTTCATCATTTCTTGTTGTTGCTTCCGATAGCTGGTCACTTCGTGGCGTCGATGCTGAAGATTCAGGGGCGGTAGTTCTGGCTTGAGCGAATACGCTGACCGTAATAAAGCTGGCTGCCAGCAACAGAACGTGTTTTCTGTTCATCAAGGTCTCCTTGCGACGGAAACTTTATCGATTTCAGGGCAAAGCAGATGGTTTGGGTTTATTATTGAGCAGGAGACTATATGATCGTTGGAACGGGAGTTGATATTGTAGAAGTATCTCGTGTGAGATCGCTTGTTGCCCGGTACGGCATACGATTTACGGGGCGCTGGTTTGACGCGCTTGAGATAGAATATTGCAGCCGAAAAGCCAGGCCGGAAGAGCATTTTGCCGCAAGGCTCGCGGCGAAGGAAGCATGTTTCAAGGCTCTCCGGCTTGACGTAAAAGCTCCGCTCTGCTGGAAAGATATTGTTGTGGTAACAAGTGGCAAAGGAGTTCCTGGGCTGCTGGTACGGAGTACGGTGCTGAAGACTGCGGAACAACTCAACATAACCGGGTTTCATCTGAGCCTCTCGCATTGCAGTACCTATGCAATCGCCATGGTAACCGCTGAAGGTTCCGGTTCGACAGGTTGTACCGTTCAAAGCAAGGCTTTTCTTGATGAACCGGCCATTGAATAATCCAGTCCCGCTTGCGGTTTCTGTGCATACTTGTTCCTGAATGCTTCCGCTACCATCTTGAGTATCGCAAATGGGGTTCTTGCTATGATTGCCAGGTCTCCCCAGAGTGTCATGTGTTCGCAGTAGCGTATATCCAGCCTGACCATCTGTTTGAATGTCAACTTGTTTTTTCCGCTTACTTGCCAGAGACCAGACAACCCTGGCAACACATCAAATCGATGCGTATGCCACCTGAGGTACTCTTTTGCCTCATAAGGAATGCAGGGCCTTGGACCTACGAGGCTCATGTCGCCCCTGAGCACATTCCAGAGTTGCGGTAACTCATCAAGGCAACATTTACGGATTACCTTGCCTCCAGGTATGATGCGCGGATCGTGATTGTCGAGTTTCTCCATTGGAACATCGCCGCTCTTGATGAAATTCTGCGAATGGTCTTCATGAAAAACCTGATTGTTGCCAGTCTTCATTGTTCTGAATTTCCAGAAGTTAAAGGGAGTTCCCTTGTATCCGATGCGTATCTGGTTGAAAAACACAGGACCCGGAGATACCAGTTTGATGTACAGGGCAACGCAGAGTTCGACTGGAAAAGCCCCTATCAGAATCAGTAATGATAGAACGATATCGAGTGCGCGTTTCCAGTGAGGTGTTTTTGAGACAAACAATGCTTCAATGCGATCTTTGACGGTGCTTTTAATGGGATAATCCTGACTTGTGCGTGACTGAAGGATTGGTTCTGTATAGAGCCAGTCTTCGGGATATGAATAAATATCAAAAATAAATTCTGGTTGTCCCTGTCGGGATAATTCATCCAGTACCTTTTTGCCGAAAATTTCTGCTCCTGCTTTAATCGTATCCGGGAGCAAGACGGCCGTATGGCAATGCTCGCAGCTTCCGATGCAGTCGATTGATCTGGCAAAGGCAGCGACAACATTGATCAAGGTTTCACTGTCAAATTTTGAAAGTCTTGCCGTTGTGAAATCGATTATGGAAAATACTGTGCCATTGCGATCTGATCTTGTACGTTCATATTTTACCAGAGCATTGAATTCTTCAAGCGTGAATACCATGCCGTGAGCGCGCGTTACACTGTGTACCGGATTGTGACCATTTTGTGTTTTGTTTGCCAGTTTCATTTTATGCCTCCTGTGCTTCAATCATTTCTACCCGTAATGATGAAAATGACTGCCCCGGGCCGCGGGTAATTACGTGGTGCATTGCTGATTCAGCATCGTTGTAGAACCTTGACTTTGACCTGCTCCTCATTACAACTATAGCTGTACGGTTTCGCAACGCAATAAGCATGAAGCATGATAATGCTTTGTATTTGTAACACCTGCATGATGACGCTGATTCATACGAAAGTAGCAGTCTCCCTTGATAAAAATTAGAATCATAAATTTGATGTCGTCCAGAGAGCGGCCTGTAATCTGTTCTCTACATGTATTTTCTTGAAAATTTTATATAAATGTGTTTTTACTGTATTGGTGCTTATACACATCTTGTTGGCTATATCCTCATTTGTTGAACCGGTGCAAACGAATGCGAGAATTTCTGATTCACGGCAGGTAAGGGTTGCCTTGTCGTCGGCAGGAATATTTTTATTGTTGAAGCTGTCCATGACATATTTGAGCAGCATTTTTCTGGACACCCATATTTCACCGCTTATGACTGATCGTATGCCTTTTATAAAAACTTCCAGTTGGTCATCTTTATAGAAAAAGCCGCGCACATTCAGGCTCAGAGCCTTTTTCTCTATTCCGGCGGCAATATCGAGATTGAAAAGCGCGATGGTACCGCGACACAATGTGGCATCGGAGTAGATGCTTTCAAGAACCTGTTCATGTTTTTTATTTTCAGCATCTATTAGTATAAGCAAGTTAACAGGGTCTTGTCCCAATCGTATTTTCTGATCAGGATTCAGCGCGCCGTAGGTGCAGTCATGAATTATACAGCGTGCTCCGATTTCTCTAGTCATGACATATGACAGCAGTTGATTCTGAAGCGTCTCGCTTCCTGCTATGCAAATTGAGGTGTTACAAGGAATGTTGATATCCTGATGCGTACCTTCGAGGTACGTTGAATCTTGTAGCACGTCAGCCGCTATCATACAACGACGGTCTCCGAAGCCGTATGATGAACTTCCGCAACACAGCCAGCCAATTGTGGTGAAGCATGTAGATATTCTGTGGACTTTCGTTTCTGCTCGATATCCTTGAATACTCTGAGTACTTGCTCTTCAGTCAATCCAGTCGCGGCAGCTATATCAGTACAGGGGATATTGTTGTTTTTTCCAAAGAGGCATAGGTCCATACGTGCGTACGGCAATGAAAAGTAAAATTCTTCCTGTGATTGCGGCATCGAATAGGTGTCGGTAGTAGGCGGACGGCGGCGGATTTCCTCAGGAACTCCGAGGTAGGCGGCTAACTGGTACACCTGGGATTTATACAGGTGCGCTATCGGTTTGAAGTCAGCAGCGCCGTCTCCTAGTTTGACAAAGAAACCTTGGTCATATTCAAGTCTGTTTGGTGTGCCTGCCACCGCATAGTTGAGCCTGTCAGCATGATGGTACTCCATCATTTTCCTTATGCGCTGCTTGAAATTGGTGGCTGCTACTATTCCTAGATAGGCTTCCGTATTGAGACGGCATTTCACCTCCAGGCCGGAGGCTGTCAGGATAATCACGGAGTAGATTCTGAAACTGTCTGAATCGGTAACACTTGGCAGAACGATCTTGGCCTTGTCTGAATCCTTGAAAGCTGGATAGGCTATCCTTATCGCATCATTCCTTCGACGATAGCAACCGGTTGCCTCAAGTATGGGAGATATGTCCTCTACGACGGACTGGATGCCAAACGTATCCGCAAGCAACTGGCTGAGTCTCAAGGTGTCACTAGATGATTCCTTTTCCGGCATGTGCAGTCCAAACACCCGATCCTTGCCCAGTGCGTGCACACAGAGCGCGGCAACGACGCTTGAATCAATACCGCCTGACATGGCAACGGTTGCACCTTTCCGCCGGTATTGTGCCATGTAGGAACGTATGCTATCGCATATAGTTTCTGTTTCTTTTTCAGCGTCTATTATCAAAGAATCAGGACCAAAGTGGTTTTCATTACTCATGTTCTTCTCCTTGTTATTAAACGACGATCATTTCCATAACCTGCACTGGTATGGGTGCCTGTCGGGCCAGCGGCCCAGTACCATTTTCAGAAATGAAAAAACGGTGCGCCAACTGTGTTGAAAGTATGGCGATGGCGCGCATGTTGTCGGTATTGCTCATCCCCTTGCCCTGTACGGAAATACATTTTTTAAAAAACGCATTGACTGCCGAGCTTGAAAAAACACCCGTTTCCTTGACTGCTTTTTCTGAAACAAGTTCCGGTAACCACTCCGGCAAGCCTCCAGAAAAGAAGTTTGAAGCGTCGGGAGCCCGGTATGGTTGTTTTGGTCGGCGCAAAATGGATTCCGGTACCAGATCGGCAAAGATTTTCTTGAGCAGGTGTTTCTCGTCGAGAGCCAACAACTTGTGGCTCGTCGGAATGGAATTGGCTAGATCGATGACTGCGCGATCCAGAAACGGGAATCTGCCTTCTACTGAGTTTGCCATCAGCATCCGGTCTCCCTGTGATGACAGTATGTAACCAGGAAGCAAGGTCTTGAATTCAAGCCATTGTGCCCGAGAGACGGGGTCCCATGAACTACAATCAGGCGGCATACTTGCGATTAGTTCTTCATCTGACCGGTATTGCTCAAATTTCAAAAGGAAATCTGGATGCAGCATGCGCTGGATGGCTATGGTCGAATCCCAGCGGGGACGGTGCGACATGGCCGGGTCTTGAGTGTCGAGGTGCCTGCCAAAGAATGCGCTGGCGAATGATGGCGAGCTTCCCGGAGAACGCGCCATCCATGGGTACAGCAGTTCAGGTGTGCGCCTCCGCTTCGTTGAACCGGAATCCCTTGCCATGAACGACCTGACACGTGTCTCCCTGAATAAGTCGTAGCCGGCCAGAATCTCGTCGGAACCTTCTCCGGTAACGACGACCTTGTAGCCAGAATCCCGGACAAGCTTTGACAGCAGGAAAAGTGGTGCGGGACCGGAACGGAGTATCGGCTTTTCTCCATGCCATATCGTTTCCGGAAATATGCCTGCGATATCAGATGCAGAAACTTCCAGGCTCAGATGTTCGGTGCCGAGCCTGTTGGCCATTTCAGTTTGCCAGTAACTCTCATCATATTCCTGTTCGGAGAAGCGAATTGAAAAGGTCCTGAGCGGAACATTTGTGTATTGCGTTATAATGGCAGAGGTTACTGATGAGTCAATGCCACCTGAAAGGTATGCTCCTACCGGAACATCGCTTCTGAGGAAACGTAACCGTGTAGCTTCCACGAGTTTTTCTCGAAAGCGTTGCCCGTTCTCTGTCATATCCTGATTGTACGTTGATTCGCTGTCTGGAAATGTTGGACTCCAGTAGGCATGCCTGTTTAATCGACCATCACGCAGGGTCGCCCAGCAACCCGGCTCAAGTTCGGAGATGCCCTGATACGGTGTTCGTGGTGCCATGGGACACCAGATTGAAAATGTTTGCGCGAGACCCGCTGGATCAAAGCTTCTTTTCAAGGATGGATCCGCCATGATGGCTTTCATTTCAGAAGCGAATAAAAATCGGTCTCCGACGAAAGCATAGAAGAGTGGGAGTATCCCGGCAGGATCTCGAGCCAGTATAAGCTCGTCCTTGTTGCTGTCCCATAGTGCCATGGCCCACTGCCCGTTGAATTTGTTGAAACAATCAGAACCCCATTGCTCCCATGCATGAACGATGACTTCTGTATCGGAGGCTGTCTTGAACGTGTGTCCGAGGTCCTTGAGGCGGTTGGCCAGTTCGACATAATTGAATATTTCACCGTTGAAAGAAATCCATATCCGCCCGGTTTCGTTTGACAACGGCTGGACGCCACCCGCAGCATCTATGATGGCCAGTCTTGTATGTCCCAGTGCTATCCTGTTGTCACGGTAGTATCCTGATCCATCTGGGCCGCGATGGGCCAGTCTGCCCATCATGTCCAGGACAAGGTCTGTTTCTGGCTCAACGTAACGGTTGACGAAGCCACATATGCCGCACATGTTCAGTCCACCAAGAATGATTCAACCAGTCTTGAGACGGCCATGGATGTACCAAGCCGTTCTTCCGTAAAATCAGAGTCGGAAAGTGGCAGTCTAAAAGTCTGCTCAACAAAAAGAGCTGTTTCAATGAGCTTGAGTTCAGCATCTTCAGAGTGGTTCTTGATCGAAAAATACTCCTCTATCAATTTTTTACGTTCTGAAAATTCCATGCTCGCTCCTTTCAGTTGCCGTGACAGGTAAGGCAATACATCATTCAGCCATTGAGGAAATCTGTTTGCGATGGGAATAAAATTCTTTTTTCCATTCCGCCAGAATATTCAACAGGAGTACGAGTGCTATACTGAACGCGAAACTTCCAGCTGAGGCCATCATTACGAGCCTGGATCTTCTGGGGCCGGTTTTTGTGTCTGGAACCTGCGCCATCTCGAATACTTCAAATATGGGTTCTGATTCCGGGCTCAACTTTGCGGCTTCATATTGAGGAGAGAGCGTGTTGTAGATTCTTTGCTGTATATCAAGTTCGTTGGTCAGTTGCGAAAATTCCTGGGCTACATCGGCGATGCTTCGTTGGGAACTGCTTTCCCTGACCGTGCTGGCCATGGAGATCTGGTTGCGATTTATCAGATCCTTGAGGTTTTCAAGTTCCTCATTGAGCTGTTTAAGCCTTGGGTCATTGATGCGCGAATATATGGAGTAGTTCTTTATTTCTATTTCTTTCATTATGAGCTGTGAACGAAGGCTTGCCAGCGATGCCGCCTGTGAAACACCAAGCTCTTCCGCATTGAGTACGCCATACTTTTGCTGGAGATTCTTCAGCCGCGCCTGAAGCCTGTCTATATCTGCCTTGACTTCATGCAATTTTTCTTCCAGAACCTGCTTGGTTTTCTGTTTGGCCATGCCACGGTTCTGGACGAACCATTCGTTGAGCAGTTCCACGGTGCGGTTGACTACATCACGGGCAAATACCGGATCGGTACTTACAAAAGAGAGGCGAAGGCTTCCGGTGTTTCTTGAATACAGAAAGTTGAGGTTCGCCAAAACAATTGCCCTGGCCTTGCTCTTTTCCGATTGAGAGACACGGTACCGATCATGTATCTTCAAGTCGTCAAGCAAGCGGTCAATTATTGTCCGGCTCCTCAGTATTTCAAGGATGAGGTCTCCATTGTTGAAGCCGGAGGTTGGATTATTGTGTTGGCTCATGCCGAGAGCACTCAGTATTGACGTGGAGATGTCATTCTGTTCGTTAGGCATTACGAAGAGGATGGCCTCTGCCGTATAGGTATTGGGCAGTGGGCTACGGTTCGGAGGCAGCTTGATGCTGACCACTGCCAGCGCGACTGCGGCAATGCTGCAAATCCCTGTTATTCCAATAATGATCCATTTTTTACGCATGATGATTGCATAGTATCGAAGCAACAGTTCAATATAGTTCACATTGTTTTGCTGCATGACCTACCCTCTATTCTTTCAATACTTGAACGTTACTGATCCCGTTCTGCCAGTTCCGCAGCAATTCCCGCTATCAAGGTCCAATATGCTTTGGCGAGCTTCAATCTGCCTGCCGCTGCGAGATGACCGCCATCAGACATCGCATATTCATCGTACATGATTTCACGGCCTGCGCTGTCTGTGCGTTTTATTCCGGACGTGTCATGGCACTCAAGATCGGCAATATCAAGGAGCCATTTTCCGTGAGAGGTACAGTAAGAACGAATTGCGTTGTTGTACGCCTCACGTGTCTGGAAGCTCTCGTAGGTCTGTATTGGCATGGTCCAGTATGGTACTATCAAACCTGGGTTGGCGGCTTCGAACAGTTCGATTTGAGCGATAAGTTCAGCGGCAAATGTAGCGCCATCGGATATATTGCCGTCTATGCCATCGATCCAGCAGAACTTGAACATCGCTACGTCCACTGCTGACCGCATGGCGTCTGACAAGCCAAGGAAACCTGAAAGTTTTTCCGGCGTCGGAGGATTGCTTCGGTCGTTGGTCTGCAAGCCTGAATGGCTCGTGTACCACGATGCATTGTTGGTATCATAGTATGTCTCTCGTTCGCAGAGGTAGCGAGATCCGTTGCTGCTGTCATGGAGCAATGCCAGGCCACAGTCTTCACTGCCGTCGAAATTCCATCCAGTAGATGAATCCGTGTCTGAATCACCGACGATGTCGTTGCCCACAGAAGCGTGCTCAAAATAGACTTTGAGTGCTGCAGCGGCAAGAATAGCCTCATTGGACAAGGTACCGGGATCATAATAATTGTGATCAATAATCCTGTTTATTTGTACAATCACCCATGACGCCGGAGAAGAAGCCGGGCAATATTCCGATTGGCCTATGGAGTTTACAGCCCGGACCCGGTAGGTATACTCAACCGTTGCTTCTGCTGTTGTATCGCTGTATCCTGTGGTGTTTTCCGGCAAGGTAGTCGTGAGCAAATCGATCCAGTTGGTTCCATCGAGGCTGCGCTGGATTTCAAAACCTGTCTCCACCTCTGAGTTATCCATCCATGCAAGTACCAGTGAGTGAGCGCCTGCTACAACGGTGAGGTTGCCAGGGGTGTTCGGTGCCATAAAATAATCGCTGGTTATGTTGATGGTTCCAGCGGTTGTCAGGAAATCATAGACCTGAACCGCTTCAAGTCCTGGCTTTATATCATATTCGCCCCAGGTGAGGCTGAACTCCAGTTTGTAGCTGCCTGAAGGCTGTATGGAACTGTAGCGTGCTGTGTGTTCCAGGGGGCTGAACATGATGGAAGTATCGGGTATTTCAGTCGTACCAAGCGTACCGCTGACATTTTCAATTGAAGGCGACAAATCAGCGGGCCAGATCAGCGTTACATCGATGGCACCCGTTTCTGACATCCCGGGCGTCAATGGAATCGTGACCTGCCCCGTACCAATCGCACTGACAATAACACCTGTGGATGTGCCGGATGCAACTATCCTTGCAGAGCTGTCCAGAGCCTGCGCCGATATTGTCCACTCACCGACGTTAAGATTTCGTTCGATGATGGTATCGCTTGTCTCCACTTCGAATTCCGTATTGGACGGCCCGCTGAAAAAGAGTCGGTACGTGTGTGCCTGGATTGTCGGCAAGAGAGTCCGGTTGCGTGCAGTAAGGAACGCTCCTTCAACTGGAGATTCATTTTCTGAAATTGCCGAGGAAATGACTATCCTGACAGAACCCGATAGGCCCAGAGGGCAGGAAGTCAGAAATGCCATGCTTACGAATACTATACTTAAAAAACATGCTGTCGTTATAAACGCATAAAATGCAGAAGGAAATGCAAGTGTTCTCATACTATACCTCGCCATGTGCCGGAATAATTAAAACCGGCAGTCATCGTACCGAAGCCACTGTATGGGTGTGTGTACAACAGATGCAATTTCAACGGCCTGTGGCAGCTTCAATAATATTCTGGTACCGTATATTTTAAAATCATTTTACTAAAAATATTCAATTGCTCGAATTTCTATGCTCGATCACTTTGTTTTGTCAGGACCCACGCTGAAACAAGTCTAGTGCATGGACTTGATGAATTCAAAAATTAAAAAAAAATATTTGAAAGCCACCTTGAATCAACGTGATGCAGGAATGATACTTTGAAGTCATCCGGCAATAATGTAATAAAACAGGTTGAAGGCAACGATAGTTCTGGCACTCACAGTTTCAACATCCCTTTGCGCAACAACTCAGGAGGCCGAGGGAGGATCAGGATGCTTGATGATTTAAAACAAAGCCGTATATTGATTCTCGGTGGTTCGGGCTTCATAGGCCAGCATGTATGCAAGACGTTACTCGAAGCAGGGGCTTTAGTCAGATGCCTTGACCGTAACCTGCCTCCTGGACATGGAATACTGGCTGATTACATGGAAGATGCGGAATGGATACTGGGAGATTTTTCAGATTCAAAAAAAATCGTCAGAGCTCTTGATGGTATTGATTATGTTGTCCATCTGGTGTCAACGACGATTCCTTATACATCCAATAATGAACTTACCTATGACTTGTCCTCAAATGTATTTCCGACACTCAATTTGCTTGAGGCAATGCGATTTTCAAGTGTAAAAAAATTGATCTTCATTTCTTCGGGCGGAACCATATATGGAATTCCGACAATCATCCCGATACCAGAAACACATGAAACGAATCCCGTGTGCGGATATGGCATCCATAAACTTGCCATAGAAAAATATCTGCATGTATACAATTACCGGTATGGTCTTGATTACTGCGTGCTCAGGCTGGCGAATCCTTATGGCACCGCCCAGATCTCGGATAGGCCGCAGGGAGTGATAGGCAAATTTGTGTACAAGGCCATCCGCAACGAACCGCTTGAAATCTGGGGCGACGGAAGCGTCATAAGGGATTACATACATATCGATGATGTCATGGATGCGTTCAAGAAAGCTTTGAAGTATCGAGGCGACCAGAAAATATTCAACATCGGATCGGGCAATGGAAATTCGTTGCAGGATATTGTGGCAAGCCTGGAACAGGTTGCGGGCCACTCCCTGGATGTTGTCCATCTTCCAGAACGAGTGGTGGATGTTCCCTTGAATGTTCTTGATTTAACGATGGCGCGAACCGAATTGCAGTGGAATCCGGGGATTTGCCTTGCGAAGGGTATCAGGGATTTGTTCGAATATGGAATTTCAAAAGTGCGTAGCACAGGGATGCTCAAGCAAGCCGTGAGGGAGGTAGCCCGATGAAGGCTCTCACTATCGGAACCCTGCACTCGGATTACGTATCCATGGCCGGAGCCCTTGATTTTATTGAACGCCTGGTCATGAGCGGCAAGGGCGGGTATGTGGTAACGCCCAATGTTGATCATGTCGTGATGGCCGAGAATGATGCAGCTTTGAGAACCGCTTACGACGATGCCGCGTTATCGCTTGCTGACGGTATGCCTCTTGTATGGCTCAGCAAGTTGCTTGGTTGCTCCCTGCCCGGCAAGGTATCAGGTTCTGATCTGGTCATGCCATTACTCGTCAGGGCTGCTGAACGCGGCCTCAAGGTGTATCTGCTCGGGGCCGCCCCGGGTGTCGGGTTGAAAGCCGCGGCGAGACTGCGCACTGAAATTCCAGGATTGCATATCGTCGGTGTCGATTCACCTCCGATGGGATTTGAAAAGAACCAGAAGACAGAGGACGGCGTCCTTGAACTGATGCGTGCCCACGATCCAGACATCGTACTGGTAGCGCTTGGAGCGCCGAAACAGGAAATCCTGATGCACCGGTGGTACCGATCCGGTGTTACTGCGGTGATGCTCGGTATAGGCGCCAGCATCGATTTCATAGCCGGAACGGCCCAGCGGGCACCAGCCTGGATGTCAAATGCCGGGCTGGAGTGGTTCTACCGGTTGGCTCACGATCCTGGTCGATTGGCTAAGCGCTATGTCATACGTGATTCCGGATTCGTGCGTGTCGCATACAGGATGATCAGGAAACCTCGTGAAGAACTGCTTCAGATAAAGGAAACGAGAAACGCCGACAGGCGAAAAAATAAATCTGCGGGGAGTAACTATGACAGATTACGAAATACTCTTGAGCAAGATCGCCGACAAATCGATCGTCGTAGGGATACTTGGATTGGGGTACGTGGGGTTGCCGTTGGCAGTATCCTTTGCCCGTAACGGTGTCTCAGTCATAGGCTTTGATAAAAGCGAAAAAAAAACAGGGAATATCAATGCCGGCCGCAATTATATCGGTGACATCAAGGATGAGGATCTGTCCTCCGTAGTATCAAAGGGTATGTTGCGGGCGACGACGGATAGCTCGCTGATAGCCGAGTGTCAGGCAGTCATAATCTGCGTGCCGACACCGCTCGATAAATTCAAGAAGCCGGAGATGAGCTATATACATGACTCATGTACCGATATAGGCCGCTACATGAAGCGTGGCATATTCATATCGCTCGAGAGCACTACATATCCAACGACAACTGAAGAATTCATGAAGCCTATAATAGAGAAGGAATCGGGCTTGAACGAAGGACATGATTTCTGGCTCTGCTACAGCCCTGAACGAGTTGATCCCGGCAACAAGGAATTCAAGACCGATAATACTCCAAAGGTGATAGGTGGGCTCGGGGAAAAGGCTCAGTCCATCGCACTGGCGCTGTACAGCATCGCGGTCAAGCACCTGTTCCCGGTAAGTTCTCCCCGTGTAGCCGAGATGGTCAAGATACTGGAGAACACGTACCGGCTGGTGAATATATCGCTTATAAACGAACTGGCGTTGCTTGCCGGCAGGATGGACATAAACATATGGGAAGTCATCGAAGCCGCAAAATCAAAACCATATGGATTTCAGGCTTTCTATCCTGGGCCCGGCATCGGCGGACATTGCATCCCTCTCGACCCGTTCTATCTCGAATATGTGGCAAAGGGATTCAACTTTGACCTGACCATGATCAATACCGCTGGCAATATAAACAACCTCATGCCGTACCGCATGATGAACAAGATAGCCTTCGCGCTCAACCGGAACAAGAAATCCCTCAACGGTTCCAGCATATTGTTCCTCGGTATTGCCTACAAGCCCGATGTCAATGATGCGCGTGAAAGCCCTGCGCTGCTCGTCATGGAACTGGTGGCCAGGAAGGGCGGCATCGTAACGTATCACGATCCGTATATCCCTGACGCCGTTGATGAGCACGGCAAGAAATGGGTAGGAGTGGAATTGACTGACGAGGCCATTTCTTCGGCGGATTGCGTTGTCTTCACGACGAATCATGGCTGTTTCGATGTAGACAGCATTGTAGCGCGTGCCCGCCTTGTGGTCGATACGAGGAACGCGGTAAAGAACGTCGACATAGAAAATTCAAAGGTCTACAAGCTATGACCATACTGGTACCGGTAGCCATGTTCGGCTGGATCATCGTGACCATCATGCTGTTCAGCCGGCGTTCTCCCACGGAGGCGGTGACCATCGCCGTCATCGGCGGATTCCTGCTTCTTCCGGCAATCAGCTACAACCTGCCGGGCATACCCAATTACTCCAAGACGACGAGCATAGCGTTTGGTCTTATTCTTGGCGGCATGTTGTCCGGAGAGAGCCGGAAGCATCCATTCAGGATGACCCTGCTCGATGTTCCGGTTTTTGTGCTGTGTTTCGTGTCTCCGATGGTCACGTCACTGCTCAATGGTCTGGGCGCTTACAACGGGTTCTCCGATGCCGTGCAGTCCTGTCTCAACTGGGGCGTTTTCTACTGGGCCGGGCGCACGTATTTCAGCGATCCGTCATCTCTCAGGACACTCACCATAGGCATCGCTCTCGGAGGACTTATATATTTTCCGGCAATACTGTTCGAGGTGCGGATGAGTCCGCAGCTTTCCAATATTTTCTATGGATTCTTTCCGCACTCGTTCGCGCAACACTATCGGTACGGCGGATACCGCCCCATCGTATTCCTGTCGCATGGCCTCATGGTAGCGCTCTGGATGGCGGTTTCCGCGACGGTACTGTTCTGGTTCTGGCGTTCGAGGCAGGTTAGAAATATCGGTGTCGTACCCATAGCGGCGGCGTCAATCGGGCTGATCGGTGCGGCGGTTTTATGTAAGTCGGGGAATGGCTGGGTGTTCACTGCCCTGGGGCTGGCAAGCTTTGTGTATTACGGAAAGTCAGGGTCTACCTTGGCCTTTCGACTCTTGTTCATCATGATCCCCGTGTACATGGTTGTCCGCATAACCAATCTCATCCCCACCCAGGTTGTTCAGGACCTCGCTTCCACAATATTCGATCCGGAGAGAATAGATTCACTGAACTGGCGCCTGGTTCAGGAAGATCTCTTTGGAGCCCACAGCCTGCGGCGGCCCTGGTTCGGTTGGGGCGGGTTCGGCAGGAACT
>CAXZAJ010000047.1:0-16494 GCA_964293355.1 uncultured bacterium
CCGCCGGCTTTGAGCGCGTTCAGCTTGTCGTTCAGCTCCGAGGACATGCGCTCGTACTTGCCGGTCGCCTCGTCGAATGCCGCCTGTTGCGACCTGAGGAGCCGCTCCGTCGTCCGGGGCAGCACAATCAAAACGAAGCCGAAGCCGAGCAGGTACATGCTCTTGTAGAACTGGCCGATGGGCCTGACGTGCGGCGCCAGCTCGTACAGCTCCGCTGGGGTGTTGCCCGCGGTCGCCAGATAGATGGCGTTGAAGCAGGCCACCGAGAATACCGTCGCGAACAGCACCAGCCGCTTGCGCTGCCTGAACGCTGCCGTTGTGATGACCACCGGATAGAGGAGGATTATGGCCGATGTGACGATGCCCGAGGGGTGCATGAACAGCGTCGTCATCAGTATCGACGAGGAGACAAGCAGCGTATCGACATCGACGGCTACCCATGACAGCCATTCCGGCCGTCCCGCTCGCCTGAGCACGATGCCAACCATCACATTGAAGATGGCCGCTACGGCTATCGTGTAAATTCCCGCGATGCCTGCGGCGCGCTGCACCGGATCGCCAATCTGGATGCCTGCCATGACGCCCAGAAAAGCCACCATGCCCCACCTGAACAGGTACGACATCCGCTCGCCCCGCTCGGCTTCCTTGATGAACAACGTGCTGTTTGAACCCATGATCCCCTCCGTCGACTAACGTGCATCAATAAGGCCGCTGAGTCAACGGGATTCATGACTCCGCTAGATGTTGAATTCCTGCTTGATGATGCTGACGGCTTTCTCTACTTCACTGGTAGCCGTTATGCAGGAGATCTTCTCTTCGGAGGTGGTCACGGCCATGAGGTGGATGCCGGCCTTCGCCATGCAGGAAAACAGGCGGTAGGCGACGCCTGACTGATATTCCATACCGGGGCCTTCCACGGTTATCTTGGTGATGTTTTCTTCCAGCCAGGTGTTGACCCCAGGATACCTGTCCTGTATTGTTGCAAGGATGCGTCGCGTACCATCGACACCGCTGACGTTGACGGTAAATGAAATGGATAGGGTCTTTCCTGTAGATCCCGAATGGCTGATCATGTCTATGAAAATGTCCGCAGCCGCGAATTCGCCGTACATGGATGATATCGCCTGCATGTCCTGGGGAAACCCGTCCAGGGTGACCAGTACCTCGCCGGCGAAGGTATAGAGATCGGTAACCGCGTCGGATTCGTGTATCATGTCCTGCATGTTATACAGGCCAGGCTTGCGTCCGTACAGGTAGCGGGCTGCCGCCATCGCTCCGGTGGCGAAGACCTGCCGGGTATACGCCTTGTGCCCCACCTGTATCAGTTCATCAGTTCCGGCAAAGTACACATCGTGTTCGCCTACGAGGGTTCCGCCACGCAAGGCATGGATGCCCAGTTCATCAGCCTGACGCAGACTGTCCCGGCTTTCCCGGCCGTTGACGTAGCGGAGCTTCTTGATCCTGACTTCGTTGATGGAGTCTGCCAGCATCAGTGCTGTACCGCTGGGCGCATCCTTCTTGAGTTTATGGTGCTTCTCTACGATCTCGACATCGTATCGATCACCCAGCACTTTTGCCGCACTCTTGACGAGCGATTGCAGCAGGTTGATGCCCAGCGACATATTGGCTGACCTGAAGACCGGGATCAAGTTCGCTGCCGTTTGCAGCAGCATCAGATCTGCTTCCGACAGGCCGGTCGTCGCGATGACAGCTGGCAATTTGCGGCGTGACGCTTCAGCGAGCAATCCGTTCAACGTCGAGGGGTGGGTAAAGTCGATGATGACATCGGCGTCAACCGTGCAGGCCGCCAGATCCGGAAAGACGGGGTAGCTCTCAGCGGTACCGTTGAGGTCAATGCCCGCGACAACCCTGAGGTCATCGGTCGTCGCTATCAGTGCGGTGAGTACCTTGCCCATGCGGCCGTTGCATCCATGCAGTATGATTCGTATCATGAATTCTCCCCTGACTGTTCTTGCATGAAGATACGCTGTAAGCCGGTTGCACATCAAGCCGCCTTGCTGGACAGAGCTTCCAGCCTCTCCTGAACCCACGCTTGACTTTTTTTTTGCTTTCCTGTAGTTTTGCCTTGCTTTAGAGAAGCATTCCCCTGTAGCTCAGTTGGCAGAGCAAGTGGCTGTTAACCACTGGGTCCGTGGTTCAAATCCGCGCGGGGGAGCAAGTTAAGTCCTTGTTTTACAAGGAAATGAGCCCCTAGCAATAGCTAGGGGCTTGTTGTTTGTTGGCCCAACTGGGCGCAAACTGGGCGCACATCTTGGGACTGGGCACAAAGCCTTCAATCTGCCTGGTTTCCTTCTTCAGCGTGCGCTTCGCTACCTCCCGACCCAGATGGCGTATACTACCTGGAAAGGGGATGCCGTATGGGAGCTAAAAAGAAGTACCCTGAGCCGTATCGCAGGGAAGACAGCAAGGTTTACTACTTCGTCTATACCGGTAAAGATGGCAAGCGCCATAAGCAGTCCACCGGAGAAACGGGCAAAGAGAAAGCCCGCGAGTTCATCCGTAGCTTTATGGATAAACAGGACGCCAAGTCGTCCCAGTTAACCTTCGCTGAATACGCCGCTTCCTACTATCTACCTGAGACCTGCCCGCATTTCATCCGGTACCGGCAGGAAGGCAAGAGCATTGGCCTTAACCATCTGCGCACCTGTCGATCCCTACTGGAGAAACACATACTCACCGATGCCGCTTTCTCAAATACGCCGGTTGCGGAGCTAAGGCGTGGCGATCTCCTGGATTTCCGTAGCAGGATGCTCAAGTCCGGCATGGGAACCAATACCGTCAACAAATGTGTCTCGGCCATCAAGACCATCTTGTCCGAAGCCTGTTTCCGGGACGACATCGATTCGAATCCAGGTGCCCAAGTGGGCAACATTAAGTATGAGAAGAAGGAACGGGGAGTCCTTGCGCCTGAGGAAGTCGGCAAGCTCCTGGCTTTCCTCTCCGTCCGTACTGAGCGACTACAGCGTCTGGCTGTTGGAGCTGAACCGGTCAAACCTGCGCCAAGACCTCCCGGAAGGCGATGAACGCGACCTTGGCCCTTAGGGACGAAGCCATGATCGCTTTCCTCTTCTGTACCGGGGTGCGGGCAGGAGAGCTACGCGCACTTCGCTGGTCGTCCGTGGACCTCAAGACAGGGCGCTGCAGGATCATCGAGGCAGATAAGGGACTCGATGGACTCGGGAAGCCAAAGTGGGACAAGACCCGCGATATCTTCATCGCCCGCCTTGCCTTGGATCTGATACAGACATGGAAGAACAGCCTCTCGGGGCCTGTCCCGGGCGATCACTTCGTATTCGGCACTCCCGACGGCGAGAGGATAGGCTATGAAGGCCTTCATAACGTGCTCGAAGCGATCATTGAAGAAGCCCGGGAGGAAGATGTACTACCGGAAGATGAACGCTGGATATCGTGTCATGCGGCTCGTCACACCTTGAACACCAACCTGCTCGCCGCAGGCGTGGCTCCTCTCCTGGTACAGTCATTCCTAGGTTGGTCGAGCACCGAAGCCCGAATCCTTACCAGAGTACAGGAGGCCTATACGCACCTCTCACTCTTGCGAGTGGATGATGTGGCCAAGGCGGTGGATCAGATGTATGCTCCTCTCAAGGGAGCTACGAAGAGCGAGCTTGCATAGGCTTGGTTCTGTACACGTAATCAGGGCTTAGGTAGCTATTCAAAATGGAGGATGCCATGGATGACACCCTAGAAAGCATTATTGGCGCACTCAAGGCTTTGGAGTCGACCTCTGGCGAGCTCTGGCAATATGAGGCTTTGGCCAGCTCGATGCGGCGTCTTGCGGATCAGAAACGGGCGGAACTCCTTTCCGCGAATGTGGCGACCAACATCATGGAAAGGTTATTCTCCGAACCGGATGCCCCGAAACGTGCCTTGCTCGCGGAAGAGCTCCGGCGCGAGACTCTCCGAAGGCTTCATGATATCCGCTGGACTCTCGCCTCCAACAACGATCGGGATCTCGCGGAACTTGAGCCCATCGGTCGTCAGCTGGTCCAGGTCTATTCGATGCTCAATGCTTGCGCGGCGAGCGGGGAGTCCCTTCCGGCGAACCTAGAGCAGCTTAGCGCAGTCACAATCGATTTTGAGTATGACCCAGATGTCTGCCTGAAATTCGTAACACTAGAATACGACCATGCTTTCCTAATCGAGCAGCTTGTTGCATCCCGGCTCATCTCTCGTGAAGACGCAGACCTCTTCTTGGATATGCTGAATGGGGTAACATTGCCTTTTGAGCACGATATCAAGCCTCGATGGCTGGGTACGATGAGAGAGCTTGTCAATTTTGTAATCATCGGGAGTGAGATCGGCGTGTTCAAGGTTGTAAGCAAGAAACAGCCGACAGGTCGCGACAAGAAAGGTCCTGCACATTTAGCTCCGAGTTATCAGTCTGCCATAATCAACACGTTTGCATGGGGAGATAAAGGCCCTTACAAAGGTATCAGCCGAGAATATATAAATCCGACACGAGCCGCTCTACCTGCATTCGTTCAGTATGTTAAAGAACGTCATCCAAGAGGAGGATTTAACAATAATCCGTTGATAAGCGCATTATCGGAGACTAGTGTGGATGACACTGTTGCTGCATTCGAGCAGAAGTTCCCCGACCTTGATGTTGGAGTTATGCAAATCTTTGATGCTGTTCTCGCACATGAGGGCTGAACAGAAGAATGCGAGTACAGATAGTTGTATGTACTCGCATGTACTTGTAAGTACTTTCGTGTAAAGCAATTATTGATATTCTCTACCGGTTGCCATAGTTTTCAGGTCGTATCCCAGATGGAATGGATACCAACCTGAAGGAGGCTAGATGGCAACCGCGAACAAGAAAGACAAGAACGAGTGCAAGATAGGCAATCCGCCCCAACCTAGAGGGGTGGAGCGTGACGAGCCGACGACCATGTTGGGCCTCGCATCCACCAGTTCAAA
Source organism: uncultured bacterium (assembly GCA_964293355.1). Lineage (GTDB taxonomy): Bacteria > Spirochaetota > Spirochaetia > Treponematales > UBA12059 > SZUA-370. Next base: position 4,963 of record CAXZAJ010000047.1, read on the forward strand.
GCTGAAGATTCCTGACCTCATCGAGATGCTCCAACTCTCGGCGTCCATGGTCTACAAGATGGTGGAGCGGAACGAAATCCCGCACTACCGTATCGGTACGGCAATCCGTTTCGACCGGGCCGAAATCCGCGAGTGGCTCAAGCAGTATCACCGTCCCGCGAAGTCCGCTTCGATTGCGTCGGCGGAGAAGGTTCTCTCTTGCGAATCGACGGAGCCACGGGCATGAGCCCCATGCTTACCTTCAACTCCAGGGACACGACAGCCTGCCGGATCGAGCTCGAAGCCTTGCGGAAAGACAAGGATGCCCAAGGGCTCTTCGCCCGGTGCCTTCGAGAAGACATCAACGCCCCCATGACCATTCAGGTCATGAAGAGCCTCTCGCATAGCTGGTTCTTCCCGAAAGACCATGGCACGCTGTGGAATAACCTGTCAGAGTCGCTCAAGCTCTACAAGCGTCCCTGTAAATCGCTCTTGTTCAACTCGAGCTTGCTCCCCGGAAACGGAATCGCGACAAGCGCGACGACTAGCCTCGATGGGAACACTTTCGCCTATCTGACCAATGCTGCCGTAAGTCTTGAGGAGCTTGAGACTCGCCGTCCTGCGACTAAAGTAGAGTACGAGGCTGCTCTGGCGCGTGGACCTGATAAGGACCAGCCAATACGAATCAATATAATCAGCATCAGCCCGTATCGGATCAGGTCCATCGCAATCGACCCCAAGGATGGGTTTCCCTGGGGCACAATACCTCGACTGCTCGGTCTTGATGACGACTTCGTGTATGTGATGGCTGACGAAGCCAATGGACGGTGTACCTTCATCAAGGTTCCTTGCGATGGTTCACCTCGGTCAGAGGCTCCCCTCGTGTTCAACTGCCCCGGACACTGCGTCCACTTTGACCAGGTCGCTTCACGACTCTGGTACATCGACCGCGATACCAAAGCCCTGGTCGAATCAGGCTTGGATGGACGTATTATCCATCGGTCTACATTACACCTGCCCGACGACCTTGAGATCACCCAACTGAACGAACTTGTTATCGCGAGGAATGGTAAGTCCATAATTCTGTCGGTCGATCAGCACTATAGTAGCAGCCGCTACGTTTTCGCCTTAGGTTCCAGGAATAAAGTTCCCTCGGAGGACGAAGCAGAGGGTTGGTCCGTGAGGTGGTTCCGAGCCAAGGAGCTATTGGGGACGAGCTGCTTAACGAGCTGTCTTGTAGGGTCCGCCTTCGACAACTCGGGGACCGCTTGTGGTGGTGATGCGTTCTATTGCCTGGATCAAACCGGTCTTCTCAATATCGTCGATCTCGGACGGATTGAGGATGAGGTAACCCCATTGGCCGACCTTGATTCATCCAGTTTGCTGGTTCCCAGTGGCCATTTCGGAACCAAGGGGAAATCCTGGGCGACGGGCATTGCGCTCGCGACGTCTTTGCCACTGGCCGCAAGTTTCTCCATGGAAACTAACAGTATCCAGGTATGGGACCTCGCAAGGAAAGACCGGCTCTTCGAACTTGCCTGTCCCTACCACATCGACGAGATCTACTTCCTGAACGACGATCGCCTGCTCGTGACCGTTGAGCGTTCCAAAGGCAACAACCATGGGACGATCGCGCTCTCTTTTCTCGATTACCCGCTTCTCATGGGGAAGCCGCCAGTTCTCTATAATGCGAAGGACTATGTGCGCCTGAAGCCTCTCCTCGCGATCGCTCCCGATGATCCAGAGTTGAGGATACTTGAGCAACTCATTCGATATTTCGCCAGTACGAAAGTGGCTCCTTCGTCGACGAGTATTGAAGGAAAGGAGTCAAGATGTTAACCGATAACAACAGGATCTTCGACGGAGACTTCAGCTGGTTGGATGGGCTACCTGATCGGGAGAAGATACCCTGTCTTCTGGCGGCGACGGAGCGCTACAAAACCTCTCCGGTGTCCCATGCCGTGCTCCTCCACTATGCGGAGGTGGATGATCTACCACGACTTCAGTACCCGGAACTCAGCGATCCAGCTGAGCGCAAGAAGCGTTTCTTCGACGAGTACATGCCAAAGCGTGTCTCCAAGAGCAGACAACGGCTATCGGATTACAGGAAGGTCGGATCCATCACGATCCAACATCACAAGGAGCTTATGCGGGCTGGGGTCGATATCTTCCACGACGATATCTTTTCGAACCTCCTGCACCTACCCGACGCGCTCAAGACGCATGCCCATAAGACGGAAGAAGTGTTCAGGAACGTAGGTCTGATGAAAGCCCGTGTCTTTTCCAAGTACGCAGAAGGGGCGCTGCCTGAGTGGCATGGTCCCCTATCAATCTTCGAGGAGTATCTGTATGAACAAGAACGACTCAAATCCCTGCTATCCCTTTGACCAAGGGGCAGGAGAGGCCTCCGCGCCTTTCAACTTTGCTGAGGCCAGCCTGTCGGCGATCATCAAGAAACTTCAGTCAATCGAGACACTTGAGGACTTCCTGCCGCTGTCGATGGCCATGGACAAACAAGAAGACCTTTATGTCCTTGTCCGTGACCTGTCCCTCAACCACATCAACAACCATCGCTTGTACCTAAATGAGAACTGCACCTCGATCTACGACTTCTGCGAACGCCAGCGAGGCAATGCCTTCGCCATCAGCCGGGGGACTGTACAGAACAGCCTGGATATCGCGGATACCCTGCACGAGCTTTCTGGTTTCTTGAAAAGGGAATCGATCAACGACTACCTGAAAAACGAAGGCAAGTCGGAAGGAAGGGGAGTACCTTCCGATGACGCGACCAGGCTTGAGTTCCGTCTGTCCGATTTCGCCGGGCACGCATCCAAACTCGCGCTCCTGAAGAAACTCATGGACAAGGTCGAATCTGATATCGACTGGCACGAATTCTTTGCCGACGGGTATGACGACTATAAGGCTTATGCGTATGCCATTCTATACCCAAAGAATGAAGAACAGCAGCAATCCGCTGATGAGATAATCGACCATTTCAATAACCCATTCAGGCCCGGTGGTAGTCCACCTACGAAAGAGGTTGAGCCTCAGGCTGAAAGCGAGACAAACAAGACACTCGATCCTTTCGGCCCTGCCGCGAACGGCCCTTCAACCATGCCCGATGAAGTCATCGGTATGGGGCGTACCACGCATCATTTTGACCCATTAAACTTCGATAAACTGCCTGCTGGGACCTTGGCGGGACACCCGATCTTTGGCGAGACCGAACTATATTCCGATCCTGGTTACGAGGATCGGGCCTTGGCTTTCATGAGGAAGGAGCTTGCGTAACCTGGATGTGTCCGGACATCTGAACTCGAAAAGGCTGATTTTCCTTGGCTTTTATTCCGCAAGTACTCGTACCCATCCGTGGAGAGTATATATCCAGCATCTCTTCCCACAAGGAGTTTACTTATGCCAGACGACACCATCATTCAATTTCCAGATAGACGTACCGAGCCCACCGAGGCTACAAAAGCTTTCCTCGAGTCCCTTCGGTCCAGGCGTCATGCTACCAAGCCACAGCCATCTCAATGTCATTTAAACTCACTTCAGGTTGCCTGGCGGAACGACACCATACAAGGTCCAGCTGCTCCTAACATTAACTCTGGACCATCCGAGACTAGCAACCGTCCTGATCTGAACGCCTTCATCGATGATGGCTTCGATGAGCTCCGCGAATGGTGCGAGACCAAACGCACCTGCTGGCCTACTGAACTCGGTACGTTCTTGAGCTATTGCGAGTTCATGCTCGCAAAGGATCTAGAGGAGCCTAACTCTGGTCGTGGGCGCCATACTCGTCGCGATTATTCCTGGGTTCCATCAGTACTCTGCGACATCTTTCACAGCACTCTCGAACCTGCTCCGATGCTCCATATCCTGGAGTATTTTCTTAGCCTCCTATCGATGATGATCCTCGCCGACTCGACCACCGTCGCAGATCATGCCACCATCTACCATGATTATCTGTTGAGAACCGTTGCCCCTTCTCAGGGACACCTTCCACATGAGCCAGACTACCTTGGTGCACTCAATCCTCCTGACATTCTAGCACCATCTATATACGGCCTGAAATCAAATGAGATCGAACTTCTCAGCGACATTCGCCGTCAGCTTTACTTGCACCTACTAGAACCGCGATAGCCTGGGCAGACTAATCAAATAGGCATAATCCTGCCGCGCTTCCCAGGCTTGTGAAGTCTGGATACCGGCGTGATGCCATCGGGCTACCGCAAGGGTAAGGCTATCGCGGTTCAATACCTAAGGCTGTCAATATCCGGACATCTGAACCAAAGGTGTTGGATCTCTTGCCAAGAAGAGTGTCCTGAGAAATCGCCTTCAGTGAGCACAAGTCAGCTTCTATATATAGATAACACTATGTAAGGAGCGTGCCCTATGGTTTACGATCTCATTAGTGAGCGCCATGCCCCACCGTATCGGATCAGCAGCCCCAGCGATGCGTACACCGTTCTTAAGCGTTATTCCAATGCCCGGACCGAGCGTTTTCTGGTTGTCCTCCTGAACGGAGCGCATGATGTGGTGAGCGACCGGATCATCACCGTGGGCCTTTTGAATAGGACCATCGTGCATCCCCGTGAGGTCTTCAGGCCGGCCATCGTGGAGAATGCTGCGTCTATCGTGTTATCACATAATCACCCATCGAACAAACTGGAACCTAGCCCCGAGGACCTAGAAATTACAAGACGGCTCCAGGACGCAGGTGAAATCCTGGGTATACCAGTACTCGACCACCTTATAATTGGACGTACTGGGTTCTACTCGATGGTCGAACGGGGGCAGATGAGTCCGTCTCGTCCCTGAATATCCAAATGCCGATGAAGTCGGGGAACATATAAAGAAACTAGTCTTCCATGAGCCGATCCATACCTATAGACCTCTATACATCTACCTCTGGAATACTCAGGTGATAATACTGCGGTCTGCCGAGGTCCGGGACGTAGCCGCCACCGGCCTCTACATCCTTGACCAGCAGGCCAGAAGCCAATACCTTGGCCCTGATCCTATCGTAGCCGCTATACCATTCGTAGATCAGCTCCGAGGGTAGGGGATACGTCTCCCTGCCTTGGTTCCTTCTCGTCAGATCATCGATATCGCTCGCCGGATCGGCAACGGCGTCGTCGATGATCCTTCTCCATGCCTCCAGGTTTTCGAAGAACCGTAGCACCGCCTGCCGGCTCTGCTTCGGCTGCGGGCTCACGCCTTCAAGCCGCTCAAGCATCCGCTCCGCCGCTTCCCGATTCCTCGGATACTTCCTTTCCTTTTCCTCCCACAGCCGCACGAACCTTGTCGCCCCGGCCTCCGTCACGTTGCAGGCCGCATACAACGACTCAATCCTACTTCTCAGCTCCCGCCCATTCCTGAACAGATCTCCTCTATATCCGGCCTCCCTCGACCTCGTCTCCCAGCTCATAACCCACTCGGTCACATCGTCCAGGGTCATCCCCCCGCGCTTCCCGCCTTCTACCATCCCGATAAGCTGTCCATTGGTCTCGCCGTTGACAAAGGGCATCAACAGCTCCTCAGCCTCTCTACTGTTCCTTGGCCGCCTTCCTTTTATTCCCGCATCCGCAAGCCCCTTCTTTTCCCCATCGCCTTCTTCTCGGAGACGTAGCCCCGGCCGCTCATCCTTCGGCCACACCCGTTCCAGCACCTCATCCTTGATCAAGCCCTCTAGCCGATACACCCTCAAGCCCCGCCAGAAGGCCTCGCCGTCGGCAGGCCGTCCCATCGGCACTAGCCCCTCCGGCTCCAGCAGCCTATCCAGCCTCGGTATCCTCAATGGCCTCAACGGCGTCGGCATTATCTCCAGGTTCCGCTTGATCCCGCGATCCCTCTTCTTCTCTTCCCAGGCCCTCTTCACCTTCCCTAGCTTCCGCTTAAGCTGGTACCACAGCGCCTCTTCCTCTAGGCACCAGTACACATGCGCCCCGTGCGGGCTCTTCACCACCAGCGATGGCCGCTCAGTGAAACACTCCACCAGAGCTTCTACCGCCAGCCTGGCTTCCGGTTCCAGCTCTGGCTTGATTCGTCTACTTGGCACCATCGGCTTTACCGACTCCCGCAGCGCCCGCTCCAGCCCTTCTTCTACCTCGCCATCAACTCCCCTTTCCGGCCACCCGGCCCACGTGCTCGGATCCTGCGTGAACGGCCCCTGCTCATCCCACTCCTCCTGCTCCAGCGTTTGCTCCTGCTGTTCCTCGCTCCCTTCTTCTTGCTCTTCTACCTCATCTGGTTCCGGCTCATCTCCACCCTTGCCGGGCACATCCACATCGAAACAAATAAACCTCGGCCTCCGATTCATAAGGAGTCCAATATCTCCATGTCCCGTAATCGCTCTATACACGACGGCATCCCCGGCCAGGCCGCGATTTCTTTTCCATCCACCTTGCACACCTTGGTTATATGGCGTCCTGAAGTAATTAAACCGCTCGACGAAGGCCTCTACCTCCCGAGCCGCATCTTCATCAAGCTCATCCATCAGATCCCCCTTAACCACTTTCCCCTCATTCGCCACTGTGACCGCGACAGCCTCAATAGTATCTAGACGATATTGGTCGTCAAAGATCCACATATCTATATTAGCTATACAAGCCTTGACGTTAGAACTTCTACCGATCCTGCGCTCAGTGCGCCACTGAGCTGCGCAATCGCCTTCTTGAGATCCCTACTAATACCTCTATCCGTCTAAACTCCTTGGCTTCTTTCATCTTGGCGCCTATGGCCCCGATTAAGCCCGCCAGCATGCCATTAATCTTCCCTCAAATACGGTAGCCCCGGCCACCGTGCATATCGCGTACACAGTCCGGCCTTCAGCTGCTAATTACATAATATGGCCTATCGCCTACCTCATGGGCAGGCTCGATCCCGGCCGCATCCTCACATCCCAATTTTCTCAAGGAGGCTCCAATGCTTGCCACTCTCGTTGACGCTCCCCCTACCGCCCCGCTCGCGCTCGTCGACACCGCCGAGCCCGGCTCTCTTCCGTCGCTCTCAAACGTCCTCTTCGACTTCACCATCCCCAGCGCGGAGGCCCCGGCCGCCGAACCCTTCACGGTCGACTCTCTTTCCAAAGCCAGCTGGGTAGCCTCGCGCATTCTCGAGGCCCAGGCTCGCACGGCCCAACGCTCCGACCTGGCCCGTTCCTACAAGTCCCGCATCGACGCCTGGCTCTCCGACGCCAACTCAGCCGACATCGATTCCATCGAGTACCTTTCCACACTCTTGAAACCCTGGGTCGAAGCCGAAGTCGCCAAGCAGCGCCGCTCCCGCTCCATCATTCTACCGACGGCCACCGCCCAGCTGCGTAAGCTCCCCGACCGGGTCGACATTCTCGATGCTCCTACAGCCCTCGGCTACCTCAAGGCCAATCACCCGGAAGCTGTCATCGTCCGCGAAGACATCTCGAAGACCGCCGTCCGCTCCTTGATCTTCACCGAAGGCGAAGCCATCCCCGGCGTCGAAGCCCAGTTGGGCCACGATGAGCTCTATCTCCGCCCGGCCGCCCAGGCCTGAAAGGACACCCCATGCGTCTGTTAAATAGTCTATTGATCGAAGGGGCTGTTACCTCTTCTCCGCTCTACACCGAGCCCGCAAACGACCACCCAGCCGCCGCCCGCTTCCTACTTGACGCAGGCCCCGACGTTCCAGCCATGCCGGCCATAGCCTATGGTCGCCTCGCCGCCACCGCTCGCGACACGCTCCACGTCGGCACCTCCGTCCGCCTCGTTGGCCGCCTCGGTATTGACTCTTCGCTCGATGCCATGACTCCGGTAGTAATCGTAGTCGAGCACTTAGAGGTCAAATCCGTCCGTTCCCCGGAAGCCCAAGCCTACGCCGAGGACACGGCCTCATGACACCTGACCTCATCTACTCGTACACCCGGGCTCAAGCCCTCGCCGATGGCGTCCTGATCGATGTCTCCGACTTCGCCCGCGAGGCTGGCTTCAAGCTCCCAGTGGCCGTCTCCGACACCCTCTACCACGGCTACCTAACGCCACCGCTCGAGCTCGCCAAGGAAGGCCAGAGTCTGGATGGACGCCTTTGGGACACGCTCTCCGTCCTACGCTATGCCATCAAGTCGGCTTCTGCGACGGACCGCCTGTCCTTTACCGTCCTTTTCGCGCAGGCTTCCGACGCCACACCAGTCTCCGTTGACCTTCTGGCTGTCTGTGGTCCTGGCGACTCCGGGGAGCCCGTCATCACGATCATGCTTCCGTCTGATGACTAACCCAATGGCCCCGGCCCGCCCGGGGCCATTCTTCATTCTTGTATCCTCGATACCCCATTAGCCCTTCAGCAAGAAAAGATACAGGTAGCGTCTACAAAGTACTCGCTACAGGCCTTCTACACGCCTCATGAGCCTTTATTGAGCTTCTCTCCACTGCAATCCATTCAACCCGATCGTGCCAGCTTCCGGCACGGTCTACTTGTATCCTCTTCTTCTCGGCTGCCCTGGCGTGGCCGTATCACCACGGAGTCCGAGATGCCGAATCCTTACGCGAATCTGACCAAGCTCATTCAGGCAGTCTCACTCCTCGCCACTCCGGGCGGCACCACCATTAAGACCCTTATGTCCCGCCTTGGCATATCCCGTCGTTCAACCTTCAGAATGCTCGAAGCCTTGACCGACCTCGGCCTTCCCCTCGTTGATGAACGCCGCGACCTATCCACGGAGAAGACCTATCGCATTCTCGAAGGCTACGCCCAACACTTACCGACCTTCAGCGTCCCGAGTCTCGACCTCAACCCACAGGAACGCTACTTCCTCGACGCCATTCTAGAAGGGCGCTCGCTCCGGGACTCCTCGTCATCGGCGCTCCTGTCTTCGCTCCGTTCCAAGCTTAACGTCCTTCTGCCGGGGCTCGACGCCGATCCGGCTCCGGAACCCGATACCAACCTTACATCTTCGCTTCTTGATACCTTCCGAACTGCCATTAAGACCGGCCAGGCCTGCTCTGTGGTCTATCGCTCTCCGGTTGATGGCATTGCCCGCTCGTATACCCTCTATCCGGTAAAGCTCATCGAACATCGCGGTGGCCTCTACCTCTACGCCAAGCCCGAAGGCCAGATCCATTGCCGCCTTCTTGATGTCGACCTCTTTGAGTCGGCAACACTCGCTGGCACTAGTTCTGAACCCTTGGTCGACATCGACTACGCTGCTTCTCTTGGCTCCACCTTCGACCTCGAAGCCGATGCTCCCATCCAGGCCACTATCCGCTTCTCGTCCACGGTCGCCCAGAAAGCCACAACCCGTCATATCGGCATCATCCAGTCTACAAAGCCCCAGGCTGATGGCTCCATCATCATCACGCTCGGCTCCCGCAATCTCCGTGACCTTATTCGATGGGCGCTCTCATGGGGGCCAGACGCCGAGATCCTGGCCCCTCCAGAACTCCGCTCGATGACCCGCAAAGAACTCGCCCAGGCACTTGCCCGCTACGACTCCGTCCGTCCGCCGCACGGTTAAGTTCTGCTCAGCCAAGGTAAATGCTACTTCTATATCAGCGCATCGTGCCAGGAAATGGCACGGTTACACGATAAGCTACCTTGCCTTGGTCTAAGCAAGGCATCAACAGGAGGTTCATATGGCAACTGACAAGGTGACGTACACGTACAAATGCTCGAAGGCGACCTGTAGGCACATCGAAACGTACGGGAATCATGGCAGCTACAAATGCCCCAAGTGCGGGAGCCCCATGGTGAGGCAATCCAAATAGGGTTTCGAGGCTGCTACACCATAATCAAAGGAGAGTCTATGAAACGCACGGTTATCATGCTTTTACTTCTAGTTGGCTTCGGCATATCTACAGCTATTGCTCAGGATACTGCCGACATCAAACCGGACTATGACTTTGTGGACAAGACGCGTTCCGAGAAATACAACACCAGCTCGGCAGCCCAGTTTTTCGACAACACCGCTGCTTTCAAAGATAAGACCGTCAGGCTAATAGCCCGGCTGGCAGCTGGAGGACAGCTCCGGGCGACTGTTGGCTTTAATGTCAGGTTTATCGCCTATGCCAAGGCTCCGATGGAGTACTTCTTCATCACGATCCCTAAAGACATGGAAGTCCCCAATGTCTCGGAGTGGACGGATACAGTTGTTATCATCTTCCGTTGCGAACAGGGGCTCCTCGACAAGGGCAACATCGCGCTTTCCATAGTCCGCGCGAACCGTTAATGCTTTACTCCAGCATAGGGCTTCGTCGTCTCCGTTTATCCGATCGACGAAGCCCTCTAGCGGGATAATTGATTCCTCCTTTTTCCAGACAAGAGGACGAGGCTAACAGAACAGCCTCAACATGATCGTAAGAGCAGGCGATCACGCGATTTCAAGCCCGAGAGGATACCGGGCGGACAGCACAATCGCCAACAGGCGGCGACACCCATTCTCCTCAGCGCACAGATACTGCCGTTAGCCGCGAGCAGCATCTTTGCATGTCCAGGCTTCAACCTTTTCTCCTCGTCGCTGGACCTCGCAAAGTTCCGGGCTGTCAGCGACCGCACGGGGAGTGCAAGACTCGTCTTTCCCTGCGATCGCAGAAGCATTTTATGGTCGTCCTGCAGCAAGCGCACACAGGTTCCCCATCTGCTCAAGGCGGACGCCCCTTTCTCCTGGCTGTCCGAAGATACCCGATACCGAAGTTCGAGAGTTTAATTCTGGGAATCGAGATCTGCTGGAGAGACGAGTGCTTTCACACAGGCAGTCTGTAGTAACTTTCCGGGAGCCCAATCACTATTTCTGCCATGCCAAATTAGGTGCTGCGTACTATACCCCTGGATTACAACCACGCGGGGGCGAAGAGCCTAGTCATCGATAGATACCCAGTGGACGGGTCTTCCCACGCTTGCATCTTCTGTCCCGTCAAACGCAGGGACCCCCGAAGGGGCTTTTGCCCTTTATCCAAAGCAATAGGGGCAGTCTAGCGCCCGATTCCTCGATCTTGATCTCGATCTCTTCGAATCGTCAACGTCCGCTTCGGACGGGCAGGAACACTGCGCGGATGCCGACCACGCAACAGCCATGAGTTTCGTCTCGATCTCGGAGCCACTGAACACATCTAGACTATTATCCACTTTTCGGCCTCAGGAGCCCGGAAGACTCTCGCCCGACACATTGGGATGGTCCACTCAAGCAAGTCGTATTCCGGCGGATCTGGCATCCTCACGCTTGGTTCCCGGATCTACGGGACCTGATCCGCTGGAGTTTCACGTTCGCCGCCGAAGCCATATAGAAGCGTCTGCGGCGTCGGTGAAAACCAAGAAAGCGTATGCCACAAGCACAACCACGGATAACGCTCGGGAGGGCCATAAGAGCGTCGTAGCCGGGAAATCGTGGAATCCGGTACTCACCCAGTAGAATGGCGTGGATCAGAACCTTTAGGACTTCATGCGAGCCCTTATTCTGGCGACACGCCTGTTTATTGCCCGACGAACGATGGTCCTGAACATCAAGCGCTTCAATGCTCCCATCGATTGGGTATGATCCTTGAAGAATGAATCAGGATCTGGATAGAGGCCAAAATCTCTGACTAT
>CAXZAJ010000048.1:0-16372 GCA_964293355.1 uncultured bacterium
ACGACGAGATCGACTTGCCCCATCAGTCCCCCGGTCAGTTCGACGCTGGGTCCCGCTATCATCTGCACGAGATCCTCGGGCGCGCCGACTTTCTTGAGGGCGGCGCGCATGAAGCCGATGGCCATGGCGCTGGCGTTCTTGGCCTTGGGGTGCGGCGCGAAGATGACGGCGTTGCGGCCCTTGAGGATGGACAGTCCGTTGGACGAGGGCGTGGCGGTGGGGTTGGTGACCGGCGCGAGCGCGCCTACGACGCCGACGGGCTTTGCGTACTTGCGCAGTCCGCGAGTCTCGTCCACCTCTATGAGCCCGACGCTCTTGACGCCCTGGATGTCCCGCAATACGCCGAGCACCTTGTTCTTGTGCTTGGTAACCTTGTCGGCTACCACGCCCATGCCGGTTTCCTCGACAGCTGCGGCAGCGAGCTTTGCAATATTCTCATCATTGTAGACGGCCCAGCCCACGGCGACGCAGACCTCGTCGGTGCGCGCCTGGTCCCAGGTGGCGGCGATGGCCTGAGCGGCGCGCGCCTTTGCCACGAGGCCGGCTATCAGCTGTTCATTATCGTTCATTGTTATTGCCTTATTTGAACTGCTCGGCTTCTATCTCGACGACCTTGTTGAAGGCGTTGGTGAGGAAGTCTTTCTTGAATTCCATTTTCTGGGTGAACGCGACGGCGAGCCATGCGTCGACGATCTGGGTGCCGAGGAAGGGCGCGGTGATCCAGCCGCCCATGGTGATGATGTTGGCGTTGTTGACTATCTTGGCGCGCTCGCCGGAGAAGAGGTCGTCCACCACGCAGGCGTAGACGCCTTTGTGCTTGTTGGCGACGATGGCCATGCCCTGGCCGGTGCCGCAGATGAGGATGCCTTTTTCGGCTTCGCCATTCTGGAGTGCCTTGGCGACCTTGGGGGCCTGGACGAAATAGGGCAGGGGGGCGTCGGCGCTCTCGATACCGAAATCGATGATCTCGATGTCCTTGTGGTTTTCCTTGATGTGCTTGACGATTTCACGCGCGAGGGGAAAGCCCGAAAGATCAGATGCTATAGCGAGTTTCATATGTTCTCCTTAAGATAGGGAATATTTGGCACAGAGCCACAGAGAAGATGAGAAGAAAGATTCGAAGAAAAGATGGGGAAAATTGGCACAGAGACACAGAGAAGATGAGAAGAAAGAAAAGAATATAAAGTAAGAAGTTTGAGCAAAGAAACATAGAGCAGGATGAAGGGAGAAAAAACAAAGAAGCGCATAAAGTTCATTATCTTTCCTCCCTCATTACTTTACCTCATCTTCTCTGTGTCTCTGTGCAAAATTCTTATTATAGGCCTTTTATTGCGGCGACGATGTGGGGGGCGGTTAGGTGGAAGTGGTCGGCGAGCCAGTCCTGGGTGCCTACTTCGCCGAACTGGTCGTCTATGCCGACGCGGGCGAACTTGCAGGCGGTACCGGATTCGGCGAGGGCTTCCGCCACGGCCGAGCCGAGGGCACCGCGCTTCTGGTGGTTCTCGCAGGTGACGAGCTTGCCTGTTTTCTTGGCCCACTCCAGGATGAGTTTTTCGTCCAGGGGCTTGAGGGACAGCGCATCGATGACGGCGACCTTTTTGCCTTCAGCGGCGAGGAGGTCGGCGGCCTTGAGGGCTTCTCCGACCATGAGAGCGCCGAGCGCAACGATGACGGCGTCGGCGCCGGCCGGCGAGCCTTCACGCAGGACCTTGGCCTTGCCGAACTCGAAGCTCTCGCCTTCCTTGTACTGCGCCGGGGCGGCCTTGCGCTGCAGGCGGATGTAGACGCAGCCTTTGTAGGCGGCAGCCTTTTCAATGAGGCCGGCGAGCGACACAGGGTCGGAGGGTTCGACGATGACGAGGCCGGGTATGGCGCGCATCAGGGCGAGGTCTTCGAAGGGCATGTGGGTGCCGCCGTTGAACGCGGCGCAGACGCCGGGGTCGGTGCCCACGAGCTTGACGTTGAGCTGGGCGTAGTTGCCCGAGACGAAGAACTGGTCGTAGGCGCGGCGGCTCGCGAAGCACGCGAAGGTGGCCGCGAAGGGTATCTTGCCTTCGGTTGACATGCCGGCTGCGATGCCGACCATGTTGGCTTCTGCTACGCCCGCGTTGACGGCGCGGTCTGGATAGGCCTTGGCAAAGGGGCCGGTGCCGGTAGCCTTCATGAGGTCGGCTTCAAGTACGAGGATGTTCTTGTCGGCAGCGCCGAGGCGCACGAGCGTCTCCGCGTAGACCGCGCGCATTTCTTTGGTTGCTTCCATAGTATGTGTTCCTTGGTGGTGCCGGGCTCAGGCGCCGAGCTTGGCTATGGCCTCGGCGGCCATTTCCTTGGTTACCGGCATGTTGTGGCTTCCGACCTGTCCTTCGCAGAAGCTGCAACCCTTGCCCTTGACGGTGTCCAGGACGATCATGGACGGCTTGTCCTTGACTGCCTTGGCGGCGGTAATGGCGGCATCGATGGCGGCTACGTCGTGGCCGTTGACTTCCACGGAGTTCCAGCCGAAGGCGGCCCACTTGGACGCAAGACTGCCGAGGCCGAGTATCTCGTCGGTGGTGCCGTCAATCTGGGCCTTGTTGTAGTCGGTAAAGGCTATGATGTTTGCAAGCTTGTTGTGGGCGGCGAACATGCCGGCTTCCCAGTTCTGGCCTTCGTTGCTCTCGCCGTCGCCTATGATGGCGAAGACGGTGGCGGGGTTGCCGTCGATGCGGAGCGCGGTGGCGATGCCGCAGGCTGCGGACAGGCCTTGGCCGAGGGAGCCGGTGGTCATGTCGATGCCGGGGGTCTTGTTGCGGTCGCAGTGGCTAGGCAGGTTGGTTCCGCCCTTGTTCAGCGTGGCAAGCCATGATTTGGGAAAGAAGCCCTTGGCGGCGAGTACCGCATAGAGGGCGGGGCCTGCGTGTCCCTTGGAGAGCACGAGTCTGTCACGGTTGGCCGCGCGCGGGTTCTTGGGGTCCGCCTTGAGGTGCTTGCCGTACAGAACGGCCAAAACATCGACGATGGACATCGCGCCACCGATGTGCCCGATTCCAAGCTCGCCTATCATCTCGATGGCCAGCTTTCTGATCTCTTTCGCGAAGGATTCAGTCTCCGCGCGCTCGCTTGCATTCATGCTGCGACTCCCTGCATTAATCAGTCGATTCGTATTACTTTCAGTAAGAAAGTAATTGACTTTACCACGCGCTTTGGAGCTTGTAAAGGGCGACAATAGTAAGGAAAACGAAAGCGCCCGTGCTTCCTGCCGCGTACCGGTTCTAGTGCGCTGATATAAGGAGGACGCGGATGGGTAGATGGAACAGGCAATGGATCGTGGTGGGTGCTTTGGTGGCTGCAGTGGCAGGCACGGTCGCGGTGTCTTGCGTGCCGGAGCCTGTTGCCGCGGTGTTTGCGGCGGCTGATCTGCGGCCACCGGCCGTGGCGTCGTGGGGGCCGGCCGGCGGCGCCGAGGTGGTTATAGTCTTTGACGAGGAGGTGGAGGCGGCGGTGGCGGGGTTTGCTTCGACGCCGGGGCCTGGGATAGCGGCTACCCGGGTGGGCGAGGATGGCCGGAGCGTCGTCGTGACGCTGGATGGCCCGCTGTTGCCGGGGGAGGCTTATGCGGTGTCCGGGGTGGTTTCGGATGCGGCCGGGAACCTGTCCAGCTTCGTGCTGCCGTACTGGGGATTTAATCCGGATCCACCGCGCCTGGTCATCAATGAACTAATAACAGAAGGTACCTCGACGCATCCGGACGCGCTGGAATTGTTCGTGATTGAAGGCGGCAACTGTGCTGGCCTGGCATTTTTCGTGGGTTCGCCTGATGATTTTGACGTTCGGTACCTGTTTCCGGCGCTGTTGGTGGGAGCTGGAGACTATATCATCCTGCATCTGAAGCCGCAGGGGCTGGAGGCTGAAATCGACGAAGGGGACGACAAGGTTGCCTCCGGCGGGATCGATGCGCATGCGGACGCCTGGGACCTGTGGTACCGCGGCGGAGACGGGGCGCTGTCCGGCAAGAACGGCGCCTTGTCGCTTTATGCATCTCCACGCGGTGCCGTGCTGGATGCCGTGCTCTACAGCGAGCGGACGGTTGAATCCGATGCCACGTATGGCGGCTTCGGGACGGCTGTCTTGAAGGAACGGGTTGCGGCTCTCGTCGCGGCAGGGGCCTGGTCGGCATCGGATCCTCCCCGGCCGGAGGATTGTGCGCGGTCTACCGGCACGACGAGCACGCGGAGCATCTGCCGTTCTTCAGGCTCGGCTGATACGGATGCCGGGTCGGACTGGCACATCGTTCCGACGAAAGGCGCGACGCTCGGGGTGGTCAATATCGATGAGGTGTATACGCCTTGATGACTTAGCGCGGAGGGGCGGCGCGTCGAGGCGCGTCGCGTTGACCGAAAGGCTGCCTGCCGGTAAGATGCGGCATGGAGATACACGATTCCCAGGTGCGCAGGATTGCGCTGATCGGTATGCCCGCCTCGGGCAAGACGAGCGTCGGCGCGGTTCTGGCTGAACTTGAAGGCTTGCCCTTCGTCGATCTTGACGAGGCTATCGCCATCGGTGCCGGCAGGTCGATTTCAGACATTTTTGCCGACGAAGGCGAGGCCGGTTTCAGGGTGCGCGAGCGTGCTGCGCTGGTCCGCGTCGCTGCGGGCGGTCCGGTCGTGCTGGCCACCGGCGGCGGTTGCATCGAGTTGCCCGAGAACCGTGCGCTGCTCGGCGAGTGCTTCAGGGTTGTCTGGATCAAGGTCGATCTTGGAATCCTTGCCGAGCGTTCGGTGGGCGGTTCCAGACCACTGCTCGTTGAAGATGCGGCGGGGAAGATACGATTCCTGTACGAGCGCCGCAAGCCCTGGTACAAGGAATGTGCCGATATCGAGCTTAATACCGACGGCATGCGGGTGAAGATGGTAGCCAAGGTGATCCGTGACTCGCTGCGTTGAGCCGTCCGCCGTTGGCGGCAGGATCAGGGCTCCGGCGTCGAAGAGCGCCATGCAGCGGGCGCTGGCCTGCGCCGCGATGGCTCCCGGTGTTTCAACGATATCCAATCCGACCTGGTGCGCCGATTCGCTGGCCGCGATGCGAGTGGCCACGGCACTCGGCGCGGTCGTGGAGCGCTTCGACGACCGCGTGGTGGTCCGTGGCGGGCTTTTCGGTTCCGGCATGCCACAGGGTATGACTGCCTCGGATCCGGGTAAAATCGTCGCGTCATGCGGCGAATCGGGCTTGTGCCTGCGCATGTTCTCCGCCATTGCATCATTGTCGCCGGTTGAGGTCGAACTGTGGGGTGAATGTTCGCTGGCGCTTCGGCCGGTCGGGATGGTGGAGGCGCCGCTTTCGGCCCCCGGCGTCCGCTGTTCCACCAGCGGCGGCCTGCAGCCCGTGAGGGTGCGCGGTCCGCTGCGTGCCGGCCGCGTTACCGTAGACGGTTCGGAGAGTTCGCAGTTCATCACGGGGTTGCTCCTGACCTTGCCGATGGCCGGCGGTGATTCGGTGGTAACGGTAGAGCGGCTCGCGAGCCGCGGCTATGTTGACCTGACGCTGGACATCATGCGCGCCTTTGGTGCCCAAGCCGTGCGGGATGCTGCTTTTTCTGACTTTTCTGTTCGCGGCATACCATACGCACCAGCCAGTTACGAGGTGGAAGGTGACTGGAGCGGTGCGGCGTTCTTGCTTGTCGCGGGGGCGATCGCATCGGGTGCCCAGGGGCTGGACGTTGTTGGACTGCAGTCTGGTTCTTCGCAGCCGGACCGGGCCATCATAGACGCGCTCAGGCTGGCCGGTGCCAGGATCGAGGATATTTCAGGCGGCTACCGCGTGTCCGCCGCTCCTCTCCGTGGTTTTTCGTTTGACGCTACTGACTGCCCCGATCTTTTTCCGCCGCTTGTCGCGCTGGCGTCACGTTGCGCCGGAGTGACCGAACTCCGGGGAGCGTCCAGGCTGCGTGCCAAGGAGAGCGACCGGGCCGCGGCGCTGTCCGAGGAATTCGGCAAGCTGGGGCTCAGGGTCGACGTTGACGGCGACCTGATGACGGTGCATGGCTTGGACGGGCAGCGCCTGCACGCAGGTTCCGTGTCGTCACGCGGCGACCACCGCATCGCGATGGCCGCTGCCGTGGTTGCTCTGGCCGGATCGGGTCAGGTTACTATCGAAGGATCGGAGTGCGTGAGCAAGAGCTGGCCTGAGTTCTTCGATGTCCTGGATGCCATGCGGATTGGTTGAGGCTTGTCATGGAGCTTCTCCGATGTTGTCGCGTAGCCTGGCGAGGAACTTGGCCATTTCTTCGTGGTCGCGGTCCTTGATGATGTGCGTTAGGTAAGCCAGCTGGGAGTTGATCAGTTCCAGGCGCCGTATGGTGTGCGGGTTGAACATGATTTCAGCCAGCAGCCTGTCGTCCTCGGCCAGGAGTCCGTGGGCTATGTCGAGGTGCTTGCGGAAGTTGGTGCCCGGCGCGTCCAGCTGCTTCATGCAGGCGGCGAACACCATCGTCGAGGCGAACGGCGTTCCCAGTGAATAGGCGACGGTGCGGTCGTGGCCGTCGAAGCTGTCTTCAAAAACCTTGATGCCAAATTTTTGGTACAGGTTCCGCCAGAACTCCTTGCCGGCTTCACAGGACTCAGTGATGACGACGGCGTTCTGCTCATGCAGGTTGGCCTCATCGGCGTAGGTGGGGCCGAACATGGGGTGGGTGGACACGAAGGGTCTGCCGGCCGCGGCATAATAGTCGGCGAGTCCGGTCTTGATCGATGCGATGTCCGACAGCATGCAGGCGACTGGCAGGCAGGGCAGGACCGAATCGAAGGCCTCCACGGTCATGCCGAGCGGCACGCAGTTGACGAGCAGTTCCGGCGCAAAAGAGCGCAGCTCTTCCAGCGAGGCGAGCGGATGCGCGCCGGTGGCCGCGGTGCTGGTTTTCAGCCTGGTCTGGTCAGGGTCGAAGGCGGCTACATCGTGTGCGCCGGCCAAGGCGTGGGCAATCCAGGCCCCCATCTTGCCTGAGCCTTGTATGGCAATTTTCATTGTTACAGTTTCCTCTCGTCGTAGCAGCCGAGCATGCGGAAGTCGCGGACCTGCGCGCGGGCGGCGTCTATGGCGCCGGCTACGCGGGGATCCTGGTCTGAGCCGTCGAAATCTATGAAGATGGCGTAATCGCCCGGTTCGTCGGGCACGGATTCTATGCGCGTCAGGTTGATGCCGGCCTTGGCGAATACTTCAAGCACGCCGAACAGGGCGCCGGCCTTGTCGTCGGTGAAGAATACTGCGGAGCACTTGTTGCCGCTGGTTCCGTTGGCACCTTTAGCCAGGACGAAGAACCTGGTGCGGTTGGCGGTGGAATCCTGGATGCCTTCCTTTATAATTTCCAGCCCGTACAGTTCAGCGGCAAAGCGGCTTGCTATGGCGGCTCCTCCCTTGGGGCGGTCCTCGGCAATCATGCGCGCTGCGCCGGCGGTGTCGAACCAGTCCATGCCGTCCAGCTTGTTGCGTTCAAGGAAGCGACGGCACTGGGAGAGCGCCTGGTCGTGGGAGTAGGCCGAGCGTATGTCGCGGTGGTCGGTTCCGGGAGCCGCGAGCAGGCAGTGGTTGATGGGCATGTCGATGGCCGCCACGACGCGGAGTTCGGTGGTTACCAGTATGGAGTTGACCTGGCCCACGATGCCGCCCAGGGTGTTTTCCACCGGCACGACGCCGTAGTCGAGGTCGCCGGCGAGCACGGCGTCAAAGACCTGCGAGAATTCCTGGAAGGGTATGGTCGCGGCACCCGGATTCCATTCGCGCGCCGCGGCGTCGCTGTACGCGCCGTGCATGCCCTGGAATCCGACCAGCTTGAGGCCGCGGTCCTGAGCCGACTTGCTTTCGGCCATGATGCGCTTGTACAGCGCCTCGGTGTATTCGCGGCCTGCCAGGCATTTTGAGCGCTTGGCCACACGGTCGAGCACTTCAGCCTCGCGGGACTGGTCGAGGGTGCCGGTCTTGTGTCGCCTGGTGAGGAGCCCTTTTTCCAGCCGCTCGTCGAGCAGTGCGAGTATGCGGGCGTCTATCCTGTCGATATCCTGTCTGAGTCCTTCGAGTGTCATGGGGTATTCCTTTCCTGGGTTGTCATGTGGTTTTGCTTCGATGGCGCCGTGCCGATGTTCCACGCGTCGCGGATGCGGGCCTGGAGTTCCAGGTCAGCGAGAGTGACGGCCAGCGCGGCCTCCAGCACCACGGCGGCGCGGAGGGCTATGCAGGCGTCGTGCCTGCCCGGCGCCGAGAGTTCATCCATGGAATCTGTTTTGAAATTCCAGGTTTCCTGGGTTTTACGGATTGAAGACGCGGGCTTCATGGCGACGCGGACGACGAGTTCGTTACCGTTGGTTATGCCGCCATTGATGCCGCCTGAGCCATTTTTTGCCGTCGTGCCGTCCGGGGCGACGATGGGGTCGTTGTGCTGGCTTCCACGCATCGCGGCCGCGGCAAAACCGTCACCGAATTCCACGCCGCGCACCGCCGGCACCGCGAACAGCGCCTGCGCCACGAGGCTCTCCACCGCGCCGAAGAACGGTTCGCCGAGTCCTGCCCGGAGGCCGCCCACACGCAGTCCCACGAGCGCGCCGATCGAGCCGCCGTCTTCGGGGCCCGCGCCCCCCGCGGCCGCCACGTCCTCGCGGCCGCCGGCTTCACGTATCGTCGTGCTGAATTGTACGCCGGCCAACACCTTCTTCGCGATGACGCCCGCGGCTACCAAACCCGCGGTGACGCGGCCGGAGAAATGCCCCGAGCCGCGCGGATCGGAGTAGCCGCCGTAGCGGATGCGCGAGGTGTAGTCGGCATGGCCCGGGCGCGGCATCGCGGCGAAGAGGGAATAGTCGCCTGAGCGCGTGTCGGTGTTCCTGAAGATCACGCAGATCGGCGTGCCGGCCGTGCGGCCTTCGTAGAGCCCGGACAGGATTTCCGGCACATCGGCCTCGACGCGGGGCGTGGTGCCTTCTGCCCCGGCGCGCCTGCGTGCCAGATCGTCGGCAAAATCCTCCGCCGTCAGCTGGAGCCCTGCCGGCGCCCCGTCGATGATGGCCCCGACCGCCGGTCCGTGCGACTCGCCGAACAGCTCTACCCTGAACAAGCTGCCTATTGAGTTCATGGTGCTCTCCTTACAAAATCGCGGAGTTCCTGCAGCGCCACCGGTTCTATGTCCACGTGCCCGGCCGCTCTGGGCATGGCGAATAGTACGTTGTCGCCGTTGCGTTTCTTGTCGGTGCCCATGGCCTGGGCTACCGCGTCACGGAAGCTGGCCGGGGAAAGTTCGCTGGTTTCCGGTGAGGCCCGACGCGCCAGCTCGATCGAGGTCGGCAGTCCGAGCCTGTCCAGCAACGCCAAAACGCGTTTTGAGAGGGCTACCGTTCCAGCCTGTTCCGCGCCGCCGCGTTTGGCCGCATCATGCTCCAATGCAAAACGGCACGCTGACGCGAGGCCGGCCGCGATGCTTGCGCCGTGCGCCAGGCCGGTGACCACCTCGATGCCGTGGCCTATGGTGTGTCCGAGGTTGAGTTTTTTGCGGTCACCGTGTTCGTGCTCGTCAGCTGAAACGACCGCGGCCTTGAGCGAAACCGAGCGCCTGATGATGGGTGCGAGCGCGCTGCGGTCTATCGTTCCTGATCCGGAAACGGCTCCTTCCAGTAAAGCCAGGTGTTCTTCGCCCTCGATGACGCCGTGCTTTATGGCTTCCACGAGCCCGCAGGCCAGGTCGTAGTCAGGCAGGCTGTCCAGCAGTTCCGGATCGACGAGCACGAAGCGGGGCTGCGAAAAAGAGCCGATGAGATTTTTATAACCGTGGTAGTCGATTCCGTTCTTGCCGCCGGCAGAGGCATCCACCATGGCCAGGAGGGTGGTGGGCACGAAGCCGAAATCGACGCCGCGCAGCCAGGTGGTCGCGGCGAAGCCCGCGAGGTCGGACACGCTGCCTCCGCCCACGCCGACGACCGTCCAGTCGCGGCCCACGCCGAGTTCCAGGAAGCGCGCATAGACGCCTTCAAGCGACGCGAGGTTCTTGGCGGCCTCGCCACGCTGTATGGTGACGATGCGCCTGCTGTCGAACTGCGGCGGCAGGAAGTCCCGCGTTATCTCGTCGGCGACGATGACGGTGCGCGCGGGATCAGCCAGGGTCGCCAGCGCGGCAATCGGCTCAAACCGTATCGTCGAGCTTGAGCGCTCCCCGGTGACCACGATATCGCCTGTATCCGAGCCGCTTATTCCATTAGAGGCACGCACTAAAAATTTTCCGCTGCCAGTTCGTCGACGGTCCTGCGCATCACGGCGAGCTTGCGCATGAGCCGGGTAAATGCCTCGGGCGAAAGTTGCTGGTCCTTGTCGCTCATCGCGGAGCTCGGGTCGATATGTACCTCGATTTCAAGACCGTCCGCGCCGGCCGCGACAGCTGCCAGGCTCATCGGTTCAATGAGGCCGAGCACGCCGGGTCCGTGCGACGGGGCGACGAAGACCGGGAGGTGGCTCAAGGATTCTGCCGCCGGGACGATGGAGAGGTCCAGCGTGTTCCTGGTGTACGTTTCGAAGCTGCGTATGCCGCGCTCGCAGAGTATGACGTTGGGGTTGCCCTCCGCGAGTATGTATTCGGCGCAGTTGAGCCATTCTTCCAGGGTGGAGTACATGCCGCGCTTGAGGAGTATCGGCCTGCCAGATTTTCCCGCTTCGCGGAGCAGCGAGAAATTCTGCATGTTGCGCGCGCCTATCTGCAGGATGTCGGCATACTCGCCCACCCAGCTGACGTCGCGCGTGTCTATCACCTCGGTGACGATGGGCAGGCCGGTCTCGCGCCTGGCCTTGTCCAGTATCTTGAGTCCCTTGAGCCCGAGGCCCTGGAACGCGTATGGCGAGGTGCGCGGCTTGAAGGCTCCGCCGCGGAGCATCGTCGCCCCGGCTTCCTTGACGGCTACCGCCGTGCGGATCATCTGGTCTTCGGATTCCACCGCGCAGGGGCCGGCTATGACGATGAGGTCCTCGCCGATGCGGAGCCCGCCCACCGTCACGATGGTCCGTTTTCCGTCGGCCTTCTGGCCCGTCAGTTTAAGATTCTTCATATTACAGCAACCTTCCGCCGGATCAACCGGCCAATCACTTGCACAATCCGCGCTCCCGGGCGTATACACAATCCGGGCGGACCGATACGCGGATCCGCCAGGAAGGATACAGCCATGAGCGCCCTGTCGTCGAGGGCGGCCGGCATCGAGCCGTCCCGCACCATCGCCATGACCCACCGTGCCCGGGACCTCAAGCCCGCGCACCGCGACATCGTCGACCTCACCGTCGGCGAACCCGATTTCCATCCGCCCGCCCACGTCCGCGAGGCGGCCACCCGCGCCGTCGCCGATGGCATCGACCGGTATACGCCGGTCGCCGGCGAGAGCGCCCTCCGCGAAGCCGTCTCGCGCAAATTGCTGCGCGACTCGGGCCTCTCGTATCCGGCCGCGCAGATCCTGGCCTCCTGCGGCGCCAAGAGCGCGCTGTCCAATGCGCTCCTCGCGTTGGCCGGCCCCGGCGACGAGGTGCTCATACCCACGCCCGCCTGGCTGTCCTACGCCGAGATGGCCAAGCTCGCCGGTGCCGTCCCCGTCTTCGAGCCAACCACCGCGGCAGACGGCTACAAGCTCCGTCCCGGGCGACTCGCCGCCGCTCTCACGCCGCGCACCCGCGTGCTCATACTCTGCACGCCCTCGAACCCCACCGGCGCTGTATACACTCTCGCCGAACTCGAAGCGCTTGCTTCCGTCCTCGCCCGTTTTCCGGACGTCTGGATACTCTCGGACGAAGTGTACGAGCGCATCCGCTACGTGCCGGACGTGCCCAGCCCCGCCTCGGTTCCGGCGATAGCAGACCGCGTCATCGTCGTGGGCGGCCTTTCCAAGTCGCACGCCATGACGGGCTGGCGGCTCGGCTATCTTGCCGGCCCCAAGGCCGTCGTCGACGCCTGCATAGCGATACAAGGCCAGACCACCACCTGCGCGTCGTCCATTACCCAGCGCGCCAGCATAGCCGCCCTGGACGGCGACCAGGCGCCTGTTGCCGCGATGGCCGCCGCGTTCAGGGTGCGCCGCGACCGGGCCTGCGCCAGGCTCGCCGCCGTGCCCGGACTCAGGGTGAGCGCGCCCGACGGCGCGTTCTACCTGTTCCCGGACGTGTCCGCGCTCTTCGGCTCCGAATGGCGCGGCGTGCGCATCGAGAGCTCCGATGATTTCTGCCTGTACCTCCTGGAGGAAGCCGGCGTGGCTCTGGTGCCCGGCTCTGCCTTTGGCGACGATGCCTGTGTCCGCATGTCGTTCGCGGCGTCCGATGCCGCCATCGATCTGGCTCTCGACCGTATCGAGGCTGCCGTTGCGGCACTCTCAAACCAGCAGGTGGTTTAGGAAGCACCGATGGCACGCCGGACGGCGCCTGGTGGATGGGAACAGCTATCCACCGGGGCGGCCGGTGGCTCTACGGGCTCACCCACCCGGCCGCGCCGTGAAGGAGCCCTATGCTTTATAGCTAAAATAAAAGTAAAAGGAGAAGGTTGCGGGCGAATCGCCGCGGAAGAGAGGAGTTGGTACCTGTTTGTTGGTAGCCATGGGCAGACCGTAGCATGCCCCAAAAAAAGAATCAAGTTACTATCGACAGTAACCGCTTGAAATACCGGCAGCTAGCCGGGATACTGGAATGGAAGGATACACGATGCACGAAATATTGGTCCTGAACGGCCCTAACCTCAATCTGCTTGGCTTGCGGGAGCCAGGTGTCTACGGCACCATGAATCTGGCCCAGATAGAGGGACACTTGCGGGAACTGGCGGCCGAGCTTGGCGTGGGGTTGCGCTTTTTCCAGTCAAACCATGAAGGGGCGCTGATAGACGAGCTGCATGCCGGCATAGGCCGGGCTTCCGGCGCGATTTTCAACCCCGGTGCGTATACGCATACCTCGGTGGCGCTGCGCGACGCGATAGCTGCCGTACGCTACCCGGTTGTCGAGGTGCACCTGTCCAATGTGCACGCACGTGAGGAATTCAGGAAAGTATCGATGGTAGCGGCGGTGTGCGCAGGAACGGTCGCCGGTTTTGGCTGGCATTCCTACGAACTTGCCCTGCGCGCTGTCACCGGCATTCTGGCGGACCATGCGGAACGCCAGAACCGGGACGAGCGGCTTGCCTGACCAGGCCGGACGGCTTAGATCTGGTCGGCGAACAGTTTCTCTATGGCCTGCTTGGGCAGGGCGCCGGGTTGCTGGCGGATCACTTTGCCGCCCTTGAAGACCATGAGCGTGGGTATGGATATGATGTTGAAGCGGCCTGCCAGCTCGTTCTCGTTGTCGACGTTGACCTTGCCTACCTTGAGCCTTCCGGCGTAGGTCTTGGCCAGGTCTTCGATGTGCGGGCCGATCATCTTGCACGGCATGCACCATTCGGCCCAGAAATCGACAAGTACCGGAATGGTGGACTGCTCTACTTCAGCGGCGAAATTCTTTGATGTCAATTCAATACCAGCGCTCATTGCGGGTCTCCTTCAGGCGTGGTTATGAGCCTCGCTTCAGGGCAACCACGTCAAAGCGATCGCACCCGGGCTGAGCCCTCAACTTTTCAAATAATGAAAATACATACGATTGCGCCTGATTGTCAAATGGGCTGGATTGGTCAACTGGCGAGTCCTCGTTCCAGCGTCCATCGCAGATACAGCTCTTCAAGTGTCGAGCGGGGGCCTTCTGCCTCGGTGTTCGCCCTGGTACGGGCCGCAGCCCTGCGAGCCTCGTAGAAGCAGTACAGATCCCGGGGGTCGGCGCTGGCGGCCTCGGGGTAGTCCCTGGATTTACCTAAAAGCTCCTCGAGTCCCTGCGGGTCCTGTGGGCCGTTGAGGGCAATGTACGCCTTGGCAGTCCGGATTTCCTCGTGGCTCAATCCGAACAGGAATTCGGCCAGGGCCAGCGCGACCTCGTCATCGGCGAACCGTTCCCTCGCGAAGCCGAACCAGTCTTCATCCAGGCTCATCGAAAGTCCGATCAATTCGCTCGACCCGAGGAGCGTTCCAAAGATGGGCGGCGAGCGCCTTCTCGATGACCACACGGCGACGAGAGCGGCTGCGGCGTGGTCAGCCAGTTCGCGCGGCCTGGCGTCCCAGAGCGAAACCAGCCGCTTCGCAGCGGACCGCTTGATCCCCTCCGGCGCGCTTCCACGGAGCATGTCCATGTACGCATCCTCCGCCATCAGGCTGAGGATGGCGGTCGTCGCGCTGGCGTCCGCGCTGCGTGAATAGTGCTCCGGCACGCGGGATTGGGTACATGCGCGCACGAGAGCCGACCAGGCTTGCGCCTCGGCGACTGCCACGGCCCTGCCGAATACGGCTCGTGCCGGCAGGTACAGGATCCGGTCGCCGCGATCGGTTCGAAGCAGTTCTTCTACCAGCGAATCTTCGGTACGGAGTTCCGCGCAGAAGCGGGTCGATCCTGAGACCGCCGGCATCCGGTCGAGCGCCGCCCGCAACTCTTCCAGAATGGAGAACTTGGAGCGGACGGCGGTATATTCCTCCCGTGCCGCCTCGTACAATGAGCTGAACGCCTCGCCTGACATCGAGGCGGCGCAGGGAGCGTTGTCTGACACCAGATTGCCGTTCATGGATTCTGGTCGGCCGGGATGGTCGATTCTATGAGGAAGCGTTTGTCGCCTGAAGGAGCGATGCACGAAACGACCGTGCCGACTTCCTCTCCTATTAGCGCAACTCCGAGCGGAGACAATATGCTTGCCGTAGAGGCGGAGCCGTCGAGGTCTGCCGGGAATACCAGACGGAATGAGAAGCGCTCTGCCGTATCCACGTCGCGTACCGAAGTTGTGCTACCGATGGTCACGATATTGGCAGGCATGTCGGTAGGTTCCAAGACCTCCGCGGTCTCGAGTTCGTTGGCGAGTCGCTTGATGTGAAGCTCGAGCGATCGACGCTTGGCCTTCATGGCCGCAACGACGCCCGAGAGTTTCCGGTAATCCGGCAGTCCAAGCACAATGCAGGTGTCATTCACGGTAACGCTCCGGGGGTTGATGGAATCGAAAGGACTCGGTTCGGTTTCAAGGTACTACGCGAAGCGGAAGGGTTCAATATTGCAAGAACTTGTATGTAATATGTACTGACTGCTACATATCGTGAGAGGCAGAACCGAGCGCAGCCGCAATGGTGCCTTCCCGTTCCGGCAAACCAAGCTTGCGCCTGACGTTATACCGGTGCCGCTCGACTGTCGATCTGGCGATCGACACCCGTTCGGCGATCTGCTTGCTCGAAAGCCCGGCGGCGACAAGGTCGCAGATTTCCAGCTCGCGGACGCTCAGCCGCCGTCGCGGATCCGCGAATCCTGAATCCCCTCGCGACAGGGCCGTGTCGAGCTCGCGGCGGATGCGTGCCTCGAGCCTGAACGCCTCGTCATCCTCCGGGGACGCGCCGGCTGCCGGGGCCGGAGACTCTACCGTCCGCGCAAGCCGGGCGATCAGGGGCAAGACGCGCTCATTGATGCGTTCCAGAATCGATGTCCGGATGCTCTGTTTTTCCAGTTCGATGCGCGATAGCAGTTCAGAAAGCACCGTATTCTTGTTTTCCAGCGAGGTCCTGTACGCCCGCTCTCGCTCGTCCGCTTCGAGTCGCTCCGCTGCTACAGCCAGGATGGTGGTCGCCGACGCGCAGAGGGAGCGCTCCCGCGCCGAGAACTCCACGGTAGGTTGTGCTTCATCGTACGAGGCGGCTAACCTACATATCGTCCGATCGCCGGCGATCGATTCCATACAGGCGCTTGTTGCTGGCGCGAGCGCATCTTTCGGCCACGATGCGGCTTCTGTTCCGACTGAAACGGAGACGAATACCCGCGAGGGCTCACCCATGGCGCGGGAGAACAGGGCAGCCGTCCCTTCGGCCGCTTGCCTCGCGGACAGGTTTGGTCGCGACAGAAGGGCTGCGAGTTCGTAGATGAAATCAAGTTCCTTCTCGCGTTCGCGAAGCGCTCCTGATCCGGAAAGATCGTGCTCATCCATACAGTGCAGTATACACGACCGCAGCCGGGACGCTACCATCCCCCCATCATGCTCAAACGATTCCTCCACTATTACAAGCCGTTCCGCGGCCTCGTTGCCCTCGACCTGTCCTGCGCCCTGGGGCTGGGGCTGGCCGATCTGGTGTTTCCCGCCGCGACCAAGCGCGTCATCGATGTCATCGTGCCCGCGGGAGACCTGCCCGCGTTGGCGCGTTTCGCCGTGCTTCTCGTCGTGCTGTACGCGGTGCGGGCCGCGCTCGAATTCATAGTCGGCTACTACGGGCACGTGCTCGGCGTCAACATCCAGCATGACCTGCGGCGCGACATCTACCGCCACCTGCACACGCTGGACACGCGCTTCTTCGATGATACG
>CAXZAJ010000049.1:0-16105 GCA_964293355.1 uncultured bacterium
AGGGTGCGGGCCCAGGATTACGCCGGCAACTGCTCTCCCACGCCAAGGATCACGTTCGTACGCGACACGACCCCTCCGGGAGCACCCATCCCCGAGCCTCCCGCAGCGTCAGCTGACGGCTTCCTTGATTCGAACACCTTCAGGCTCGGCTGGCTGCCGCCGCCAGAAACCGATATCGCGGGCTATACCTGGGTACTCGAGTACCTGGGACCGCTGGATCGCCCTCCGGCACGCAGGCGGACCCCGGCCGCAGCAGTAACAGCGGCGCTCTCCATCGCCGAGAAGGATCCTCCCGCCGAGTACAACCTCTCACCCGCGACAGACTACGAGCGCCGCATCTGGATGGCGCGGGAACCCGCCTTCCCGCAGCCAACGATACGCACGATCCAGCCCCGTGTCGATTTCTCCAACATCGACGATGGCTACTGGGCTTTCTCGGTTGCGGCCATAGACCGAGTCGGCAACGTCGGCGCAGCATCACGAGCCATACTCAGGACCGACAAATTCAGACCCTATACGACGGTCGCCGATGTAGCCTCGTCCCGCAACGACTTCGGCGCTCTGGCCCTGACCCTGGTGGGCCGGGGCTTCGCCGACGATGGCTCCATCACCCAACTCGCCATAGACGACGATGGACGCGAACCCTACGACCGCGTCTATGAGTTGTCAGGCGGCGGATATACCATCATCTCAGACCGCCTGCTCCGCGTGGCCGAAGTCGGCGAACTTACGGCCGGCAGCTACCGCATCGGCCTGTACCACCCGGTGCGCGGCTGGTACTTCACCAGCCAGCGCCTTACGGTGGACTACTCGGGAACCGTTAAATTCGGCGACCAGGGCTCCCCCTGGAAACCAACCTGGTCCTTTGAAGAGCCTGATACCGCCCTCATACGCTTGACGACGCTCTTCATGCTCGTCGCCCTCATCGTGCCCGCGCTCGGCATGATCCTGTCACTGAGGCAAGTCGCCCTCGTGGCGGGAGAAATCAAGTCTGCGCGCATGGATGCCGTTGCACTCATGGAAGGAAAGCCGATGTCAGAACCAGAACGAAAAAAGGCAGCCAGACTCGCGGTGCGCAGAGGCGCGGGCCTCTCCACCCAGTTCATGCTGTGGGTCAGCCTCCTCGTCATCTTCATCGTGCTCCTCGTATCGGTGCCGCTGGGCATGAACATGCTGGAAACCCAGAGCGAGATCCTGGCAAAGGGACTCGAGCAGCGGGCGCGGGTATTGCTCGAGAGCGCCGCCCAGGGCGGTAAATCCTACCTGCCGGCCAGGAACCTGCTGGAACTGTCACTCCTGCCCAACCAGGCCAGCGCTGTCGCCGAAGCCCGGTACCTGACCGTTACCGGCTATGGGGCGACCAACGCGACAGACCCCGACGTGGTATGGGCCAGCAATGACCCCGACCTCACCGAAAAGCTCGACGGCGCTGCGCTGGTTCCCGGCGCATCATTGCTGACTGACACCCTTTCTGGCAGGATATCCACGATTGCCGCAGAGATCGACGCCAAGGCGCAGTCCGAGGTCGGCTCCATCGCAGAATCCATCCAGCAACTCCAGGACGAGGGCCGCGCGCTTGCCGCCAACCTTGATGCCACGAGCCAGGCCAGACTGACCCAGATAGCCGCCAGCGCACGTGACCTTGAGAAGACCCTCAACGAACGGCTCGCAAAACTGGCCGATGCCTCGGTTGCCTCCGAACCGCCCTTCAATGCCACCGCCCTTGGCCTGACCGCTGAGGAGTTCATCTTCTACAAGCCCATCCTGTTCCGCCAGGGCAGGGAATCCATCTATTACCGGGGTCTGGTAAGGCTCTCCGTTTCCACCGAATCCATCGTGGAGCAGGTCAGATCTGCCAGGGAAACACTGATTCGGAGCGTGGCGGTCGTGGCGGCCATTGCCCTGGGCATAGGTTTCGCTGGCTCGTTCGCCTTGTCCAGGTTCATACTGCGGCCGCTCATGAAAGTTGTCAGGGGCATAGAGACAATTCGGGACCAGCCCGATAAAAAGAAGCTTTCTGATTTCAGGATAGACATAAAACGCCGCGACGAATTCGCCATACTGGCAGGCACCATCAACGAGATGACGGCGGGCCTGGCCCACGCGGCCGCCGAGTCCGAGTTGCTCACGGTAGGCAAGGGTGTGCAGAAAATGTTCATCCCGCTTTCTGAAAACGACATCAAGGAAAAGCTGACGACCGGTTTTGACTATAAGCCCACCCACAGCTTCTACGGCTACTACGAAGGCGCAAAGGGTGTGTCGGGCGACTATTTTGACTACTTCCCGCTGGACGGACGCTTCTTCGCCTTCATCAAGTGCGACGTCTCGGGCAAGGGCGTACCCGCGGCCCTCATCATGGTGGGCGTCGCCACCATCTTTACCACGGGCTTCCAGAATCCTGAGCATGAAGACTGGGTCTATGCGCGCGACGGCATCCATCTGGATACCATCACGGCCAAGATAAACGACTTCCTCTACAAGCGCGGCTTCAAGGGCCTGTTCGCGGCACTGGTCATGGGCGTGTTCGACTCAAAAACAGGCAACGTCTACCTCTGCCACGCAGGTGATAAATTTGTACGGGTCTACAAGCCGGCACAGAACCTCGTCGTGACCAACGAACTGGCTTCCGCACCCGCGGCAGGCGCCATAGACAGCGAGCTCGTAAAAATGTCAGCCGCCTACAAGCAGGTGATCATAAAACTCGAGCCGGGTGACATCATGATGCTCTACACGGACGGATTCGAGGAATCCAGCCGCGCCAGGCGCAGCCCCGATTTCAGGCAGATCAAGGAAGAAAAAATAATTAAAGACCACGAGGGCAAGGAGACAAAACACGAAGAAGCCCTGGTCGAGCAACTCAGCGAGGAACGCATCAAGGCCATCACCGAGGCCATCATGTCCAAAAGTGCCTTCTCGCTCGTAAAAGAGGACGATCCGCTCGGGCCCGGCACAACCTACGATTTTGACTTCTCCAGTCTTGAACCGACCACGGAATCGATGGTGCTCGGTCTTGCGGCTGTTGAAAAGGTCTTCAGGCTCGTGCCCGACCCCACAGCAACCGAGGATGACAGGGTCATAGTCGACTCCAAGGTAGACGCCATTCTGGAAAAATGCTGGAAGCAATACCGGAAGTTCTGCAGCGACAAGCGCCCCCACCCCGATGCACGGCGCACGGAATACCAGTACTACCATCGCTTGAAGGAAGACGACCAGTACGACGACCTCACCATGATGGTGATACAGCGCAACTAATGTTATGCCAGCAGTTTGGCCCTTGCCATAACATATTCCAGCGAGTCGCTTGCTATCGTATATTTGGTCCATGAGGTTCCGGCGAGGTCGGCACGATCTTGCGCCTCGCGGTCGATATACGGCCTTGCGATGCCTGCCTTGGTCCAGTACACCAGAGAAATTTCATCACCTGAAATTTCCACCGCGGTAAAGCCGCTTTTTCCGGTCGCGCATCCGGAATTGAACATGCAGGGCACGAGCAGTTCCTCACGTTCGTACAGACTCCGCGAGACCTTGCTCTTGCGTTCCTTTTTGGACAGGCGCTTGAATTCCGCGGAATATATGCCGACGAGGGCAGCGGTCTTCTCCTTGGCTTCAGGGGCTTCAGTTGAATACCGCCTGAGCAACGATTCGATGTTCCAGCGCAGGGTGTCATACTTGGAGAAGGACTCGAACAGTGGCCGGTGCGTATGCCCCGCAATGGTAACGATGCCGAGTTCCTTGGAGGCACGGTAAATGCAGCGCTCCGCCTTGAACCGCCGCTTGGAGGTCATCGGCACCTCCGCATTCTGTATTTTCAGGGGATTGGCGACATAACGTACGATGAAATCGGTCAGGTAATTGTACTTCATGAAAAGCTTGCTGGACTGGTGCCCATGAAAGGCCAGGATGGAGCCGTCCGGCCGGTCCAGCCGCAGCGCATGATCCAGCGTAAATCCATGGTCGTCATACAGCAGCATGGCAAGGTCGTGGTTGCCGACAATCTTGATGAGTTTGCCGCGCTCATCAAACGATTTGAATATACCGTAGAGATCGCTGTAGGCCATCCTGATCGCAACGGGCTTGAATTTGTAGAGCTCTTCTATGTCGCCATTGAGCACCAGGGTATATCCGTCAGCGAGATAGCGGGAAGCGAGCGCATCACCCACCAATCCCGCATTCTGCCGGAAGACATCGCGGGAACTCCCGTCGCCCATATGCAGATCGCTCAGAAAAACCAGCTTTGAAGCAGGGCCTATTTCTTCACGCCGCGCATGTTCGTACATGGTCTTCATCGTAGCCATGAATTCAATCATCTGCATCGCGTGGCACCTCACATGAACGGTAGCATATACGCGGCAGATGAGAATTACGTTAATGTCCGGTTAATTGAAGGAGAAGCGGAGGTCAGCCCGTACGGTGAGCGACTTGCCTACAATCAGGTTTCAGACCATATTTTTACACTATGGGCGAAATACACATAGCAACGAGCGGCTATTCCTACGATGACTGGCGGAGCGTCTTCTATCCGCCAGAGCTGCCCAAGGATGAATTCCTGCGCTATTACGCGCTCTTCTTCCCTTTTGTGGAACTCAACTTCTCATATTACGCGATGCCCAAGGCTACGAGCCTGGCGGCCATGGCCGCGCGTACGCCCTCCAGTTTCCGTTTCAGCATCAAGGCGCACAAGAGCCTCACCCACGAACCAGGTCCTTCCTGGCGCGAAGACGCATGCGCTTTTACAAGAGCCGCGGGAGCCCTTGCCGACTCTGGCCGCCTCGCTGCGGTGCTTGTCCAGTTACCGTACCGCTTTCACCACACGCCGGAAAACCGCGGCTATCTCGCCGCGCTGCTGGCAGCCCTCGCGCCGCTCCCCCTCGTCGTGGAATTCCGCAACGACGAATGGCGGAGCGAGCGGGTATATGACGAGCTGGACCGGCGCGGGGTCGGGGTGGCCATGGTTGACCGGCCGGAACTGCCCGGCTTGCCCGTGATGGAAGAACGGGTAACCGGAGGCCTCGCTTACCTGCGTTTCCATGGCCGCAATGCCGACGCGTGGTGGAACGGTGACGCTACGGGCCGGTATGACTACTGCTATACAAAAGAGGAACTGGCGTCTGCGTTGCCCCGGCTCAGGCGCATGGCCAAGGCTGGCACCCTGTTCGTTGCCTTCAACAACCATGCACGCGGAAACGCAATACGCAACGCCGGCGAACTCAAGGCTCTGCTCTGATGGCCGGCCAACGCCATCAGTCCAGCGAGTACGTACCCCGAATCTTGCTCTCCGGTGAAGTGCCGTTTGAAAAATCTGCGGGAGTCAGCTTGATGTAGCCTTCTTCGTCCATCGTCATCACGAGCGCGTTCTGCCAATCGGCAAGGTTGCGCCGCAGATGCTCTGCGCACAACTCGACAGACCGCGCATCGGTCTTGGAGCGTATCATGAACTCCACATAGCCCTGCGAATACGACACGACCGACAGCCAGCCCAGCTTTATCACCACATCGGCCACATTGGCACACCCGGGAGCCAGCTTCTGGTTGGCGGCTATCCACTCGTCATGGAAACCGGTAACGATGTCCAGCGTGCCATCGGGGAAGAGCCAGGCAGCGCCACGAACCCAGGCAAAAGGCGCCGTCATGCATCGCCTCCCTTGCCCCAGCGCTCGAAGAAGGCAACGAAGTGCGGAGGAACAGAACTGCGCACGTCCACGGTCTCTTTGAGCGGCAGACTGAGCCTTGCGGCGTACAGCATCAGCCGTTTTGCCCCTAATTCCTTGGCCAAAAGCCGGTTCAGCTTGAAGTCACCATGCTTGTCATCGCCCACGATGGGGTAGCCGGCCATGGCAAAATGCTGCCGTATCTGGTGGTTGCGCCCGGTGCCCAGTTCCGCCTCCACCAAGGACAGCCGGTCGTCGGAAACGATGGTACGGTAGCGCGTCTCTGCGCTCATTGCCTCGCCCTTGACGCGGACATCGGCACGAAAAACACCCTCGGCAGGCTCGGGCCGCCCCGCCACCACGGCCCGGTAGGTCTTGACGGCACCCTTGCCGCCCATCAGCGCGGACAATTCAGCGGCGGCGCGCGGCGAACGAGCCACGACCAGGCAACCAGCCGTTTCCTTGTCCAGCCGGTGCACCAGATACGGCCTGAACCCGAAATCCCGCTCCACCGCGTCAACCACGCAGACACGCACGCCCTCGCCCGGCTGCACCGGAAGGCCGGCCGGTTTGTCGATGATGAGGATGTCATCGCTGGAAAACAGGGCTTGGATCATGGCGCAAAAGCATATGCACTTCGACCCTCCAGCGCAAGGGCTGGAAGGTCATTTCCGACAACTAGTTCCGGTCTCTTGGAAGCACAAGCGCACCCGCGGCCGGCGCCAGCAGCGCTTTGCGCCTCCGCGGACGCCTGTCCCGCAGCAGCAGCGCTCCTACCGCGGCTGAAAGCCCGCTCGCGCTCATGATCCACACGAACGCCAGCGGCGAACCCGTGAGCGCAGCCGGCAACGGCACGTTCATGCCGAACACGCTGACCACGAAGGTGGGTATCATCAGCACGATGGACACGATGGTCAGCCGCTTCATCACGATGTTCAGGTTGTTGGAGATGACCGATGCAAACGCGTCCATCATGCCCGACAGGATGTCGCTGTGTATGTTTGACATCTCTATGGCCTGCCTGAAATCGGTGGCAACGTCCTCCAGCAGTTCCGTCTCGTCGTCCTTGAAGCGCACCGCGACGCCTTTCTGCAGCTTCTCCAGCACCATTTCGTCGGAACGCAGCGAGGTGGTAAAGAAAACCAGCGATTTCTCGATGGCGAGCAGCTTGATCAGCTCGTTGTTCTTGACCGAACGCTGCAACTCCGTCTCGATGCTGGCGGTGCGGCGGTTCAGGTCCTTGAGGTAGCGCAGATAGACTATGGCGGCCCGGCCCATAAGCCTGAGCACGAAGGCGCTCTTGTTGGCAGGCGACAGGTCGCGGACCTTGCCGCTGGAGAGCTCCTGGAGCACCTCGCAGTCAGAGGCGCAGACCGTCACGACGCGGTCCTTGAACAGGATCACGCCGACGGGAACGGTAAAATAGATGACCTCGTAGCGCGCGTCGTAGATGGGCAGGCGCAGGATGAGCATCGTGTACGAGTCTTCTTTTTCAATCCTGGAGCGCTCGTCAACGTCGAGCATGTCCTGCAGGTGCTCGGGCAGCACGCCGTAGTCCTTTTCCAGGATGTCCAGATCTTCACGGGTTACGCCGCGGACGTCAACCCAGACGTCGCGCCCCGGAGCATCGACGGCCACCAGCGCGGCGGCGTCTCTCTTCCAATATCGGATCATGATGATACCCTTCCGCCCCCGGGGCAGCTGGACCATCGATCCAAAACGCTCATGACGGGCGTCGGGACTATGGGCGATCCAGCCCGCGCGGGGGCCATTGTATGAATGGCGGAATGTCTTGCCTGGAACTACTGTCCGGGTCCGGCATGGACGTCCTCCCCATGTGCGCGTGGCGGGATCGTATCCCGTACGGGAAACGCTGGTTCCTCCGTAGAAGAACCGAAGCGAGTATACTCCCGGACGCAAACGCGGAGCAAGCTCCGTATGGTTTTTTCTCGATCAACCGCACCCGGCTGCGTTATACTGTCTGGCATGATGCGTATTTCCCGATCCTTGTTCGCTGCCGTTCTTTTGCTGTTCATGACTGCCGGGGCGGCCTTCTGCGACGAGTACTATTCCAACTACGGATTCTCCATAGACCTGCCCGAGGGCTTCGTATATCTGGAAGGCGATGGATCGACGAAATTCTCGTTCGGCACGCCCGACGAGTCCATAAAGGTGGACATCCTCGTTTACCCGCCGAGCCGCTTCGTCAACGCGAAGACCGGCGCGGCGGACACCGCCGCCAAACTGTCCGGGCGCGGAACCTTTTCGTCGTTCGAGTTTGGCGGCAGCGACGCTGCCCTCGGCGAACTCGTCTTCGGCTCGGGCGCGGCGGCCCTCAAAGGCTACGGCCTCTTCGTCAACGACGCCTCGCCTCCTCCCGCTGCCGGCGGGGCGGCGGATGCCTACGACCTGGTCGTGCTCGCGTACGCCTCTGCCGCCGACTATGAAAACAACCGCGACTTCGTGGAATCAGCCATCGATGGGTTATCCGCCAACGTCAGCCGCAGGGCCGTACCCGGTCCGCTCGGTGCCGTGGCCCGCATCAACGCCACCAAAGGTACCTCGCCACTGAAATCCGTCTCCATCCCGTTCGGTGCCACCACCGTGACCGCTGACTGGAACCCGCGCGAAGGGGCCGCCGCGCAGGCGCTCGTGGAACGCGAATACCGCGTGCTCAGCGCCTACGCACAGTCTCCCGAGCTCCTGGACGCGGCCATAGCCCGCTTCTACCGCATGATCTTCAGGGACGCGGCCCCAGCCCTGGACAAGCTGTCGCTGGCCCTCTCCGCTGCCTGGGAAACAGGCGCCTGGTCCGGTACCATATGGTCACCCTCGCTTGCCACCTCATCGGGGGACTCGCAATCGGTACGTTTGCCACCAGCAAAATCCACACAAACCGCAGCCTCCAGCGCTGCCGGGCCCAGGTTCGGAGCGGCAGCCCAGCCCCGCGGGTACGCGGAGGCCCTGCTCGCGTGGGTGCAGGGGTTCAAGTACGAGCGCGACCCCAAGGGCTCGGATGTGGTCAACCCGATCTCGGCAGCCTTCGAGGCGCGCGGCGACTGCGATTCCCGGGCCCTCGTCATGTCCATACTGCTCCGCAGGGAAGGCATCCGGTCCATCTTGATGATTTCACTGGAATACGAGCATGCGCTGGCCGCGGTGGACGCACCCGGCGCCGGAGCCCGATATCCCTACAAGGACAAGAACTGGCTGGTCGCCGAAACAACCGCACGGGTCGGTATTGGCCTTATAGACCAGACCCAGGCCGACCCAAAAAGCTGGCTGGGAGTGGATTTCCCCTTCTAGACAGAGCGTTTGTCGTCGTTGACACCTCCCGGACGCCGCAACTATACTTTGCGAACTGCGACTGGAGGACTTGTATGGACCCGATGAGCGCTCGCTATAAAGATTCGATAATCCGCATGATGGCCCATGCGAAGGGCGGCATGAACGTGTCCGCCGACAAGGTGTACCAGGAAGGCAACAAGGCCATCCTGCCCTTCATCGATTCCATCATCATCGAGAATCTGGAAACCGGCTCCGGCATACGGTCGTTCGCCAACCTGGAACGGCTTGCCAAGCTGTCACGGGAGGGTTCGAAGTGCCTGCTCCTCGTGGAGCATTACAGCAACTTTGACCTGCCCGTCCTGATGTACCTGCTCCGCAAGGCAGGCCCTGAAGGGGAGCGCATCGCCGACAGCATCGTCGCGATAGCAGGCATCAAGCTGTCCGAGACCAACCCCGTGGTTACCGCTTTTACCGAGGCGTATTCCAGGCTCGTCATCTACCCGAGCCGCTCCATAGAAGAGCTCAGCACCAAGATCGTGGATCCCGTCAAACGCGCCACCGAAACGAACAAGGCCAACGCCATCAACCTCGCCTCGATGAAAGAACTGGCCCGCCTGCGCACCGAGGGCAAAATCATCCTGGTATTTCCCGCCGGCACCCGCTTCCGGCCCTGGGCTCCTGAAACGAAGCGCGGCGTGCGCGAAATCGACTCGTACATCCGCTCGTTTGACTACTTCTCGCTCGTGTCGCTCAACGGCAACATCCTGCGCATCAATCCCGATGGAGAAATGCTCGAAGATCTGGTCTGCAAGGACCGAGTCATCGTAGACATCAGCGAACCAAAGCGTTGCGACGAGTTCCGCAACAGCATCAAGGACGCGGTATCTGAAGGGCAGGACAAGAAACAGGCGGTCGTGGATGCCGTGATGGCGGGTCTGGAAGCCATGCACGATGGAGTCCAGCGGACGCTCAAGGCCAGACACCACCCCGCTAATACGCCCCGTACGAGATGATTTCATCCACGCGGGCGTAGATTCTGACGCTGGCCATCCACTGGCCATCCCGTATGAACAGACGTGGCACTGAAGCCAGCGCAAACGAACCCCGGACCTCCCGGGGCTTGTTGTGCGTCAGTTCACGCAAGAAGGCCCTCAAGGCCTCGCGAACCGCGACGACGGTGGCTTCCCGGCGGGCTGCTCCGGCAGCGGCCGCGGCGTCAGCGGTGGCCGCGGCGTCAGCCGCGGAGCCACCCTGCGGAGCTCTGGCAGAGCCGCTCCCCTGCTCCACGGCGCTGGAGGCCTTCCAGGAGGCCATTTCACGCCGCTGTAACCCATCGGGGTAGCACTCCACGGTGCCGAGCAGCACGGTGCCGTCCAGCCTCGCCGACACGGTTTTCAGCGGCAAGGCCTGTGCCGCCACGGGGGAACGCTGCTTGATGTCGAACAGCTCCTGGATCGCGCGCGCCCGGTCGCTGGGGGTGTAGATGTAGTCAAAGCCCCATATCATCCCCGCAAAGGTCCAGCGCGCCTCTTCCTGCAGGGCGGCCAACGCATCCCCGTCGGGCACGCGGGCAACGTATGCAGGGTCGACAACACCCTGGAACGCCAACGCCGCGGGGGGTACCTGCAGGTCCACCGGAAACTCGGCCCGCAGCACGATGTCGCGATCCTGGGCTGAGGCACCGGAAAACGCCAGGAGCGCCAGGGTCAACCCAAGAGCTCCCCGGATTATGCCCACAGGCTCAGCGTCCCGAAATCAGCCGGCGTATCGGATTAACGCCGTGCCGCACCGGAAAGTACAGGGCCGCAAAGGCGAAGCCAGCCAGATGGGTCAGGTGCGCCACGTTGCCCCCCACGCCAAACAATTCCGACCACAACTCGATAACGGTATAACCTGCTACGAGAAGTGGCGCCGGTACCGGCAGGAGTCCCCATATGAAAATTCTGGCGCGCGGATTGATCACGGCAAAGGCAAGGAGCACCGCATAGACGGCTCCCGAGGCTCCCACGAGGTGTATCCCCAGCATCCCGCCCAAGGCAAACGCCGCCAGCGAGAAAAAGCCGGCCAGGGTACCCGTCAGCAGGTAGAAGAACAGGAATTCGCGGGAACCGAGCGTCTTCTCCACGGCCGAACCGAAGAAGAACAGGCCCAGCATGTTGAACAGCAGGTGGTTGAAGTTGGCATGGACGAACATGTAGGTGAACGGCTGCCAGATCCAGCCCAGCTGCAGCACGGCGCCAGGGATCAGGGCCAGATACACGTAGGCGTCGCGGAGGACGCTGGTCAGGGCGTAGACCAGTATGTTGATGCCGATGAGCACCAGCGTTACATTGCCATTGGTAAAGCGGAACGGTTTGCGAACACGTTGCAGTAAAGTCATGCCACTAATGTACGAAAAATGCCTGCTTGTTGCTACCGGTGCAGGAGAACTTGCCGGAATTTATCATTTTGGGTAGAATCGAACCATGCCGACCAACCTTGGCAGGGCACCCAACTGCCTGCAGTGCGTACATTTCCGCGTAACCTGGGATCCCGCCTTCCCGCGCTCCTGCACCGTCTTTGACATCAAGACACGAAACATGCCCAGCGCAGAGGTCTTTGCGGCCACGGGGCTCCACTGTCCGTCGTTCGAGCTCAAGGCGGGTCTCAAATAGTCATTCTGGAAAGCGCTCAGGAAAGCTCCCGCAGCTTGTCGCGCAGAGCCGCGGCCTTCTCGTAGTCCTCGGCCGCAACCGCGGCTTCCAGCTCAGCCCGCAAGCGTTCCCGCTCCACATCCACCGCACCCAGGTTTTCCGCACCTGCACCCGCCCCCGCTTCGCGCTGCGCGGCAAGCCGCTCAGCCAGCGTGGAACCCAGCGTGGAACCCAGGACATCCTCAGAAGTGGCCTCTTCGACACTGGGCGCCTCCCGTATCATGTCCACCGGCACGCCCGCGGACTCCACGATATCCTCGGCGATATACACCTCGGCTCGGCACCGTACTGCCAGCGCTATCGCGTCCGAGGGCCTGGCGTCTATGGTAATCTCCCCTTCTATGGCCTTGATGACCACATTGGCGTAGAACGTGCGGTCACGCAGGTCACGGATCTCCACTCGCACCAAGTCCGCCTCCAGCGCATGGATCACTGACATGAGCAGGTCATGCGTCAGCGGGCGCGGCATGTCCACCCGACCCAGTCCTATGAGAATTGACTGCGTTTCAAGTTGGCCTATGAATATGGGTACAACCAGGTCCGATTCCTTCGGCCGGATGAGTACGACATTTCCCTGGTCGGTCTGGGCCACGGTCCAGACGTCTGCGCGCACAAAGGTATTGGAACCCATACACCCTTCCGGATATAGTATATGCGTGATACCCGGACGATGAAAGCCTCCGGAGCATAATTCTTTCATGGAGACAGAAATGGCCGCTTCAACATACGAGAAACCGGATTTCTGGTCGCTCAAAGCCAAAAAAGAAGGCTATCCAGCCCGCTCCGTCTACAAGCTCGAAGAGCTGGACAAGAAATTCGGCTTCATCAAGCCCGCTTCCAGGATACTGGACATAGGCGCGGCCCCCGGCAGCTGGACGCTCTGGGTGCTCAAGCGCCTGGCCGGCAAAGGCTTCCTGGCCGCGGTAGACCTGCAACCTCTGGGCATCAGCCCCAGCTATGACAACTTCTATTTCCTGCGTGGCGATCTTTACGACGCCACCGTAAAGGCGGCCCTCGCCGAGCGCGGCCCCTACGACGTCGTCCTGTCCGATGCGGCCCCCGCCACCAGCGGCAACAAGGGCCTGGACACCGACCGCTCCGAAGCCATCGTCGAAGCAGTACTGAACTATGCCGACGAGTTCCTCAAGCCCGGCGGAACCGTCATCGCAAAACTCTTCATGGGCGGCGGCCAGCGCGAACTCCTGGACCGCATGAAAACCTCATTTACCACCGCCCGTGCCTTCAAACCAGAAGCCTGTCGCTCCGTTAGCTTTGAGACGTATTTGATTGGGCAGGGGAAGAAATGAACGTGACTAGTCACCTAAGATGATCGAATAAACTCGCTTTTATTTTGCTGTAGTCATTAAAAAGATGCACCAACTCTAGCGCATCGAGGGTATCACCCCGTGGATAGCGCAAATCAGCGTATGCGGATTGCAAATTAATAATTTCATCGCTGATATCTGCGAGTTCAGAATTACATTCACGAAGTATTCCATAGAGTCTTTGAAGATCATGAATGAAAGGAACACTAGCATGTGCAAGTAAAAGTGACCCTTTCAACATTTTTTCTGCAGCTTGATGGTAATGGTACGCGCTAATTTCTGGTGGCCCCGATTCTCTTCTCAATATTTCCGCACTGATTTCATCCTTTTCAGCGAGGTTGAACCAGTATTCAGGATCTCTATCATTAAGCGGCATATATTATCTTGCCGTCACGTTCTATTTCTTCGAACAAACGCCAACCTTCCAGTCGCTTTCTCCTGAACTCAGATTCTGTATACATAAATACATCATAAGATATTACAGGATTGATGAGCCGATTCCGGATTGCCCGAAGAAGCTGTTTGTATTGAACGTTATCAGGAACGATGACAAAGAGGTCAATGTCGCTATCATTCGTATGATCTACCCTTGACCTACTGCCAAACAATACTATGCGCACGGGATTGGTAAGATCCAGAATTGTGGCAATAGCCTTTTCAAGTCCTACAATGGTTTCCATAATTTCAGTATAATAGTGATTGCTGTTCTTCGTCAAAGTTCTATTCCCAAAGAGACTGTACATGCTCACGTGTAGTGCCGCTACCCAACTAAGGCTTTTTCTGCAACAGTCCCACCAGTACCTCGAGCGAAGCTTCAGCCTTGAGGGCCGCGTAGAATTTCTCGTCACCACAGAGTTTTGCCAGGGCGGACAGGGTAGTCAGGTGCGCGTTGCGCGAAGCTGAATATATCAGGAACACGGCCCGGACTGGTTCGTCATCCGGAGCTTTCCAGTCCACCGGGAAACGGGGGTAGGCAACCGCGACGAAAGCCTCGTCGTCGCTCGCCGCCATGGGCACTCCCGGATGCGGAAACGCTACGCCGCGCCCCATCGCCGTAGACGATGACGCCTCGCGCCGCACGCAAGCCTGCACCAGGTCATCGCGCTTGACGCTGCCGGGCAACGTAATCGTCGACATCAACGATTCAATGAAATCGGCTGAAGTCTTGCCTGGAACATTGTACCAGACGCCGCCGCGGGTCAGGAGGGCAGATAGATCCATAGAGGGACTCCTTGTGTCATGCCGCCGCAACTACGCGCATGCAGGACTGCGGCGTTCAGTATACGCTAAAACGAAGCATCGGAAAACAGGCAGCGTCAAATACGGGTCACCTATATATTGAAACAGTTTTCGCATGATATGGTTGAAAGTCAGAAAATCAGCCGGAGACGTACTCAGGAATCGCATGGTCGCTCTTAAACGAACACACCGCGCCCGCTCGATGATAGCGCTGATCATTTCAACCGCACTGCATCTCTGTATCATCGCGTCTATATCATTATTGATTTCAAAGGATCCGAAACCAGCCGGACGTCCGACGAGGGTTTCCATACGTACTTATAACTCCGAGAACAGGGAGTCTCAACCGCCTGGGATCGTGCGTGCCCCGCAGCAGGACAAGGTTTCGATCGATGCGCCGGAAAGCGACCAGTCTCGAGGTCCGCAGCCAGAACCGGAAAATCTTTCTGTCCCGCGGATAGACGAGTTCTTCACTGAGTTCGCAAGCGTTCCCACCGCGAGTAACAATGAAGCAATAGAACCCGCAGTCCAGAGTACCCTGCCACCTGAACCGGGTTCCTCGGTACAGCCACTGCACGAGTTTACCGTGGAAGTAATAGCCGATCCGGCCCTCGCGACAGGGACGGAATTCAAGCGGTTGTTTTCAGAGGCGCTGGTATTTCCGGAAACTGCCAGGCGCGCAGGCCGATCCGGCGCGGTCAGCCTGATCGTGAGTGTCAGCATGACTGGAACAATCGAATCAGTGCGGATTACGGCGAGTTCGGGGAGCTCGCTGCTCGATTCCGCGGCGAGGACGGCTGCGGAATCGATAGTATCCGTACCGCCGCCCGGTAGAAGACTGGAGCTTGCCATCCGGGCGGTTTTTTCCGCCGGCAAGGCAAGCCTGAGCCCCTGAAGCCTAAAGATCCCAGCGAACCGACAACGTAACCGAAAGTCCCGGCATGGGATACCCCGAGTACTCTGAATACGCCTCATTGAGGATGTTTTCAGCCGAGAGCCTGACGGAAGCTCCGCCGGACAGCGTCGCTTCCAGAGCGGAACCGAGCAACAGCAAATCGGGTATCGACTCTCCATCAGAATCAAGCCGGCCCATACGATACGAGCCGTTAACCGAGGCTTTTACGATATCCAGACGAACACCGGCCTCGAACTTGAGCGTATGAAGCGGCACAAAGGCCAGTCGACTCGCTTCACGGAAGGCTGTACCGTCTGAGATGTCCTTGGCAAGATTCAAGGAGTACGAAGCGTTGATGAACCCGGGACCTGCTTCGCCGGCCACCGTCAGGTCAGCGCCGACATACACGGCATCATCGATGTTTTCAGGCGAGTAATAGAATGTTGCATCGGAATATTCCCAGGCGATCATGTCCCGGACGTACCGTACGAACGGAAACAGGCTGGCGGAAAATCCCTTCAAAACATATTCAGCCCCGGCTTCAGCGCTCCAGCCGCGCTCGGCGACCAACTCAGGATTTCCGACCGTATATCCATCATCCGGCCAGTACAGATCGTTGAAGGAAGGAGCCTTGTAAGCGCTCGCCGCGTTGGCCCGCAAGGTCGCGTTACCAGAAGTCCAGGAGGCTCCCAGACCGTAGCTCAATCCAGCATTGAAATCGCTGTACAAATCATAGCGTATGCTGGGCGTCAGGATGAACGATCCGAACTCGAAGGCAGGAACCATATACGCGCCGGCGAACAAGCGCGACTCGTCGCCTATCGCGGTACTCGACGCGCCATCGATGCCGCCGACAAGACCCAGGCGGACGAGCGCCGGACCGACCAGTACTTCTGACCGGATATTGGCCATGCCGCTGAGTGAATCATGGACATCATCGGTTCCGGACGGCCAGGCATCGGGATCTACGTACTTCATCCGGGACCAGGCCCAGGATACATCGGCATCCAGGGCCGC
>CAXZAJ010000050.1:0-16048 GCA_964293355.1 uncultured bacterium
AAACCATGCCCGACAAAAGCAGCGAGAGCGCCATCTCCAAGCTTGATGACGACACAGTCCGCAGCCCATTTCTCGCCCAGATCGGCAAGGTACCGGGCAGCCGCAGCGGCCGGCGTCGCCACGACGCCGATCCTATGCTTTT
The DNA here is from genome assembly GCA_964293355.1 of uncultured bacterium. Taxonomy (GTDB): domain Bacteria; phylum Spirochaetota; class Spirochaetia; order Treponematales; family UBA12059; genus SZUA-370. Next base: position 143 of record CAXZAJ010000050.1, read on the forward strand.
TTGACAAGGCTGCCGCGGGCTTGATTGCCGGCACCGTCCCAACGACCGGGATGTCGGGATGGGCTGCCCGTATCTCGTCGATCGCGAGTTCCGTAGCCGTGTTGCATGCGACCACGAGAGCCTTTGGATCTGTTTCAGCCACCAGTGATGCAATGGCGTTCAGAGCGAGTTCAATGACGCGTCCACGTAACTTGGTTCCATAAGGAAAGCCAGCACGGTCGGCCAGGTACACGAAGCGCTCTTGGGGTACAAGCAACCGGGCGGCGGCGAGGTACGGAAGACCGCCAACGCCAGAATCAAAAAAAGCTACGGGTCGTTGATCAACGTGCATGGGTAATCCTGACAGGTGCGTCAATTTCCAAAGAGATTGTCAAAGGCGTTCTTGGCGGCGTTGGAGGAATCCCTCGCCTTGCCGCCTGAAACCGATGCGGGATCGGTCTTGAAGTATTCACAAAAATTCATGCGCTCCTTGTCCTTGACGGCCTCTGGCACCGTCTCCGTACAATCCTGATACACTCCAGGCTTGTAGAAGCGGCAATGCTTGCAGATGTGTAATTCACGCCCGCATGTTGCGCAGAGGTCACGGAATCCAATCTTTGCTTCGGGTAGCGGAACTCCGCAAAACGAACACATACAGCCATTGTATGCGTCCAAGCCCTTATTTTCAAGCTATAGTTCAGTTCTACAAATTCCAGCCATTACCGAAACATAGCTTGAGGACTCCTGGTTTTTGGGCTATCCTCTTGGCATACGACAGCGCCGGACGCGCATATGACGAGGAGGCTGCGGCCATGTATGAATTACATCGATGCGCCGTTCCCGGGTGCGATGTCACGGCACTGCACCAATCGGAATTCTGTTCGGATCACCATCCCGATACCGTAGGCTTGTCCGCCGCGATCCTCCAGCAGTTTTCTGGAATCGACGTCGTAAAAAACCTCAATGCTGCTGGCCTGAGGTTTCAGGGCGCCGACCTTTCTGGCAAACGCTTTTATTCCTGCTCCTTTTCAAAAGCCATACTGCAGAACATGAATTTCTCCGCATGCACCTTCAGGATGTGCTTCTTCGATTTTTGCTTCATCGATTCCAGTGATTTTTCCGGCATCGACGCGCAGTACTGCTCTTTCGCGGGAGCACGCTTCCTCAACGTGTCATTTGAACACTCGGAACTGGTCCATAATAACTTCAATGGAGCCAGAACCAATGATTGCACGTTCAACTATTCAAACCTCTACAACTCCCGTTTCATATTGTCTGAATTTGAACACACTGATTTCATAGACTGCAACCTTAAAAGAACCTTCATCATACCGACTAAAGAAGTGGAGGTTTCATGGCGCCTCTCCAACACACAAGAAGCCATCCGGGAACTGGACAGGATTGACTGATGACCGTATTTTTCCATTACTCATTGCATGGGTTCGCGAACGTATACCTCGTCGGCAATGACACCACCATGGAAGCCGCGATAGTCGATCCCGCAGCATTCACCATAGGCCTCCTCAACTTTATTGAAGACAAGGGTTACTCGGTCAAAGCGGTCCTGACTACCCATAACCACCCGCACCATATAGACGGCCTTCGGACACTCCTGAGGATTTACGACGCAACAGTATATTCAAGCAATGCGACCATCGGAGACATCCAGTGCAGGATGGTCCGTGATGGGGAAGTCTTTACGGTGTGCGGGCTCGTGGTGCAGGCGTAGTCTGTACCCGGCCATTCCGCAGATTCAATGGTATACCTTTTTGATAAAATAGTATTTACCGGTGATACCCTGCACGCCGGGCTCATAGGCAAAACTATGAGCCAATACGGCAACAGGCTTCTCAAAGAGCAACTTTCCAGGAAAATTCTCAGTTTATCCGACGATTGCATTGTACTGCCAGGGCATGGGCCGCCTACGAGTATAGGGGCAGAAAAACTCTACAACCTGGGATGGAAAAAAAGCAAAGAGGACTTGCGGAATGACCAATACGACCATTCAGACTGACTTTTTCAGCTTTACAGGTACAAAAGCCAGACCTATACTCCCCTTGCTCAAGAGCTGGCACGGTCGTGCCGGCATCGATATCGTCTTAAGGAGACCCCGATGAGGAAAACGAAGGCGATAGCCATCGTCATGACAGTGATGCTCGCACTGGGCAGTGTAGCGGCCTGGGCCGCTGATGACATACTGGGCTTGTGGAAGATTATTGACGACAAGACGAACAAGCCTACTGCGTATGTGCTGCTGTACATGAACAGCGGCAAGCTGTACGGCCGGATGATGGCCACCACCAGCAAGGAGACCGGCCTTGTAGATGATACCATCTTTACGAAAACAAAAAAGGCTGATGCGCTCGCAGGGGATCCGCCCAACTGCGGACTTGATTTTGTCTACGAGATGCAGGAAAAAGGAAACGACTGGAAAGGCTCGATCATTGATCCCGCGGATGGCAAGGCCTACGATTGCACCATCAAGCGAGAAGGCACAAAACTAGTAGTGCGCGGTTCGCTCAAGGGCACCGGTGGGCTTCTGGGACGTAACCAGACCTGGCATCTTTCAAGCATCAAGGATTTGCCAGCCGGATTCGTGCTCCCGGACAGCAAGGCGTTCGTTCCTGTAATTCCAAAGAAAAAGTAACGTACTGCCGCCCGCTGCTGTTCAGGTGTGCGGGCGGAATTCTTATACAGAAACAGACTTGAAGCGTCGTAGCGGCAAAGCTATGTGTTCCTGTGCTGTTACCACTGCCAGATTGTCGCTGCCTGAAGAAAGCGTTGCTTCAAGTATTGGATACAGCGCTCCTATCGTCTTTTCGATGGACTCCACAATATCCATGCATTTCAGGTAGTACCCGAGAAACAGTGCGCTTGCCAAATCCCCCGAACCCTTGGGGGGGCTGAGGAACGGCAAGACAGGCGCCGTTACAGTCTTCATGACAGTTCCATCACTTATGAAAAAACCCAGTTCTGATCCTGCATCCGCACGGAAGCTCTTTATTATCACGACTCGTGGCCCCATCAGATGTATTGCCTCAACGGCGGCTTTCGCATTCCGAACAGAAGAAACAGCTATTCCTGAAAGCAGTTCGGCCTCAAACTCGTTGGGGCATACAATATCAGCCCGAGGTAAAGCTTCTGAAACAATGAACTGTGGTAAATCACTTTTTACATACAAGCCGCCCGGAAAATCACCCATGACGGGGTCGCAGCAGTAGAGTGCCTGTGGGTTGGCATGCTTGGCTGCATCAACAGCCCTGACTATGGCTTGCCCGGTCCCGACATCACCCATGTAGCCTGACAGCACTGCGTTGCATCTTGACAGTACTCCAAGGTTTTCCAGACCTCTGATAATGTCTGCAACATGGTCCGCACCAAAAGCCGCCCCGGTCCAGCCCGGCATGCCCGCGTGGCAGGAGAACTGCACCGTATTGATCGGCCAAACCTCGAATCCTAGCCGCTCCAGCGGAAAAACAGCAGACCTGTTGCCCACCCGCCCGTATGCCACATGAGACTGAATTGAGAGTATGTTCATGGTAATGCTCCGTTGCGGGGATCATGGTTTTTCTGAAAAAGCTCCGCACTGGTCAAAGCAGCTACCAGCGGTACGTTGAGCACGTCGAGACCTCTTTCCTTAGCTTTCAGCAAGGTGCCGTCGAAGACCAGAAGTTCGGGAAATTCTTCGTGCAGCTTTCCAAAAACCATAAAAGCTTCTTGACCAAAACGTTGCCCAAACGTGACGGTGTTCAATCCTTGGGCAGTGCGCAGTGCTGTCATCAGGCACTCGAACATCGCTTCTATACCGGAAACCATTGTTTCCGTGACACTTCCTGCAGGATCACTCCAATAGCGGTCATCATTGCTTGAGTTCTCGAGTCTAAGAAATGCGCCTGTTCCGGCAGCTACATTGCCAACGCCCGAGGGCCCGACCGCCAGCCAATCGCCCATGGCCCAGTACACCTCGTTGTGTATACTTTTATGTCCAGGCTTCGCCCAGTTGGATACTTCGTACCGCTTAAAACCCACTCCCGCAAGCACTTCTGCCGCAGCCTCATACAAGTCTGCCCGCTCGTCCTCGTCGGGCACTTGTATGGTGCCAGACTCTACCGCGGTATGAAGAGGCGTTCCTGGTTCGAGGGTGAGCTCATACAACGACAGATGCCCTGCGCCAAGGTCAGAAAGCAATTGCGCATCATGTGCGATTCCTCGAGGAGTTTGTCCAGGAAAACCGAACATCAGGTCAGCAGACCAGCGAGCACGCCAACGTTCAGCGAGCAACTCCAGTTGTCTCATGATGTCGCGTGCGCTCCCCCTGCGACCAGCCACGCTTCGGGTTTTGTCCTCCAGGCTTTGTACTCCGACACTTAGCCTGTCGACCCCAGAGCCAGCAAGTATATCAAATAAATCCTGATTCAAATCTTCAGGATTAGCCTCGACGGTCCATTCAACAGGGTCCTCGCCTCCGGTTCGTGCATAATTGCCCAAAAGCTGGAGCGTGTCACGCAGGATACCAGCGGGCAACCATGATGGCGTACCTCCACCAAGGTATACCGTTTTGAAACCTGTAGCGCCGAAACGGTGTGTATGGCTTTCAAGATGGCGTTCAATTGAATGCAGCCAGGAATACGACGCTGAGTCCAGCGCTTGCGGTGTCCTGACGGTGCTGTGGAAGTCGCAATAGGAACAACGCGAAGCGCAGAAGGGAACGTGCGCGTAGAGTGAAGGTATGCCTGGCACGGAACCTAGAATCCAGACAAACGGTCTAGTGGCCAGTACCTGAACAACACTTTTCCGATGACCAATCCGGATTTGACCGGACCAAAAAAACGGGAATCAGCGCTGGAGAAGCGATTGTCACCAACAACAAAAAATTCACCAGGCCCAAGTTCCATGGGAGTCATGGTGCCGGAAAGCGGCATTTCCTTACCCCAGTCCTGTACGGGCATAGTGTTGATGATATCATAATCGGCACCAGAAACTTCGTATTCAGTCAGATAATGGGTAGTACCACTGGACTTTACATATACTATGAAGCCATCCATCATGACCGAATCTCCAGGGCCGGCTACAATCCTCTTGAGAACCGGGCTGTCCTGAGCTTGGGTCATGCCTGGTTGGCCAATTCTCTGAAAGGTAAGGAAGCGAACCAGGGAATCCAGAAGCCTCTGATGCCAGGATCGTTCCCTGGAAGACGGTAACCGCACAAGGACGATGTCACCACGGTGAGGAGCCTTGAATGTTACCCGTTTTCCGGTAAATGGATTCAGTATTCCGTACGTTGAAGAACCAACAACAATCCGATCACTGGTTTCAAGTGTCGGTTGCATTGATGACGAAGAAACGACCCAGGTTTTTAATGCGAAAGCGGAAAATACCTCAAAAACAACAAAAAAAAGCGCTGCATATTTCAGGACCAGCACGATTCTCGATCGCCTGCGTCTTGTGTCTTCAAACGATTGAACACGCTTCATCCCGGTTACCTGATGCCACCCATGCGCCCTAGCGGCCAGTAGATGAACAGTGCATGTCCAAGTACCTTTTTCAGCGACACGGCTCCAAACCAGCGGGCGTCTTTTGAGTTATCCCTGTTGTCACCCATGGTGAATATCCGGTCTTCTGGTATGAACCAGCCGTTTGTGATTTTGCGGTCCTCCGCGACAATCCGGGCATCATGAGGATATGCGGCTGCGAGTTCCGCCATCCGTGCCGCATTGAAGGCCTGATCATCATAAGGGCTATATCGTGCTGGATTTGTCGATATATTCAGCCCCATGTCGGCCAAGGCAGCCTGTCGTCCAGCATCGTTGATGGCAGGATACTCCTCTGGTGTTACCATGCGTCTGAGTGGATATTGAAAACCTGACAGTTTCTGGTAATCACGTTCGGAAATCCAGCCGGCAGCGCCCCTGAACAGGAAGCTCACGTCGCCTTCAATGACCCTGACCGTGTCGCCTCCTACGGCAACCGCGCGTTTGATGAGGTAATGAACCCGGGGTTGGCCTGCTTCGTCCAGATCGATATCAACCAGCGTCAGGGTGGACATATAGACAAATTGCTGGAGTATCGTGAACAGGGGCCCTTTGGACAGATACGCCGGATTTTCAAAAACAACGACCTCGCCTCGTTCAGCTTGCCTGGAACCAGGGATTTTCACCATGCCAGGCAGCAACTCCGGGCCATATACGAGCTTGTCAACGAATATCATGTCTCCGACTTCAAGTGTACCCGACATGGATCCCGATGGAATCCGATACATCTGGAAGAGGTACTGGTTTATGAGGAGAACCATGCACACCGCCCACAAGATGGCTTCTGCCCAATCCCGTATCCAGTGCTTGTTCTGTTGTTTCATTTTCTGGGTCAGTCGGCGCTTCTTGCGGCGCGTCAGGACGCGCTCGGTAAAGGACTCCAGTGACCCGGCGAAGTCTGTTTTTGCATCCATCGCAACGAAGCTACCATCTTTCGATCGCGTTGACAAGCCTCGGTGCTGACTCCTATAATCCTGCGATGAACGACGATAAGATGATAACCCAGAACGATATCGACTCCACTTCAGTACGGCTCAGACCGATACTGGGTATGCCGCCGAGGAAATACCTGCCCGCCTTCTATACTATAGCTTTACTGGCCATTCTCTTCATGGTTTTTGTATACCCCGGAATCCGCAAGCCTGGAACGACGTGGACCTTTCTGGTGGACCCACCAGGCTCGGCTGTATATGTAGATGGAGCCTATCGCGGCTCGGCCCCATGCTCCGTATTCATACGCGCCGGCGAGCATTCAGTCACCATTACAAGACCGGGATTCGCGGACTTTACGCAACCACTGACCAGCAAAGGCCGCGTGATAGCAACCCTGCTCGTCAGGCCTCGGGCGCAGTTGGCCGTATCGCTCGTTCAGGCACCTGATTCGCTGCTTCTGGAAGATGGAATGAGGCACTTTGCATCCTGGGCACTGGCTGGTTCCCCCAGTGAATCCTACCAGATACCGATGGTGCTTTCCGATGCCGCAAGGGCCGCGTCCAGTTCCCCCGGTACAATCCAATCCATGGGTTTTGCCGGAGCGGCGGTTTCCTATGCTGCTCATGCCCAGTCTTTGCGGGATGCAATCCGCGCGGTGTCGATAGCCTATGGCCGATCCGCAGCCCTTACCCCCGCAACGCTCGCCAGGCTGGTTTCTGAAATCAGCCTGGAAATGCACGATGATCCATCAATGATCACCGCGTTGGTGCTTCATCCATCCACCACGTTCAGATCCAGGCTCGAATCAATTCCAGCCTTCCAGGCCTTGCTCGCAAGCGCAGTCACCGTCACTGCGGGAGCTTTGTCCGCTGGTGCTGGACCACGGTCCGTCGTATCAGACCAGGAATTTGTTACCATGCTGGGCGGCCACACCGTGATTACAGCGGGCGCGTCCTTACCCGCAAACGTTGCGGTTGCACCGTTTCGCATGGCGAGTTCCGAGACTACCGTTGGCCAATTCAGGCGTTTCATCGAGGATCATCCTGAATGGGCGCCAGAATCCGCCGAGTCGTTAACCTCCCGGGGACTCGCGGACGACGATTACCTCAAAGGTTATGCTGAATCTGATCCCAAAGAAGTGCTCACCTATGTATCCAGACCAGCAGCCATTGCATATTGCGAATGGCTCACTAAAACCGCGCCAATTGGTTATAGATTTTCATTACCAACCGAGGCTCAGTGGTCGTTCGCAGCGGCTGCCAGTAATGCTTCCGCAGGCAGAAACGCACTTTTCTCTGATCTGGGAGCCACCGGCCCCTTGAATCCTGATCAGTTACCTGCTGATTCGGCCGGGTTCAGGGGCTTGCTTGGCAATGTCTGGGAATGGTGTTCAGATTCATATGCCACGCATCCATCCAGCGGACGAACAGGCAGGGAAAGATTTTCCTCAATTGAATCGGTGGTTCGCAGCGGTTCCTGGGCCAATCGCTCTGATCTCGTGAGCCTCTCCTCTCGAGGCCCCATGCAAGAGTCAGCCTGTTCCGCCTATGTCGGATTCAGGGTCGCTCTCGTGGCAGTAACGGAGCGATGATGGACGGAATCAAGATCATCGCGCTCAATCGGCGGGCGCATTTCGACTATACCGTAGAGGAAACGATTGAATGCGGCGTGAGCTTGCTCGGCTCGGAAGTCAAATCCCTGCGTATTGGCAAGGTCTCCTTCCCTGACGGGTATGCAGCCTTTGAAAAAGGCGAACTCTGGCTTAAAAACGTGCACATCGCTGAATATACCTGCAGTTCCATCTTCAATCATGATCCTGATCGGCCCAAAAAGCTTCTTGCCCATGCCCAGGAACTCAAGAGGCTGGAGCGACGTGTCAACGAAAAGGGCTACACCCTGGTACCCCTCGATTTTCACTTCAGAAAGGGACGCGTAAAAGTTGAATTGGGGCTCTGTCGGGGCAAAAAATATTCTGACAAGCGTGAATCCATCAAGGAACGCGACGTCATGCGTGACATACAGCGCGAATTCCGCGACAGGCAAGGCTGACCATGGCTGGTGGATTGCGTATCACAGGTGGCATCCTCAAAGGGCGGAGAATTGAAGTTCCCAAGGGTGATTTCGAAATTCGACCTGCAATGGACAGGATGCGGGAATCACTGTTCTCAATACTCGGGCCGCTCGCCGGCCGTTCGTTTCTTGATTTGTTTTCCGGATCCGGAATCATGGCGCTGGAAGCAGTCAGTCGTGGAGCTTCGCCGATAGCCTGCGTAGAGCGCGACCGGGCAAAGCTCGGTCTGCTGATTCAGAATGTCTCTATAGCTCCCGAACGCATTGACTGTCACTGTGTGCCGGTTGAGCGTTTCCTGCTTCGATGTGAAAAATCCTATTCAGTAATCTTCTGCGACCCGCCGTTTCCCTACGCGCACAAGGCAGACCTGGTGAGATCCATAGCTGAAAAAGGGATAATCCAGCCCGGGGGACTGCTCCTTATACACTACCCATCCGAAGAACTGTTGCCACCGTCACACGGAGCGATGGTCATGACGGACGAACGTGAATATGGACGCTCCATAGTGCGCTTCTACACCAGAGGCTCGGACTGAGTAACCTTAACGGTCGAGGGCCTGTATCACTCGAATCAATCGGATATTAAGAGCATTGGCCCGTACAGCCAGAGTCGATGACGCCAAATCTTCACCTTCGCCCGAAGCCCAACTCGCCTCACGGTCGGCCTCGTCCATGGGTTCGACTGGTTCCAGCAGGAGCTCACAATACTGCATGGGACTCTCCCCTATCGGAGGCATATGTACCTGACCCCGATTAGCTTGTTATTCTATATAGCCAATCTCAATATATCACTGTAAAATGATTTTTCATCGTATTCCACAACAACGCTTTGAATTGATTATTTGAAAAAAGTCATTTATATTGTTTTCTGATACCTGAAAATATTATGGGCATGGTGCCGAGGACGGAGTCCAGATGGACGAGACGATATTCCAGAATTTCCCCGAAGGCGGACTCATAAAGACCGTCGATGAACCTAACGGGGATCTATCGTCTGAACAGAAGGCTCAGTTGAATCGTCGTGGAAACGCAATTTTTAATAAAGGTGATATTGAAACAGCCCGGCGCATATTTCAGACTACCGGTTATTCCGATGGGCTCATGCGAGTCGGTGAATCGTATATGCGTTCTGGCCAGCCAGTCGATGCTCTCAAGATGTTCAAGTTGTCCCATGATCAGACAAGAAGCGCGGAACTGGTTGAACGTGCTGCGCAGGCCATACGCAAAATGCTTACTGAAAAGGAAAAAGAATGAGCGATAATACAAGTCAGGACGAAGCGCACGGATTCGATGAGGCTGGCAGTGTACCGCAGACTGATGAACTAATGGAAATTGCCGAGCTCTCCAAAAAGGGATACCAGTTCCTCAAGGAGAATCGTGTTGGTGATGCCGAGCGTAATTTCAAGAAAATCCTTGAGAATGATCCTGAAAACAACTATGCACTCGTAGGACTCGGTGATGCGGCCCGTAACCGTGCGGCTCACCGTGATGCGGTGGATTTTTACAAAAAGTGCCTGATATACCATCCAGGCAACAATTACGCCCTCTTTGGCCTTGCTGATTGCTACAAGGCGCTGAATCAGTATCAGAAGGCCATAGAAATTTGGGAGCAATACCTGCTCCACGACAACAAGAACATTACCGTTCTTACCAGAATTGCCGACGCATACCGCAAGGTTCGTGATTTCAGGAAATCAAAGGCTATATACCTCCGCGTCCTGGAAATGGAATTCGACAATCCCTATGCGCTCATCGGTTTAGGGCATCTGCACTACGACTTCAAGGAATACCGGGACGCGCTCCATTACTGGCAGCGGATGGTCGATGCCCAGGGTGATCTCGTAGACATCAGGGTCCTTACTTCCATTGGCAACTGCTACCGCAAGCTCAAGCAGTTTGATCTTGGTGTACCCTACTTTGAAAAAGCGTTACTCAAGGAAGCTGATAACTTTTATGCGCTGTTCGGCCTAGCCGATTGCTATCGCGGCATCGGCGAACCGCAGCGCTCCCTCGACTACTGGAATCACATCCTGGACAAGGATCCCCGCAACAAGGTCATCCTGACCCGAGCCGGCGATGCCTATCGCAGCATGGACCGATTCGAGGAAGCAGCGGACTATTACGAGCGGGCCTTGAATATTGAATTCGATGTGTACGCTGTACTCGGCCTTGCCACTATCTCCCGCATGCAGGGCAAAGTGCAGGCAGCCATAGAATCGCTCAAACGCCTCGTACAGAACGACGCAAAAAATTATCGGTTGCACCTCGAATTGGCACAGTGTTACCTGGCTACCGGAGAGCGGCGGAAGGCTGAAGAAACGCTTCAGGATTTCATGAAACTCGGCATCCGTCATCCGCACATCCAGGAATTGATGAACAAGATCCAGAATCAGTGAGCACTGAAACGAGCAAACGTACCGTCTTCGCCGCCGGCTTGCTACCGGAAGAGCTTACTGAAGTTCTGTCTCTACGTCCGGCTTTCAGGGGCCGGCAGGTATTCCGTTGGATTGCCAGCGGCGCGGCAACGTTCTCCGATATGACGGATCTGCCCGCCGCAGACAGGGAAAGACTTTCTGCCAAGCCACTCTACTCGTCTGCCGTTGATGCTTCGATTGCCTCTGATGATGGTTCCGTAAAACTCAAGATTCGCCTGTCGGATGGAGCAGCCATAGAATCAGTTTTGCTTGCTGATGCTGAAGGCCGACTGACCGCCTGCCTTTCCACACAGGTTGGATGCCCGATGGCTTGCGCATTTTGTAAAACCGGCACGTTGGGGCTCCTCCGCAATCTTGATGCGGACGAAATGGTTGAACAGTACCTGCATCTGGCTGCGTTGCGTGGAAAACCCTCCAACATCGTATTCATGGGGATGGGCGAACCTTTGGTAAATCTCGAAGCCCTCAGAAAAGCCATAGCCATATTCACGCATCCGGACGGATTTACCATTTCCCGCAGAAAAATAACCATATCTACTTGCGGTATCGCACCCGCAATCCGTGAACTGGCCGACAATGGCCCTCACGTGCGGCTGGCTGTTTCTTTGACCGCTGCTACGGATGAGCTCCGAAGCGCCCTCATGCCAGTTAACCGCTCGTGGAATCTGGCCGTACTGAAAGACGCGCTTCTATACTACCAGCAGAAAACGGGAGACAGGATAACGCTGGAGGCGGCAATCATGGGTGGCGAGAATTCAAGCGTAGCGAGTGCTGCTGCGATGGCTGACTGGATTTATCCGCTCAATGTACAGGTCAATGTCATACCCTGGAATCCCGTACCAGGCTTACCGTACCGAGAGCCGGAACGTGGTGAAGCGGCCGCATTCGAGGCCGAGCTTATCCGTCGCGGCGTCAACGCCATACGACGGGCTCGACGAGGGCGAGGTGTAGCAGGTGCCTGCGGCCAACTTGGGGATACACTGGGCGCAGAGTCAGCCATGCTGCCAGAAGATGACTAGCGCATTTGCGCGCATCTCATCTTCTGCATAAGACGTAGTATCCTGCGTTGGGTTCTCTCTCTCAGCAATCCTTTGGCATCAACCACAGCCCGCTCCGCAAGTTGCAGAGCGTCTTCTAGATTGCGTGCAATCCGCTCTGCATATACTGATTTTGTGAAGAGGCCAGCAGGATCATCCGGGAGCAATGGAACGAGTACACTTCGTCGCTCCCGGTGCCCTTGCCGTGCATACAATCGCATAAGCGGCCTTGTGGCTCTCTGGTTTCCGGCTTGCAAGGCTAAGGACAATGTCTGTTCCGCGAGGTTTTCGTTGAAGCGCACTTGCAATTCCGCAAGACCGACTGAATCACAACTGCAGGACATTCCTGACGTTACGACCGTTTTGTACATGAGCTGAAACAAGCTAGCCAGGGATCGGATATCCAGCTCGTTGTGTAAAAATACTTGACTGAGCCTGTCGGTTTTCCCCTGTCTGAGGTATTCAAACCAAACTTCAGGCACCTCTGCTCCAGGAATATCCCCCTCGCGTCCTAGATCCAGAATTTCAGTCTCAAGATTCCCAAGCGAACAATTGCCTATGGTTCTGCGCCATAGCCTCCTTGCGGCGTGAAGTGCATCAATGTGTATTTGGGGAGGCGGAGGACCAAGCCTATTCATGGTTCGCCTGACTGCGTACAATGGCATATCAAATGAGGATCCATTGAAGGTTACAACAACAGGCGCTTTCTCAAATTCCTGGGCAAGATATTCTAGAAAAACCGGTTCTGAAGGATAATCATCCATGAAATATTGACGGACAGACAATGATCCATCGTCTCTGAAACTCCCGAATGCCGCCAGAAAGGCTACGGTACCAGAACCGCCAGACAATCCCGTTGTCTCGAGATCAAAGAAGACTACATCGCGCAAAGAAGCATCCGGCAAACCGGGCCGGGCAGAAAATATTTTCAGATGCAACGGCATGGCAAGATCATTGTTTCCTGCTGATGCAACCGTTTCCTTGACTCGCAATCCAGCTTCAGGCATAGACCAGCCAGCCGGAAAATCAATCTGTTCCTTACGCGGGACTGACGTAACATCCTTTCCCTTGTTATTTTCAGATACTGGGTATTGCCTGATGCGAGCCAGTCTTGCTCGCAAGTTACCGGCCACGCGTTACCGCTCCTCCGGACCATTCAGGGCAAGGCTCCTGAGTGCGGCCCCGATAAGCAACGCCGATCCAGTCTTGCGGTGCCTGACAGCTGCAAATGGCTCGCTGGCCACACCTATGCAGGAAGGACAACCATCCTCGCAATCGCAGGCCGCGACCCGGTCAGCGGCAACCTGCAGTACAGAATCCAGCGTAAGAGACAGTGCTTCTGCCAGGCCCGTTCCACCGGGATAGCGGTCCCAGACATAGACTGCGGGCAGGCCATAATGGTCATCCCTGACACGCCAGGTAGCACCAAGATCTGAACGGTCGCATAGGAGTTCTACGGGTGCAAAATCCCGTATCAGGTTGCAGAATGCTGCCAAAGCAGCTGCCCGTTCGAGTTCAGTCATGGCATGCAGCAATGCACCAGGCTGAGCGGACGCAGGAAACAGTATAGCCAGAGCCCTGGTCTGCATTTCTTCGGGTGGAAGATAGATTTCACCGTAGCCGATATTCTCGTTGGTATGGAACCGTAACTTCTTGAATTTCTCGGCACTGGAGCGTACAAGCAGATCCCCGACCACGACAGGCAACGCTTCTGTACCAAAACGTTCATCTTCCGACAACACCTTGATATCGTTTTTTACAATCGCATCGGTATAATAATTGGTCTCACGCTCCTCAACGAGGCACTGCCTGTTCCCTATATCCAGCTTGAGCACAATAAATTGCTTGCCGCGGTGGATGTACACCGCATCATCGAATACGAGTTCCTTGGCGCTTGGCCTATCCATCTCGCCTATGACCTCGTTCCGTCCAGCTGTCGAGTCGATTATCACAACGTTATCGGCGGTAGCTGACCTGAGTGAGATTTTCTCGGCGGGGTAACCGGACGCCGACCAATACCAGCGTCCTCCGGTACTCCGCACCGTTCCCTCCTCTTCAAGAAAAGCCAGCACGGACTCAGGTTCAGGGCCAAACGCTTCACCGGCATTGAACGGAAGTTCAAATGCCGCGCACTTGATGTGGTCTGCATAGATGTAAGGATTGTTTGCGTCGATCCTGGCATACTCCGAACTTGCCCCGAAGAACCGGTCCGGGTGCTCTATGAGGTACTGGTCAACAGGTGAGCTTGTGGCAACATAGACTGCCATGGACGACCCCTTGCGCCGGCCGGCCCTGCCTGCCTGCTGCCAGAACGATGCCAGGCTGCCAGGCCATCCTGAAATTACCGCCGCATCCAGACCTCCGATATCGATCCCAAGTTCAAGAGCGTTGGTTGAAACCACACCATGAATACTGCCATCCCTGAGGCCACGCTCTATCTGTCTTCTCTCGTTGGGCAGAAGGCCTGACCGATAAGGTTCCACACGGATGCGGCTGTCATCTGTATAGATATTCTCAAATCGCTTGTTCAGGTATGCCGCAAGTATCTCTACTTTCAGTCTGGATCGTGCAAACAGGATTGTACGAACGCCCGAAGCCAAAAAAAATGCAGCTATGGACATTGATTCATCAGCTGAACTCTTGCGAATACCCTGTATCGGATCGAGCACCGGGGGATTGTAGAATGCAACGGTTTTTCCCGCGCGTGGGGCTCCGTTTTCCGTAATTGCCCGTGCAGGCCTTCCAATCAAGGCTTCTGCCAATTCAGCAGGGTTACCAATAGTGGCCGAGCATAAAATAAAACGAGGAGACGACCCGTAATATGCGGCTATCCGTATAAGCCGCCTGAACACATTAGCAACATGACTCCCGAAAACCCCTCTGTACGAGTGCATTTCATCAACGACAATGTAACGGAGTCCAGCAAAAAACTTTATCCACTTGGCATGATTGGGAAGTACTCCGGAATGGAGCATGTCGGGATTGCTGATGACAATTCGGCCTGAATCACGTGCTGCTTTCCTGGTTGATTGCGGAGTATCACCGTCATAGGTGGCCGCTTTTACAGGCAGGCTTCCTGCGTCTATGAGGGCGTTGAGTTCCGCCTGCTGATCCTGGGATAATGCTTTGGTAGGGAACAAATAGAGGGCTCTGGCTTCCGGGTCATCCAGCAGGGCCTGTATCACGGGCAGATTGTAGCAGAGCGTCTTGCCGCTAGCGGTTGGGGTTACGACTACGAAATCCTGACCGGCTGACGCTGTATCCCAGGCGCTACGCTGATGGCAGTAGAGCTTTTCAATACCGCGGCCAGAGAGAGCCGCTTTAAGCCGCGGATCAAGGTTGGAAGGAAACTCGGCATACTGTGCCGGGGCGCTGGCAACCCGTTTTATGCCTGTTATGCAGGGCGAGAAGTCGGGGTTCCTTAAAAAGTCATCCAACGGATCTCTGGTTTCAGTTTTACTCATGACTCTTCCATGATACGGCAAACGAAGGAATTGGTAAATCTTGTTTTGTTGTCAGAACCTGAATCGATTGCGTTATTGCGGATTGCACAGTCGTGCTATACTCGAAAAATAGATTTTCATGAGTGGAGGAAACGATGAACAAGGTCCTATCAATAGTCCTCGGCGGAGGCAAAGGTTCGAGGCTTTTCCCATTGACAAAAGACAGGGCCAAACCGGCAGTACCCTTCGGTGGCCGTTATCGTATCGTCGATATTCCAATTTCCAACTGCATAAATTCCGGTTTCAAACAAATTTACATTCTCACCCAGTTCAATTCGGCTTCACTTCACCTGCATATTGCACGTACCTATGTGTTTGATACCTTTTCCGACGGTTTTGCTGAAGTGCTGGCGGCAGAACAGACTCTGACCCATTCTGGCTGGTATGAAGGCACCGCAGATGCGGTCAGAAAGAACCT
>CAXZAJ010000051.1:0-15868 GCA_964293355.1 uncultured bacterium
GGCGTACCAACTACCGAGGTTGACCTGATAGATTCTACTCTTATAGTCAAGTTAGAGGATGGCGACTATACAGTAAGCCTCTCCGACATGGCTAAGGCGTTTGACTCACGCGGTGTTGCTGCGCGGGCGTTCAAGCTGGATTGGGAAGGCCTCCAGAACCTCGTCGCCAAGGGTTACGCTCCCGTGGTCGTCCATTACGCGGAACCAGAAAAGCACTTCGCGCTGCTCCTGGGATTCAAGGACGGTCGCGCCGTTACCGTCGATCCGGCGCGGGGCTTGGAGTCGTTAAGCCGCGGAGCGTTCGAGGTGCGTTACTCCGGAGCCGCAATGGCCTTGGCGTCGAAGACGCACAAGCCGGAAGCCGCTCTTATTGCGGAAGCTGTCGCGATGGCCGGTAAGAAGCAGTCCCGGCTGGAGGAATCGGCCGCGAGGACGGCTAAACTCTCAGGGCGATCATGGTAAGGGGACGAGCGCATATCAAGATACTGATGCTCGCCTTGATATCGTTGGTATCCTCGATTTCTGCAATCGCCCAGACTTCTGAGCATCAACGCATTGGCGTCGAACGGAAGACTGACTGGGAACTCGGCTTCGAGCATGGTGGCGGCATGACGAGCGAGACCTATGATTCCATCGATTATTTTTTAGTCGATTCCTACGCGTCGGTCGATATGACGCTCGCGAAGAGCTGGATGGCTTCCTTGTACGCGCCGCTGTCAGGCCGGTTCGTCATCGGAGACGGCATCCGGAGGGCGGCGACGGCCGGTCTCGGCGATCTCGAGCTGTCGGCCGGATGGACGGGCCGCGTCGCCGATACGCGCGTCTCCGCGTCCCTTCGCGCGACGGCCCCGACCGGGCAGTGGAACGGCTATGCGGGCGCGGAAGGGGTCCTGACACCTGGTTCCGGGCGCTGGTCAGTCGGGACGGCGCTATCGGCGTCGATGATACTCGATCCTGTCGTGCTGGGCGCTTCATTCGCCTACGACATCGGCTTGCCGCGGGCCGAGCGATTTACGACGACGTGGGGGCCGGGCGACATGTCGCTGTCCCTGAGCGTGACCGAGGTGCTGAACGACAGGGTCGGCTATTCGCTCCGGGCCGTGCAGAGCGCGTCGATGCCGGAGCTGCGGTATGACGGCTATAGCCGCGACTCGTTCTCGTACGCGGCTTCGGCGTCCATCGAGCTATGGTACTCCGACGGAGACGCCGCGGCGCGCTTCGGCGTATCGAAGAGCGTTACCAGTCCAGACGCGCCGGCGAGGCTCTACACGGCGCTGTCGTATACCCTGAGATCGGAGAAGAAGGATGAATAGCACAAAGATCGCAATAAGCAGGTTTCTCGCCGCAGCCATCTTCGCCATGGTCGTTGTCGTGTTTGCGTCCTGCGCCGATGCCACGGGCTGGTACCCTGTCGGAACCGCGACCGTCGCAGGTTCGTACGAGTATGACGATGCCGGTCTGCGGTCCCTCATTGTCACCGCCACCATCGAGAATACCGGCAGTTCGGCCATATCTCGGAGCACCTATACCATTACAGCTACCACGGACGCGCGGACATACTGGAAAACAGTGACGAGCGAGACGCGCGTCTTGCCGGGTGCCAAAATCAAGGTGACCGGCGTTATCGAGTACTTGGTTAGCACTGAAACCCTCAAGACCGACGGACTCGTGATCGGCGATGCGTTTTTCGAGTGAGGAATCTGGTTGTCATTTTGCTGGCCGCAAAGTCTATCGCGATAACGCCGGCTGGACTCAGGCCCAGCTCTCGGAAAAGACCGGCATTCCCGTTCCGCACATTTCCGGCCTCGATCCAGAGAAACCCTTTTCCGGAAAGATTACCATCAGGCTCCCGCCTTTGCTTCATCGACGGGTTGCCGTCAAGGCCGCCTCGCGCAAGGAATCAATGAATCAATTTACTGTAACACCTGCTCCAGGTTTTCTCTTGTCAGCAACAAGGCGTCCTGGCGGTGCTCGAGGAAGGGTTCAACATCGGCCAGCACTTCAGTCAGCTGGAGGTTTGACAGCTGGTTTCTGATGAGTTTGCGCCAATCGCCATCGTAAGAAATTCCGGCTTGCTGTAACGCGGATTTCAGCAGTTCGTGGTTCGGTTCGACTCGTTCACGGTG
This sequence comes from uncultured bacterium, assembly GCA_964293355.1. Taxonomy (GTDB): domain Bacteria; phylum Spirochaetota; class Spirochaetia; order Treponematales; family UBA12059; genus SZUA-370. The sequence continues at coordinate 2,127 of CAXZAJ010000051.1, forward strand.
TGAGCAGTACCACAGAAGATCGTACCAGTCACGCCCTTTCACGAACGGCCGCGTAATGATGGCACGGACCTTGCCTGCCATCAGTGACGGCAGGTCATGATGTCGAATGGCAAACATGATATGACGGTGCACGATTGCAGTCTGCATCACAGCTCCGGCCGGGGGGCGGGTGTCGATTTCTAGCTTGATCGCGAGTTTCTGTCCGTGGCGTGCTGCTATGCCTGTTTCCTCCAGGATACCAGAAAGCTTGATCCAGGCAACGTGTACCGTTTTCCTGTCGTTCCAGGTTGCCTCGATGGTAAAGCCCTGAAATTCCAGGTCACGCTTGATTTTCTGTAGCCAGAGTTCCGGTTGGTAGTTCGCTGTCGCTTCAAGGGAAAAATCCAGATCCTCCGAGAAGCGTGGCAGGTCATGAAGAAAACGCAGGGCGGTACCGCCTACGAATGAAATGGATTTGAAGGCCTGAGACTCATGCAGGCTGCGCAGGGTGCTGGCTTGCAGATATTCCCGCAGTACATTCAACCTGTCCGTGGCGTTCTCGAATCGGAGTGCTGACCTGACGGCTTCCTGCCTCATATCTGAATCCTTCCCCGGGTTGATTCTCCCGCATATTCGATCCAGGCTTTTACTATGCGGTTCAATCGTGGTGATGTAAGGCCTTGAATAATGGTACGCAAGGCGTCTGTATCGATAGCGTCCGGCTCAAAGCGCATCGATTCCATCCTTTGCGGGCTCCATTCGCCTGCTTCCAGGTACCACAGGTCGACAAGGGCTTTTTCCGGACTCGCCACGAGCATGGGGCCATCCAGTACTCGCTGTGTTTCGAATCCAAAGAACATGGCCTGTTTCACGGTGCGGTACCGGAAGCGTCCAAAGGAATTGGTAAAGCTTCTTGTCGGGCGGGGCGTTACCGAGGTATACAGCACCGCTTTCTCGGGGATAACGCCATACCATGACAAGGCCCATACTTCAGAGAGGTACGAAGGAGGGTACAGGAATCCGGCCACTGCCGTTCCGGGTAGCGGTATTTTGCGGTAGCGATCAGCAAACGCGTATACGCCACGCCTGAGCTCCAGCAGGCGGCCGGTTTTTCTGAACCGGTACAATGCGGTCCTGATCATGGCATCCGGCTCAGCGAACAACAGCGCCGCTGCTGCATAGTCAAAACAGGGTTCGTTGCCAAACGTGTCCAACAAATCTTCAAATTTCATTGAATACAATAATAGTATATATTGATCATTATTGTAAACGAATATTCATAGCTTGTTGATAAAAACCGTGCTATGAGTACTTCGGATATACGGGGATCCCGCATATTGAGTCTTCCTGGTTCGACGCACCAAGCTGGCGGCAAACCAGTGTTTGCGGCATACCGTGTTGTGGCAGTATAGCTAAGTGAAAAAGTAATCAAATATCGATAGAATATTATAATAATATAATTACCATTGACGGCTGGAGATTTTCGATTTATTATAGAAGTGTTTTCTAAAGGAGGTTCTCATGATCCGAAGGTACTCAGTGGCCGTGCTTGCGGCCCTCGTCATGCTCCCGGCTGTCGTATTCGGGCAGACCTACACGATGAAACTGGCTCATCTCAATGCCCAGCAGCCCTTTGAAGTAGCGTCCGGCTCCATGGCCGCCGTGTTCAAGGCTGAAGTTGAAGCCAACTCCAATGGCCGCATCAAGGTCGAGCTGTTTCCCAACGGCGTGCTCGGCAGCGAATCCAACACCCTGAGCCAGGTCAAGCTTGGCATCGTCGATTCGTACATCTCGTCGTCGGGCGGCATGGCCCCGTTCTATCCCCTCATCGACGTGACGAACCTGCCGTTCGCCTTCTCCAGCTATAATGTAGGCTACAAGGTCTACGATGGCGCTTTCGGCAAGGAATTCGCCGCTGACATCGAGGCCAAGGCCGGCTTCAAGGTGCTCGGCTTCGGCGAGTCCGGCGGCTTCTTCGCCATCACCAACTCCAAGAAACCCATCAAGTCACCCGCCGACATGAAGGGCATCAAGCTCCGTGCCATGTCACCGCTGCATCAGGCCATAGCCAAGTCGCTCGGCGCTTCGGCGATCACCATCGCCTGGGCTGAGGTGTACACCTCCCTGCAGACCGGCGTCGTCGATGGCCAGATGAACCCCATCTCCATCATCGCCATGGCCAAGTTCCAGGAAGTGCAGAAGTACATAACGCTGAGCAACCACCTCTACGCTCCCTACGTCTGGGTCGTCAGCCCCAAGTTCTACAACAGCCTTCCGGCTGACCTCCAGGCCGTCGTTTCCGACGCGGCCCGAACTGCCATCGTTGCAGGACGCGGACTGTCACGCATCATCGATGCCACCGACAAGGGCCTCCCGACCCTCACTGCCAAGATGGAAGTGTACATGCCCACGTTGGCCGAGACCAAGCAGTTCCGCGATCTCTCCGTGCCCGCCGCCCGCGACTACATCATCGAGAAGAACCCCAAGGATGGCGCGACGTGGATAAACAAGTTCTTTGCCGCCATCGATCAGGCGGAGAAGGAACTCGCCGCTACCAAGTAAGGGTTTCCGCATGAAGATCTGAATGTGAGGACGGTGTCCGCTCGCCGGGCGCCGTCCTTGCCACGTTCAGGCGCGATGCGGGCTTCGGCCTGGCATCAGTTGCGGCTCCCGCCGCTTGCGCCCGAGAAAGGAACCATGATGAGTGAAGAGAAACGCGGTGCTGTTGCTGCCCTCGAAAAAGCTTCCGCTGGCATCGATAAAATTGGCGGCTTCCTGTGCGCCGGCCTGTTCGGCGCCATGACCCTCGTGGTCATCCTGGGTGTATTTTTCCGGTATGTCATAAACTCGCCGCTGAGCTGGACGGAGGAAATAAGCCGTTACCTGATGATCTGGGGTGCTTCAGTGGGTATAAGCCTGGGCGTGCGTTCAGAAGAACACGTCGGTCTTACGGTCATTCTGGACGCCATCAAGTCAAGACCGCTCCGTCTGGCATTCCATACCGCCATCTACCTGCTGGTGATGGGCTTCGTGGGCGTCATGTTCTACTATTCACTGGCCATGACCCGTGACGGCAAGTTCATGCAGACGCAGTCGATGAGCATGTCCATGTTCATTCCCTATGCGGCGGTACCCGTCGCGATGCTGCTGAGCATCATCCAGCTCACGATCATGTACATCCTCAAATTCTTCCGTGGTGAAGAAAAGCCAGCTGAAATGAAGATCATCGACATCTAGGAGGGGAACGTGTTTTTATCCGTTGCAATCATTTTCTTTGCCCTCCTCGTGCTCGGGGTGCCGATAGGCTTTACCCTCGGACTCGCGGGGCTTTCAGGGCTGTACCTCATGGACTCGGGCATAGGCCTGTTCTCCATGGCACCGCTCCAGTACTTCTCTGGCCTCAACATGTTCACGTTGATGGCCATGCCGTTCTTCATCTTCGCCGGAGAACTGATGAACAGGGGCGGCATTACCGTCAGGCTCGTCCACTTTTCAAAAATCCTCGCGGGACACGTACGTGGTGGCTTGGCCCACGCCAACATCATAGCCAGCGTGTTCTTTGCCGGCATGACCGGCGCGGCCGTATCAGACACGGCGGCCATCGGCACCATGCTCATACCGGCCATGGTCGATGACGGCTACGACGCGGACTTCTCCGCCGCCGTCACCGCCGCTTCGTCCATCATCGGTCCTACGATACCGCCGTCGAACATGATGGTCATCTACGGCTCGCTCATGAACGTGTCGATAGCAGGCCTCTTTGCCGCGGGCTTCCTTCCGGGACTGACGCTCGCCGCCCTGCTCATGCTGATGACGACCTACCTGTCGTACAAGCGCGGCTATCCCAAGGGGCTCAAGACTACCTTCAAGGAGAAGCTGGTCGGCTTCAAGAACGCGATCATACCGCTCCTGATGCCCGTCATAATCCTGGGCGGCATCCTGTCCGGCGTCTTTACGCCGACTGAAGCGGCCGCCATCGCCGTGCTCTACGCCCTGGTCATCGGTTTCTTCGTGCTCAAGACGCTGAACCTGAAGGACATAGCGCCCATGCTCATCAAGACGGCCAGGATCACCGGCGTGGTGTTCCTGATCATCGGAGCGGCGGGCATCCTGAGCTGGGTGCTTGCCATCAACCAGGTACCGCAGGCTATCGCAGCCTTCCTGCTGGAGACGACCAACAGTCCCAAGCTGATACTGCTGATGATCCTCGTCCTGATGCTCATCGTGGGCATGTTCATGGACATCGCGGCCGCGCTGATCATCCTGGGGCCGATCCTTCACCCCATCGCAGTCGGCATCGGCATGGATCCGATACATTTCGGCATGGTGATGGTGCTGTCGCTCAACATCGCGCTGATGACGCCGCCCGTAGGCGCCTGCCTCTTCGTGGCCTGCTCGATATCCAAGATATCGCTGGCCCAGCTGTCAAAGGCCATATGGCCGTACATCATCATGGAAGTGCTTGCGCTGTTCCTGATCGCGTTCATACCGGAAATATCGCTGTTCCTGCCCAGGCTGCTGGGCTTCTGATCCTCTGATCATGTGATCGATCAATGTTGGGGCCGCCGGAAAGGCGGCCCCTTTTTATGGTGGGGAGAATTCCGGATTCAGGCCAGTCCTGTATCGTTCCATGGCAGCACGTATGCGGTCAGCGGGCTTTGCTCCGCAGCCGTTGCGCCAGGAAGCTGGCCGTAACGACGATGACCGCGCCGGCAAGCTGGTTGGGGGCAAAGGATTCTTTCAGTACCAGTACGCCCAGCAGCACGCCGATGGGAACCTCGGAGTAGGCGAGCGCTCCGTACTGGAAAATCGGCAGGCGCTTCATGGCAAAGAAAAAGCAGAAAAAACCGGCCATGCCCACCAGGGCGCCGTACGCCACGCCGGCCGTGACATCCGGTACGGTAGCCGAGCCCAGTTCGGCGATGAGGAAGGGCAGGTATATGACGGCCCCGACCGCGTTCTGGAAATACACCGCGTCCGTCTCCCGCACTGATTCCAGGGCCTTCTTGAACATGATGACGGTAATGGCGAAGCCAGCCGAGGCTGCGATCATCAGGAGGCTGCCGTACAGGTCGGTCCCCGAGAGGCCAAGTCCCCGGTGCAGGTTCATGACGACCACTCCGGCAAAGGACAGCGCCACGAGGCCGATGCGGGCCGGGCCGGGGGCCTGTTTCGTCCGGATGCCATCAAAGACGAGCGCAAAAATGGGCCACAGGTACAGGAGCACCACGGCATTGCCCACCGAGGTCATTTTGTAGGCCATGACGAAGAGCAGCATCCTGACGGCGTTGATGGAAGAAGCCAGCCAGAGGCTTTTCCGCTGCCCCGGTGTACCCAGGGCCTGGCCGCCGCGCAACATCGATGGCAGCGTCAGGAGAAACGGGATTCCCATCCTGAAACCGCTCATGGCCAGGCTCGAGAAGCCGGTGCTCTTGATGTACAGCCCGCTCGAAGCGCCGAGGGTGGTCCCGGCAAGGACGGACAGTATGGGAAGCCATGATGGAACACGTTTCATAGCGGGGAGCCTCGGATGACGGGTGATGGAACACTATCCCATCGCTGAAGGGGCGGGATCAAGCCCCGGGCTGGTTATTTCCCTGCGGAATGGAAGGAGACGTCAAGCTGGTTGCGGGTACAGAACCCCCGACAGTACGAACGAATGGCTGTCGGGTTCCAGACTCAGACACCCGCCGTATCGCTCAACGACGCTACGGACGCTCGCCAGTCCTACGCCGCCCAGCGAGCCCTTGCTCGACTTCGGCGCGTCCCGGTCGATGAAAATATCGTCTTCCATGGAATTCTCGATGCGGAAGATGAGTCGGCCGTTGTGCAGTCTGGACTTGATACCCATGAAGCGCTTGGCGAACGCGTCGGAACCCGGCGGTATTCGCTGGCACGCTTCTATGGCGTTTTCCAGCGCATTGCCAAAAACGGTGCAGAGTTCGTAGTCGTCGATGCCCATGCCCTCCGGTAGTTCGAGTTCCACCGACACGGCTATGCCTTCGTCCTCAGCCAGCTTGATGTATCCGCCGATTACGGCATTCGCCACGGTATTTTCGCAGTACCGCTTTGGGAAGGGACGGCTGGTTTTTTCTACCATCTGCTCGATGTACAGTTCCAGGGCACCATAATCCCGGGCTCCCAGGAGCGAGGCCATGGCCACGAGGTGATGGCGCGTGTCATGCAGTTGTTCCCGCTGGCTGCGGATTCCCGAGTCGACCTGTTCGTAATATTTTTTCTGCAAGAGGACGAAACGCTCGGTATTCCTCAGGTGCGATTCCACTCGCATGCGGTTGAAGACCGCGTAGATCTGCGAGAATAGCAGGTAGTAGCTGAACAGGATGATACCTTCAAAAAGCACCATGATGACGAACCAGTAGGGGGTATGGATTTTTGTGGTCGGTCCGAAGAGTATGTTGAACACGATGAAGGTGAGTACAGGATAGAAGCCGTAGAGCTGGTTGCCCTTCTCGAATACGGCCAGCATTTCCTTGACCCGCGCCCGCCAGAATTTCAGGTAGACCGGGATGATGACCAGGTAGCTGGACGCGTAGAGCGCGTAGCGCACCATGGATTCGGCATCCGTTCCCCCTGCCAGCCAGTACGCGATCCAGCCGCATAGTGACGAGACGAAACTCGTGATACCCCAGTTGACGAAATACAGGAACAGCTTCTGAGTCGCGCTCTCTTCGAAGAGCAGGACGCAGGCGAGTACGTACGCGGCGGTCAAGAGGTAGTACACCGGGTAGTTGCGCACTCCGTAATGGTTGAGGAGGAAGAGTCCTCCGTACACGAATACAAGTGAGACCGACCGCACCAGTACATGCAGCGCAAGCGGCTTTTTTTTCGTGAGGGTGCTGTATTCGATGACCAGCTGGGCCAAGAGGGTTATAGTCGGTATGACGGGACTGAAGAGCATGATTGTACCTTCCGTTCTGTTCATATACCAAAGGACATGGTATATCAATACGATATGGTCAGCATTGGCTTGTGCGACGACGAAACCCCGGAACTCGACAACCTCCAAGGACTCGTCTCCGGGTATGCCCGCACGAAAGGGCTTGCCTTCGACATTGCCGTTTTCAGCTCCGGTGAAGACCTGCTTCATGCGACGGGAAAGGGACGCAGCTTCGACATCATCTTTCTCGACGTGTTCATGGGACTGGCCAATGGTGTGGACATAGCCAGGGAAATCCGGGAATTCGACACGGAGTGCTGCATCATCTTTGCAACCAATTCACGCGGTCATGCGATAGACGGCTATGGGGTGCATGCGCTCCAGTACCTCTTGAAGCCCCTTGCCGTCAGGAATGTGACCATGGCGCTCGACCAGGCAATGGAAAGCCTCTCCCGAAGGCAGGAGCGTTCCATACAGCTCGGCAACAAGCTTGGCCACTACAGGTTGCTCCTGAGCGACATCACGTACGCCGAGAGCGACGCCAGGGTGGTCACCGTGCACTGCCGCAAACAGGGCGACCTGGAGTTCTACCTGCGGCTTGACGAGTTCGAGCGACTCTGCGGCGACGCGCGCTTCCTGCGCTGCCACAAGAGTTTTCTCGTCAATCTTGACTACGTGCATGCGGTAGCCAACAAGAGCCTGCGCCTGGATACGGGAGAGGACATCCGGTTCAGCATGAGCCCTCAGGCGGTCAAGAGCCTGTTCGCTGCCCATGTCGCCCGCGGTATCTGATACTCGTCCTGATTCAGTTCAAGCACCTCCGATGAACGACAAAGTTTTCGCCAGTACCTCGAGCCGGTCCGGCCCCAGGAGCAGGTTGTGTTCCCCCGTTTCATAGCGGTAGCTGGACTCGAGCGAAGGGATCGCGGTTACGGCCCTGTCGCAGGCCGCGGGGTCGGCGATCTGGTCGGCGGCCGTATACAGGAACAGCGTGGGCGCGCGGATGCCGCCGAGCGCCTTGTTGGCGCGGTCTGCCGCCAGGATCAGTTGACCCACGCTGCGCAGTGGCATCGCCGGGTAGCCATAGCGGCTGGAATCCAGGTCGTCGCCCTTGAGCGGCCGCCGTGGCAGCGGGATGAGGCTGTCTTCTGTTTTTTCATAGTCGATGCCGTAGAATTTCTTGTCTTTGAGACCCAGACCTGGCGATAGCATGACCAGCCGGCCCAGGTGCCTGTTGCCCGCGTAGGTCGCCGCGAGCCAGGCGGCTATGGCGCCGCCGAGCGACAGGCCTATGAGGTGCACCTTCGTGTAGCGGGCAAGCAACTTTCCCAGTTCTTCTGACATGTCCTGGAACCATTGCAGTTCGCTGACGCCGCGCAGGTTCTCCGGAGCCGTGCCGTGGCCCGCGAGCAGCGGTACCGAGACGCTGTAGCCTGCCTTGAAGAGCAGGTCGGCGAGGGGAAGGTACAGGGCGGGGCAGCCGGTAAAGCCGTGGATGCACAGGCAGCAGTCAGTGCCGGAATTTTCTCTGAAGAACGGTGCGCATTCAGGAACTGCGTACTGAGTCGTCATGGCAGGAATCCTTCAAAGATGATCGCGTCGTAGCGGGGCATCAATTCCGCAGCCTCTGCCGCGGTTTTTACTGTCCACACCGAGACCATCGCTCCGAGCGCGCGGCACATCGACACCCCGAATCGGGCGTCCTGGAAGCGGTACGATATGAAGTGCGGCCTGCTCCGGTGGTTATAGAGGAGCCATGACAGCATCTTCCTTCTGTAGAGCGGTATGGCCTCGGCCGCGGCCTTGCCGATGGCCGGGACGTAGCACTGGAACCCCATGCCCAGCTGCCCCCGCATCACGGCGGGGCGGTGCCTGCGGAACCATTCCAGCACCAGGTAGTCGAAGCTCTCGATGACGTAAGGGCCTGAGTAGGCATCCAGCAGTGCCATCGCCGCCATGCACAATGCGCTTGCCGTATCCACGCTGCTGCCGGGCAGTCCGGTCTTGAACTCGACGAGGAGCGGTACCCTCCCGGCCATCAGCGCGAGGAACTCGCCGAACTCCGGTATCCGTTCTTCGGTGCCGAGCAGTTTGAGTTCCTTGAGTTCCGCGAGCGAGAGCGCGTCGACCGGCTTCTTGAGGCCGCAGACCCGTTCCAGCGAGCCGTCGTGGAACACGACGACGCGGCCGTCGCGGGTCAGCCGTATGTCCAGCTCGATGCCGTACCCTTTGTCAGCGGCGGCGGCGAAAGCAGGCATGGAATTTTCAGGCGCGGAGCCCGCGTTGTCGTATATTCCCCGGTGCGCATACTTTTGTCCCCGCAGCCCGGCCCGCATTGCCCGTGATGGGCGCGCGGGTGCCAGGAGCCACAGGAAGGCCAGAATGGCTGCCAGGGTCAGTGCTGCAAGCGTGTAACCGAAAAATGCCATGCTGTCCCTTGTCTTTTAGTCTGCTGCGCCCAGGACGTCGGCAGCCTTGATGGCTACCGGTCTGGCGTCGCCATGCTTGATGAAGAACGTGCCCGCGAACGCGATGACCATGAACACGGCCGAGTACAGCGCTATGGTCCGCTGGCCGAAACTGTCCAGGAAGATGCCCGCGAGCGCGGGGGTGACGATCTGCGCTACCGTAGTGGCGAGGTAGTAGTAGCCCATGTAGCGGCCCACGTCCGCGCTGGAGCATAGTTCCACGACCATCGGGCCGAGGTGCACGCTGACCATCGCGAAGCCGATGCCGTATACGATGAAGATCGGGCTCAGGAACCTGGCCGTCTCGGGCGTCAGGAAGTAGATCATGAAGACGGTGACCGCCAGGATGACGAGACCGATGCGGGCCGTCATCTTGCGGCCGATTTTCGTGGAGATGATGGCCGAGGGTATGGCGAAGATGAGCACCGAGAACACGCGCACCAAAAGCGGCCCGGAGATGCTGGATGGGGTCATGCCGAGCTGTTTGATGGCGTAGATGGCGAAGTGGGTGCTGAACGCGTTGTAGCCCATGTAGACGAAAATGACGACAGCCAGAATGTAGATGAGGCTGCGCATCACTTCGGGCGCTAGCTTGGCGCCCTTTCTGGAATCTATCTCCTCGGTCAGCCCGAGCCGCTTGTTGTCTTCTTCAACCTGCTTGACCAGCTTGGGTTCGCGTACGAACAGCATGTATACGGCCAGCGCGATGAGCATAACGATGGCGGATACTGCCATCAGGTTCATGTAGCCGCCGAACAGGCTGGCCATCTTCTTGTTGAGCACGAGGAACACCACGCCGGCGAGACCGCCGAGGATGTTGAGCACCGCGTTGCCCTTGGAACGCTGCGGGCGGATGAACACGTCGGCTGCCAGCGCGGCGGCAGGGGAGCGGAACAGCGACATGAGGAACACGCCCAGAAGTAGAGCGCCCATCATCAGGGCAAAGGTACCCATGTTGCCTTTCTGGATGGCGGCTACCTCGCCGATGAGTGCGGCTTTGGCCGCTCCCGTGGTCGCCGCGGCGAACTTGGCGGGAATGCCGGCCGCAGCCAGCCTGGCCAGCTGCACATTGTCGGCCAGACCCATCAGCACGAAGCTGACCGCGCCGCCGATGGTGCCCCAGAGTATAAGCGGCGTCCTGCGGCCCATCTTCGAGTTGATGCGGTCGGACAGCGCGCCGAAGAGCGGCAGGAAGATGAGTGCGACCAGATTGTCGATGCCCATGACCATGCCGAGCGTCGTCGAGTTCATGCCGAAGTGGTACACCAGGATCTGCGGCATGATCGTGTCGTACGCCTGCCAGAATATGGTGATGGCGAAGAAGGGCAGCGAAACCAGAATTGCTTTCCGGTAGTCCATCGTGGTTTTCATGGGATGCTCCAGTACGTGCGGGATTACCGCTTGGGGCCTTGCTTGTGACCAGGCTTTGCGGCGGCAGACTGAGCATAGGCCTGCGGCAAGGCGATTCTTCTTGATGTAAAGAAATGATGGTGTAATGTAAAAAAAAGTTGCCCGGTGCTTATGCCTGGTGCAGGTACCTCCCGGATAGTACCAATTCCGGCTTGAATATGGTAACGTCAATTTTATATCTGCTTGAATGTGGCACTTCCGGAGGATGAGATGAGCATAGGCAAACGCGAATTCAAGAAAGCAATTGTTGATGGTGGCAACTACATGCTCGATCAGGGGCTGACTGTTGGAACCTGGGGCAACCTGAGCATCAGGGACCCGGAAACCGGCTTGATCTACATCAAGCCCAGCGGCATGCCGTATCCTGACATCACCGAGGACGACGTGGTCGTGATGAACAGCGAGTTCAAGGTGGTTGAAGGCCACCGCAAGCCGTCCATCGAGTACAACTTTCATATCGCCATCATGAATGCCCGCAAGGACGTCAACGCGGTCATCCATACGCACCCGATCTACTCGAGCGTTTTCGGCGTCCTGCGCGAGGACATACCCGGCATCAGCGAGGACTTCGTCCAGATCGTCGGTGACAAAATAATCAACTGCGAATATTCGCTCCCCGGCACTCCGGAGCTTGCGGTAAATGTCGTAAAGGCGCTCGGGCAGAACAACGCGGTGCTGATTCCGAACCACGGCACGGTCTGCGTGGGCGGTGATTTTGCTGCCGCCGTCAAGATCATCTTCGTGGTGGAGAAGTCAGCCCACATCTACATCCTGGCCCGGTCCATCGGCAAACCCTGCCTCATCGACTCCGCCGACATCAAGGCGATGCAGGATTTTGCGAAGAATTTCTACGGGCAGGGCAAGTAAGGGATTGGCCCGCTACTCGATAAAGTCGAGCACGGCCTCCTGAATTTGCTCTTCCCATACGAAATAGGATGAATGCTTTCCTCGGTACAGGTCCGGGTTTACCGATGTGCCGCCGATGAGGTAGGTATAACCGTATCCCTTGTCGGCGTCGAACATCAGCGACCCGTGGAGGCCGTACGCGTCGGCGTGATGGCCCCAGAGCGCCGGGCCGCCGCCTTTGCGCAGCCTGTTGCCGCCGAGTCCGTCAAAGTCGTTGGTTACATGCATGAGGGCCAGGCCGCATTCCCTGTCGATGCCGTGGTCCGGGGCGCCGTTACCGAGGACGGCGTCATAGCGCCACGCGGGGGTCATCATGCGGCGGATGCCCGCTTCAGACACGATGCGCTTGCCGTCGATGACTCCGCGGCCTGTGAAGAGCCGCAGTATTCTGGTCAGATCGAGCACTGAAGCCCGCATGCCACCCTGGGGCGAGAACAGAGTTCCGTTGGTACCAGGAACGTACCGATCCAGATCGTCGGCCGAGTATCCAGGCAGGAGTGCGCAGCCGATCGCGGGCCGCTTGCCGCGGTAATCGTCGACCTGGGCGACCCAGGGCGAATCGGGCTCGTCTACCCGCTCGCGCAGCTTGCGGTAGAGCGGGGCGAGCCGGCTGAAGGCATCGTCAGACAGCAGGTTGACGTTGTGGGCGGCTTCCATGCCCAGCGGCTCCAGCACCCGCCCGCGGACGGGCGTGTCAAAGCGTTCGCCGGTGACCGCCTCCATGGCGGTGGCCAGCACGCCGTACCCGAGGTTGCAGTACGTATAGAATCGCCCCGGCGCGTAGTCGTGCCCTGCGGTGTAAGGCGCGCCTGGCGCGTCCGGCGACGCGAAGTGGCCTCCGTCTTCCCATCCGCGGCCGCCAGGCACAAAGAAATCGCGCAGGCTGCCGCCCAGCGGCATGGTGTACGATTCGATGTCGCGGAGGGATGACACGTGCGACAGCAGCATGGCGCCGGTGATGGCAACGTCGGGGTAGGCCGGATTGCGCAGCGCAAAGCCGAGGTAGTCTGAAAGGTCACGGTCGAGGTCGAATCTGCCTTCGTCCACCAGGATCATGGCCAGGAGCCCGGACGCTATCTTTGAAATTGACGCAACCCGGTAGAGGGTGTCTGCCGTGGCTGGCCTGTCCAGGCCCGGGTCGCCTGGATCGATATACCGCCTGCCCACGCAGGCCTCCGCCAGCGTGCCATCTTTCATGACAACCGCCGCGGCTATGCTCGACAGCTCCATGCCTGAGGTCGCCATGATCGCCGAGAGGCGCTTGCGGAGCAGTTCTGCATCACCCTTGTATTCGCTTGTCATCGGTACATCCTTCAGGCTCCGGGTTTCCGTGGCAGTATACCACCAGAGCCGCGCATCCGATCAACCGTGCGCGGTTGTCATGTGCGCCGTTGACACATGCGCTGGTTCGATTCGATACTCGTCTATCCGTCCGGGCGGCCTAACCGCCGCTCCGTCGACTTACCAAGGAGCCATGACCATGGCCTCGATGATAGATGCGGCCCTCACCGCCCCCGATTACCGCGGGCAGTATGCCGAGCCCTCGTTTTCCGGCATCCAGAGTTTCTACCGCAGGAAGTATACCAAGGACCTGTTGGGCGTCGATGTAGCCGTAGCCGGCATTCCGCTCGACACGTTCGTGACCAACAGGCCCGGCGCCAGGTTCGGCCCCGAAGCCATACGGCGCGCGTCCTCGCTGATGTCATGGGACGCACCGTGGCCGTGGAAGCGCAATCCGTTCGCCGAGCTGGCCATAGCCGACTATGGCGACTGCCCCGTCGATCCTGGCCGCCCCGATTCGCTCCACGCCGCGATCCGCGGATTTGCCGGCGAGATCCTGGAGCATTCGGCCCTGCTCGCGCTCGGCGGCGACCACTACATCAGCTACCCCATCCTCGAGGCCCACGCCGAGCGGTTCGGCCCGCTCTGCCTCGTACACTTTGATGCCCATTCAGACACTTGGACCGAGGATGAGAAGCGGTTCGACCACGGCACCATGTTCTACCATGCCTCCCGTGAAGGCATGCTGGACGTTGCGCATTCCGTACAGATAGGCATGCGTACCAATAATGCCTATGACA
>CAXZAJ010000052.1:0-15470 GCA_964293355.1 uncultured bacterium
TATACATGGTCGCTGGCAAAATGGGTCGTTTACCCACATAAAGTAGCGAAGAGCCGTATCTCTTTTATAGTCAACCGGATACAATTAGCCAACAGCCTGTTGGCCAAACAGTGCAACAGCTTGTAGCCCAACTTCCCTGGGGTCACAATATCGCAATCATTTCAAAATGCAAGAATATCAAAGAGGCGGTCTATTACACCCAGCAGACCATCCAGAACAACTGGAGCCGAAGTGTTCTGGTGCATCAGATTGAAAGCGGATTGTATAATCGTGAAGGTAAAGCGACAAGCAATTTGGCCGTGTCCCTGCCAAACCCACAATCAGACCTTGCCCAGCAGACCCTTACATTTTTGATTTTCTGACCATGTCTAAAGACTATAACGAACTCGATCTTGAAAAGGCTCTAGTCAACCATATTACGCATTTTCTGCTCGAACTGGGTGCCGGTTTTGCCTATATCGGCAGGCAGTATCCACTTCATGTAGGTGAGCGGGATTTTTTCATAGACCTGCTTTTCTACCACACGAGCCTGCATTGCTATGTGGTAATTGAGCTTAAAACTGTAGAATTCGAACCGGAACATACCGGCAAGCTGAACTTTTACATCAAAGCCATTGACGAACAGTTTCGCAAAGAGGGTGATGCACCGACTATCGGGATTTTGTTATGCAAAGGCAAGGACAAGGTAGTCGCAGAATATGCGCTCAGCGATATTCATAAACCCATGGGTGTATCAGAATACCAACTGACTCAATCTCTACCAGATAATCTGAAAGGCAGCTTGCCGAGTATTGAAGAAATTGAAGCAGAGCTCAGCAATGACAGCGAGCAGTGAACTGGCGAGGTATTTGAAGGAGCTTGGGTATGAGTGAATTCACTTTTTACAATAAGCTACTGAGAAAGGCACTAACGTGATAGTGGAGATCTTCGATGACCGCGTAGAGATAACCAGCCCCGGGGGCTTGCCTAAGGGCCTCAAGACAGAAGATTTTGGATCAGCCAGTCTCTTGCGCAACCCCAATATCGCTAATTTGATGCAACGCATAGATTATATAGAAAAAATGGGTACCGGTATCAGTCGCATGCAAAAGCTCCTTAAAGAAGCGGGGCTCGCCCGCTTGCGTTACGAGTTTCAGGCTTTGCTTGCAGAAGGCTTGCTTGAACAAACCATTCCGGACAAGCCCAAAAGCCCCAAGCAGAAATATGTGGCACGTAAACATATGAAGCCCACACAACCCTGAATATCGCCAATAATGCCATGGAAATCTCCATGGGGTGAAACAGCGAAGCACTTACGGTAGAATGCGCCAAGTGCTAAAAAAGACTTGTGAGGAAAAAACATAGCATATGGCCCGTATCGAATCAGAGAAAAACACGCTCCGTTTCATGGTGCGGTATTACTGCCGCAAACGTCATGGTGGAGTGGAGCCCTGCTCCGAGTGTGGCGATCTTCTTGCGTACGCCATCAACCGGCTTGACCAGTGCCGGTATGGTGAAACGAAAACGAGTTGCCTGCTCTGCCCTACGCACTGCTACGCCAATCCGCAGCGGCAGAAGATACGTGCCATCATGCGCTTTGTCGGCCCGCGGATGCTCTACCTGAAGCCGCTCGAGGCGTTGAGGCATTGGAGGGGCTGATCATCAGCATCTAAGCCTGATCGACAACGACCAGATCAAACCGGCATGAGACAGAAGCACAACAAATGTAACGTTTCGATCGTATGGTAGATATTCCAGTCATAGTATCTGAATGCCCTGGAATCCGCCGGGTTGGTCAGAAGTTTTACGCTCCGCCGGGAGAAACTCTTCTTTATGCAAGATTTTTTATCGCTTTTGTGAACAGCTTTTATAATAATTGCCGGATACGCTTGAAGGCATCTCCAGTCCTGCGGGCTGAAAGGAATCATGATAGATTGACAATATTCACATTGTTCGGCCGACTGAATAAACATGAGGAGAACCATACAGATGGCGAAAATCAGACCAGGTGAAAAAGCGGCTCTGCTTGTTATCGATGTTCAAAATGGTGTTGTCCAGAATGCATACAACCGGAATGCTGTAGTTTCCAATATTGCAAAGGTCATCAAGAAGGCAAGAGACGGTACCATTCCAATCATATTCGTTCAACACACGAACGATGATGAACTTCCGGAAGACAGCGCTCAATGGCAAATTGTAAAAGAATTGGACATACGCAAGGAAGACTACCGGATCACGAAGAGATGTAATTCCGCGTTCGAAGAAACCGGTCTGGATACAATACTCGAGAATCTAAGCATCACCGAAGTAATCATTACTGGCACGGCGACGAACTGGTGTATCAGAGCGACTACCTTTGGGGCCTTGACCAGGGGCTATGATCTGACCTTGATAAGCGATGCGCATACTACAGAAAACATCAGCCTTTCAGAGGAACGAACCCTGTACGCGGAAGATATTATAAGTGAATTTAATATAGGTATAAAATTCGTAGAGTATCCAGGGATACAAACACGCGTTGTAAGTTCGGATGAACTGGTCGTTCAATAAGTAGCTTGCAGCCATGAGATTCGGTCCCATTATCAAAGGTAATGGAGTTGGATTACATCGTTGATTTGAAAGCAGGGATTTTCACAATGGAAATATTCAGACTTGCCCTGGAAAAAGAGGAAGATATCAACAATGACATGTACACTGCCGTAAAGGCAAAGGGTACCATTGACGGTACTTCAGATTGGGATGATGATTACCCAAATCGCGAGATCTTGAAAGATGATCTGCTAAAAAGATGTGTATATGTTTTAGAACGAAGCGGTACTATAACAGCAGCAATTTCAATTGTAGATGAAAAAATTGACGAATTGGAGTCGCTAGACTGGAAAGAAGTAAAATCATGCTTTCTTGTACGATTATGTGTAGGGCCTGAATACCAAGGACAAGGTATCGGAGAAAAGATGATGCACCATGTAAACGATCATGCCAGGCGAAGTGGTTATGGAGCGACGCATCATCTCGCCGCCAAAGAAAACAAGGCAGCGATCAGGCTTTATGAGAGAATGGGCTACAGGAATCTGGGTGCTATTCATGTTTTCGGAAAAGATTTTGTAGCTTATGAAATGGCGCTATGAGGAATTACTGAGTTTTAATATTGGGAGACTTGAGTTGTTCGGAGTAACCAAAGTCCCGGAAGAATAAGGCAATATTCCCCAAGGCGCATACTAGGCGAGGTCGGTAAGCTCCACCAATCTGAAAGGAACATCATGAATCTTGTGCGATTTGATTCAATCACAGAGGATGCCTATGCCTCATACATTAAAGAGTGGGAAACGGAAGGCGCAACGATTATTCCGGGTGCCAGCGATCCAAAGGGTAGATCGTTTGAGGAGATGATCAAAAAATGGCACTATGATGAAACGGATGAAACGATACGAAACGGGTTTGTTCCCTCTACCCTGTACTTTTTAGTGGACGACGAATCAGGAATTGTCGGAGCGATCCATCATCGCCATATGCTCAATGACATTTTAAGGCAGCATGGTGGCCATATCGGATACGGTTTACGGCCGTCGAAACGAAACCTGGGATATGGCTCGCTGATGCTCGGGCTTTTACTCAAAAGACTGAAGGGTACAGCTGCTACAGAGTTCATGCTTACCTGTGATGAAACCAATGTGGCATCCCAGAAGACCATAGAGAAGCATGGTGGAATACTGGAAACTAAAATAGAATACGAAGGCAAAATGACCAGGAGATACTGGATATCATCGATGACCGGGCCTGACTGAGTGCGGCATTTCGCTTTTCTGGCAGTTGCATGTCCGTTCCGTCACAGCGGCTTGCGGTACAGGCAGTCACGACGCACCACCCGGAAGCCGCAATCAGCATAGACCCGCGTCGCGCCGGTGAGGCTCTCGCTGTCGACGCCGAGGGCGGACTCGGTCATGCCGGCCGCCTTCTGGGCCTGTAAGCTCGAGGCGATGAGGGCCCGCGCGATGCCCCGGCGCCGAAAGTCAGCCCCCACGGAGATGCACTCGGTATAGCCGCGCAGGCGGCCGTACTTGGTATTCTCCGCCTGGTCGATAAAGCCGAGGACACCGCCAGCGACCTTGCCCGTTACGCTTTCCCAGGCAACCTGCCAAAGCTCGGGCTGGAAATGGCGCTTGTCTTCCATCCATCCGGTGTATTGCTCCTCGCTGGGTTCTGAGAAGCCCCAATGGTCGACGAGGGCAGCCATCCAGGCTTTCCAGATAGTCCGGTACTGGTCAGCCTTCGCGGGCCGGAGCTCGAAGCCCGACGGGAGGGAGAAAGCGGGAAGCTCGTCGAGCGACGGGCGGACCATGGTGTCGAACCAGCGCACGGGTTTATAGCCCTCGCTTTCGAGGAGCTCGGCTTTGTTCTTCTCGTTTCCCATGCAGAAGATGTCGAAGCGCTTCTCGCTGTCCGCCTTATGTTCCCCGGCCACTTCGCGGACACGCCCCTCCGCCCAGTGCAGCAGGACCCGGTCCAGGCCGCGCCTCCGCCACTCCGGGAGAATGTAATCGATGATGTTGTAACAGTAGCCCCCGCCCTTTACCTCTGGATCCCAGGCGGTCCGGACATAGCCGACCGTACGGCCCCCTGACTCGGCCAGAAGGAAGTCCTTTGACAGGTCGCAGTTTACCAGATGGGAGTAGGATAGAATAAAGTCATCGACAGTATCCGAGTACTCGATCCCGTCCGCCGCCGAGCAGGCTTCGACGACGTCGTTCATGCCGATAAAATCGACCGGGCCGCCGAATTGCCTGAAGGTGACTCCAGGAAGGGCGGAAAAATCCGTCTGGAAGGTATTTCTGTCATGCATATCGTAGTACCTCGCTTGCTCCGCCGCGACTTGACTCGATTCGTTCTGTGCTATCGACCAGTATAGTGATTCCTGAGGTGAGAGAAAGGGGGAATACGGGTATGAGCGGAGATTTTCCATGCCCTTACAAAAGCATGCATCTGTGCATATGTATGTTGCGCTATTAGAGATTTTTATCTTTATTTACTATTTACCGCTCAGAAATGGTATATACTCTCCCTGAAAACAGACAAATCTGGCTGTTCGATCCGGGTCAACCTCCACTTTGTTGTGCCGGAGGAGCCCCCATGAAACGAGCACTCATCAGCATCATCATGCTCAGTCTTGCCGCATCGGGCTTTGCCCAGTCAGGCGATGCCAAAGCCAAAGGCCTCGCCGGCGCCATGACGGCCGTGGGCGACGACATGAATGCCCTGTTCTACAATCCGGCCAGCCTCGCGTTCCTGCGCAAGGGGTACTTCACTATCGAAGGCAATGCCGCCCTCACCGCCAACCGCAGCTTCGATGAACCATTCTCCAACGCCATGCGGGATATCTACGCCTTCGGCGATGGGCATGGCGGTTACCAGTTTTTCTACACGTACGCAGACGGAGAAGACTCTGAAGAAGAATTCTTTTTTGGCGTCGACGATCAACCGTACCTCGACCAGCTCACAGAACTGGCCCAGACCAATGGCGAGACCGACTACGAAAACCTGATCGAAGGGTGGAAGCGAGCGTATTACCAGCAACTGGTGTACCGCAACAACTCGTATAATGCCATCAACAGCATAACGGCCAATCCCCGTGTCACCCTGGGCGGTCCGCACTGGGGAGTCTCGGCCTATGCCGACTGTCTGGCAACTCCCGCGATTACGCCTGGAACTACAAACGCCAATACCGTGCTCGACTACCATGTGTTCCGCCAGATGGGCGTGACTGCGGGCATGGGGCTGAATATTGGGCCTGTCGCCATCGGTGCCAATGCCACCTACCTGAACGATGCGTTCTATGACACATCGTTCAGGTTCGCCGGAGAGGCTGAGGACATGGCGGATATTCTGGAGCTTGTTTCACACACGGCCGAAGCTGCGGATACATCATTCAAGGTGGGGCTAGGAGCTATCTTCACCGTGGGTATCGCCAACCTCGGGGTCTACAACGACAACGTGATGCCGTTCCTCGACAAGGACAACGACACGCCATTCTTCGATGCCTTCCTCGATACGATGACCTTTGGGCTGTCCTTCATGCCCTCGGACAACAAGTTCGAAGAGAAGAAGAGCCTGCTCGTCTTCATGTCCTCGGCTGATTTCAGGAACGTCGGTGATGCGGTAAACCGCCAGCTCTGCGCCGGGGTCGAGGCCGGGATCAACCTGGGCGATTTCATCGTGGGACTGGTACGCGCCGGCTACACACAGCAGCTACCGGGTGAGTTTTCTCAATTGGTGGAGGCGTTCAACATCGACAATGGTACCGTTTCGCTGGGAGCCACCGCCAAGCTCTGGGTGCTCAAGCTGGATGCGTCGTACAGCATCCCCGTCGGCTACATCGGCAACAACTGGAACATGACTGATAGTGAACGCGGGATGGACTCCATGAAGCTGGGATTGACGGCGGCCATCTCGTTCTAGACCATCAACGTCGTTCACCGTAGCGCAGCCAGGGAATAATTCCTTCCCCCAGCTGCGCAATTTTTACCCATCAGACTAAGCATATAGTGTTAACCATTTTTCTTTTTCTTGCTTAAAATCATACAATACATCAACTTAGTCCTCAGTCCAGCATTTGGCATGGTTTATGCTATATAAGTTTCTCTCTATGTTTTAAGTTGACAATGAATAGCTATATGCGTAGTTTTCCTTTACATATGTTTTTTCATATATTGAATGACAGGAGTTACATGCAATGAAACGTTTAGCGGCATTCGCGGCTCTCGTGCTGCTTGCTTCAGGGTCAGCGTTCAGCCAACCCATAACGCTCAGCCAGAGCGACATCCTGACACGCGCCGGCGATCATGAACTGGTACGCCTGGCTCAGATCGCGCTTGAACTGAAAATGGGCACGCTGGCCGCTGAAAGCGGCTGGCAGGGCGTCAGCATGTCGCTCATACCTAACCTGCGCTACGACGACGAGACCGGTACAATCCTGCTTGCCGAAACCGCGGTGGGCATGGACTTGAGCGTTCCGCTGGGTACCAGCACCGCGGAACGGGAGCGGAAGATCCAGGCAGGAGAACTGGCCGCAATTGCCCGCGCGGAGCTGGACGACTCTCTGGGCAAAGCCTACACGGACCTCTTTGGCCTGTATGCCGCGAGCTATTCCGCCCAGGAAACCATGTCTGTCATGGAACAGGAAGCAGCTCTGGCCCGCCTGCGTCTCGATACGGTAAACCAGAAGAGCCAGCGGGGGCTTGCCAGCGTCTCTGACCAGGCAGACGCGGAGGCTGAATACCAGGCAGCAGCGGAAAAAATCATCCAGGCCCGCCTCGATTCCAGGCTTTCATGGTTCAACCTCGCGAGCGCTGCGGGTCTGGATGTCGTGAGACCCGGGCTCGGCTCTCCAAGCGCGGAACATGGAACTCCCATGGAAGGGATGGTGTTCGATATTCCGGTTTTTGCCAGACCTGATCTGGCCGCGATAATAAAGATTGCACCGCTACCCGGCATACTCATGTCCGCGGCAAAAGACCGCTCCCCGGCGGTGCTCGCCCAAAGGCAGAAACTGGCTGCCGCAAACCGCAATCTGGAAAACCATTCGTCGCTCGATCTGAACATTACGCCAAAACTGCTGTACGCGATGCCGTCGGCCTCGGCATCGATAGGCTACGGTACCGCTTCCGGCGTCATCACGCTGGGAACGGACTGGAGTCCGTACGTAAACCCGGCATCGAGCACCGTGAAAACCCAGCCGCCTGACAATTCATTTTCGGTTTCCATAGGCATCAGCGGCAGCATCAACCCCAAGGCAGCGGTAGAAAAGTCGACGATGGAAGCTGCCGTGCGGTTGGAAGAGCTCAAGCTGATTGCGCTGGAGCAGAGTATCGAGCTGTCGGTACGCAGCAAGTATGCGGCCTACCTCAAGGCCAAAGACAGCCTGCGCGAGGCGGAGCGAAGCGCGCGGTTGGCCCGCGAAATTTCTGCGGCCAACCACCCCCGCCGCGCGCTCGGGCAACTGAGCCCTGAAGATGAAGCCGCCGAGGCCGTGCTGCTGGGCAGGTCCTCCCTCAACGTAGAGAAAGCCAGAATATCACTTGGCCAGGCATATCTCGGCATGATCGCCGCGTCAAAGGCGTGGGATCTGGCGGGCCTGACCACCAATGGAGTAAAGCCATGAAGAAAGCATTGACCATCATTGGAACCATCGCAGCCGTCGGAGCCACCGCTGCTGTCGTGGTAGTTTCCAGAAAACCGGAAGCCGCCATCGCCGTGGCTACCGGCCCCGTAACGGTAGAAGCCAAGAAAGGCACCGTCTCGGTGGTCGTTGAAGGCGCGGCCATCGTCGAAGCGTACCAGCAGGTTACGCTCAGGGCGTCGGGTAACGCGGTCCTTACGTCGATACAGCGGAGCGGCCAGTTCGTCGACAAGGACGGCTCCGTGGCTACGCTGGACGACGCTGCGCTGCGTAATAGCCGGAGCCAGGCTGAGCTGGCTCTGACCCAGGCTGAGCTCGACGCGGAACGGGCCAGGCTGGCACTGGTGCGGGCCCGAAGGGACGCCCAGGACACCAAGGCGCTGGTTGAAAGCAAGGCCGCCAGCCAGGACAAGCTTGTGCTCGCCGATGAAACGGCTAAAAATGCTGAAATAGCCTTTGAGTCTGCTGAGGTCAAGGTGAAGATGGCCAGGTTGACCCTCGATCGAGCCCGCCTTGAAGCTGCGGGAGCCGTCGTCAAAGCGCCCTTCGCCGGTACCGTGTTGAAGACGTTCGCGGAACCGGGCGACCTGATGGGAACCAACAACCCCATCGCGCTGTTCGGCGACATATCCCGCCTGCGGCTCACGGCAGAAGTCGACGAGTACGACATCGGCAAGCTGGCACTCGGGCAGCAGGTGACTATCGCCGGTGATTCCATAGGTGAAGAATCAATCCGCTCGAGGGTCGACTCGATCAGCCCGATAGCGGACATCGTCAACAACATTTCGATATTCACCGTCTCAGCCATCGTGCAGAATGAGGCAGGCCTCCTGCGCCCTGGCATGAGCGCTGATTTCTCCATACTCATCAAGTCGGACAAGGGGCTGGTCGTGCCGTCAAAGACCGTATCATCGGTGCGGGGACGCAGCTACCTCGACGTGCTGGAGAACGGCGAGGTTGTCAAGAAACGGGTGGAGATAGGCGCCAATGACGGCCTCAACCTTGTCGTGCTCTCGGGTATAGAAGAAGGCGAACTGGTGATCATCCCTGGCGCAGTGCCGGTGGGCGTCACGGCCGCTCCGGCGGCCAGCCCAACCGCCGAGAAGTCCGTTCTTCCTATCACCATCCCCGGCTCCGGTGGAAAGCCATGATAGAGATTCATGACCTGTCCCGGCATTACACCATGGGGCCCACGACCGTAAAGGCTCTGGACCAGGTGGACTTCAAAATAGAAAGCGGTGAGTTCGTCGCCATCGTCGGTCCGAGCGGCTCGGGCAAGTCGACGCTGATGAACATCCTGGGCTGCCTGGATTCGCCGACTTCCGGCTCGTACACGCTGGCGGGCGAAGAAACGGCCAACCTGAAGCAGAACCAGCTGGCCGAAATACGCAACCGTCGCATCGGTTTCATATTCCAGAGCTTCAACCTGCTGCCGCGTGAATCGGCGCTGGAGAACGTATCGCTCCCTTTGATCTACCAGGGCATGCCGCTCAAGAAGCGCAAGGAAACTGCGATGGCGATGCTGGCGAAGGTTGGCCTTGCGGGACGCGAGCATCATATACCATCAGAATTGTCGGGCGGCCAGCGACAACGAGTGGCGATAGCGCGCGCCCTGTCAGGCAGGCCGGCCATACTGCTTGCCGACGAACCCACGGGAGCGCTGGACAGCAAGACAGGCGTGGAAATCATGGCGCTTTTCCACTCGTTGCACGAGGAAGGGTCGACCATCATCATGGTGACGCACGACCACAAGGTGGCACGACAGGCCAAGCGGGTGATCCAGATAGAAGACGGCAAGATACTCGCCGACGTGAACGCAAAGGACTGGAACCCATGAAAAGCGCGGCATTGATGGAAAACGTGCGCATGTCAGTGCGCAGCATAACGAGCAACGCGATCCGCTCGCTCCTGACGGCGCTGGGCGTCATGATAGGCACCGGCGCCGTCATCGGCATGCTGGCCCTGGGCGAAGGCGCGCAAAAATCAGTGGAGACCAGCCTGCAGTCGCTGGGCTCAATCCTGCTCCTCGTCTACTCGGGACAGCCCAAGGGTGGCAGCCTGGTCCGCAAGAGCACCACCAACATCGTGCCCACCATCACCGACGATGACATAACGGCCATCAGGAACCTTGGCCCCGGACTCATAGCCTACGCCGCGCCGGAATCGAGCACGAGCGGTCAGGCAAAGTTCGGCGCGGTCAACCTGTCCGTAACCATCGTGGGCACCGACACCGAGTATCCGTTCATCAGGAATGTGTTCCCCGGCATCGGCAGCTTCTTTACCGCCGTGGACGTGGCGGCGCGCAAGCCGGTCGTCGTCATCGGCGACCAGCTGTACCAGGACTTCTTCGGGGGCGCGGGTGATCCGACAGGCCAGAAAATCAGGCTCAACGGTCTGAGCTACAAAATCTCGGGCGTCATGCAGCGCAAGGGCGACGCAACAGCCGATACCTCGGTATTCATCCCGATCAGCGCGTTCAAGCGCTACATCTCCGGAGCCGACCAGTACGCCCTCGTCAACATCCAGGCGGCCTCCGGTGACGTGATGCGGCAGGCTCAGGAACTCATAGAGCAGGAACTGCTGCGGCTGCACAAGCTGCCGACCATGGAGGTGGCCGACTTCTACATAGCCAACCAGCTTGACCTCCTCAATACCCTGCAGGGCGTCGCGGGCACCTTTACGCTGCTGCTCGGCGGCATCGCCAGCATCAGCCTCATCGTCGGCGGCATAGGCATCATGAACATCATGCTGGTTTCAGTGACCGAGCGTACCCGCGAGATAGGCGTCCGCATGGCGCTTGGCGCAAAATCAGGCGACATTATCTCGCAGTTCATGACCGAGGCGGTGATACTCTCCGTCGGCGGTGGCCTCATCGGCATAGCGCTGGGCTTTGGATCGTCCTGGGCATTTTCAAAGTTCGGAGGTCTGGCCAGCCAGGTGACAACGGCCTCCGTAGTATTGTCGTTCGGTTTCTCGGTCTTGATCGGTCTGTTTTTTGGCGGGTACCCGGCGTACAGAGCGTCGCGGCTGAACCCGATTGAAGCACTACGTTACGAATAAGGAGACAACATGAAGAAGATCGTTACAGTTTTATTGCTGGCCGCCATGGCAACGGGAACCCTGTTTGCCCAGACGACGCCCGACCCTGCCCTGCAGGACGCCAAGGAAAAGCTTGAAGTGGTCTATGACCTGGGCCGCGTGTTCGGGTTCATCCACACGATGGACAAGGAACAGAAGAAGTACGCCCTTACCGTCGCCCAGGCCAAGGCGCTCGTCGTCATCGGCGACAAGATCCTGGCTGCCAAGCGCATCGAACCCAAGACCGCGGAAGCCTGGCTCATAGAAATTGAAGACAAGATACTCACCCCGGCGCAACTGATGTTCGTGGACGGGCTGGCCATAGAACGGGCTGCCACAAGCACGAGCGCGGCGGGAACCGGCACCGGCCCAGGATCCACCGGTGGTACCAGCCCCATCCAGAGCTACCTCGCCGGAGGCGCTTTCAACCCCATGCTCGACGCCACGAAGACCCTCGGCAAGGACTTCAAGGCCGCATACGATTACCTGAAAGCGAAAAAATAAGTGGTAGAGAGCGGCCAGTATTGTGCTGGCCGCTAGTCTATTCGTGCTTCTTCGCTTTGAGCGAAGGGAACCGCAACGCCCAGATCCGTCGCGACGATGCGCTTGCACTTGGCGCAGTGCAACGTGATCTGCCAGGTGCTCAGCGCGCCTTTTTCGATTTTCGAACAAGCATCCCTGTTAGTTACGATTACTGAGGTATGTAAATATTACTCCTGTCACAAGAGTCTCCTGTCACAAGTAGTCTTTTGCTTGACAAATACTCCTGCCGCGTAGATTATTTTATCATCTCTCAAATATCAAGGATAACACAATGCATCGTTTTCAAAACCGTTTCTGTCATGTTGCGATTAGAGTCAGCCTTGCCTTCCTGATCTTATTCACTTCCTGTGGTGATGGTCCCCTCGACCCGGGCGGTGGTTCTGGCGAAGATCCAGCTGCAGCCCAACTCCTTTCCATTACAGCCAAGGGACTTGGCGACGTGACAATCGATGCGGACATCACGATTGATTCAAGCGCGAAGACCGCGGCCGTCATTCTCAAGATGCCTGTCGATCTTGCAGCCCTTTCGCTAGTCCCCGGGCTTTCAGAAGGGGCAAGCTACACGAGCAGTTTCGGCCCCGGCTCCGAACCGCTCGCCCCGCATACGCTGACGCTCACGGGCGATGATGGAATTTCAATAGATTATAAGGTCACGGTAGCGTTTGCCGACTTGGTGCCCATCATCGCCGCGCCCATCATCGGTGTAAAGCTCGTACGGCTCTCGCAACCGGACATCGGCCGCTTCATGGCGGACGCCGCGCTCTGGTACGGGGACATCATGAAGGACAACCTGGACTTCGCCTTCCTGAACGCGGGCGGAATCCGGGGCAATCTTGTGACGAATCCTCTCCCCCGTGCCGAGGCCACCGCCGCCTATCCCTTCGAGAACCATCTTGTCGTCCTCGAACTCTTGGGTTCCGATGTCCTGACAATGGCCCACCATGCATCCAAGATGGCAGGGCAAGGCGGTTTTGGCGTGGCGTCAGCGGGTCTCAGCTATACAGTCATCTCCAACGACGTTGGCTTCATGCAGGCTGGCGATACCGTAAGGGTGGGTGGAATCGCCATTGACCCCACGAAAACCTACCGTGTGGCCGTGCCGGATTTCCTGGCCCAGGACGATGCCACCATAGTAAATGACGGCTACAATATGCTCCGGAACAAGACAAAGCTGGCTACCTCCACCGCGACGCTCGCTGAGATTGCCTTTGCCTACGCGGCTTCTTTTCCCGCGGGTGCCAAGCCACCTGTCGACGCACAACGAATCTCAGTCGACGTGAGTGCAAACGAAAAACGCTATGAATACGTTCCGGCTGACAACTATGGTTCCTCCTGGGCGGCGCTCGGACGCGCGCGTTTCTTCTCCTTCCATTAATCCTCGCCCACGGGTTACGAGTTCGAGATAAGGCTAGGCGCGGGCGTCATGGATCTTCCAGCACTCGGCATCACGCTCGACCTGCCACCCTACGCAAAGCTCTCGGGGGGTTGGAGAGGTTTGACTGGTGCCGAAACTATAAGCGGCACAACCCTGCTCGTTGCAGGCAAGGATGGCTCGGGCATCTGGCGCAGGATTGAATTCCGTGGCATCGAACCCAGGACCCTTTCAGACCTCTACGTCGACACGAGCGGCTTCACCAAGGCCGAGGTCGTCTATGTCGATAGTACGGCTATCAGTGCGGTGGTGACCGAGACAGCGGTCGAGTATGCAGGCTTCGGTTCGTCGCCGAGCGGAGCGTGGCAGCAGGATGGCAAGCTGATGGATCTGCTTTCCGCTGACGGCACAGCTATCCGCCATACGTACGACGCTACAGGCGTAGAGGACTCGCGAAAACGCGGGGCGTGGAAGGTCACGGATACGAACTTGCTCACTATTTTAATTGACGAGGACTTCGATCCTGTGACCAGAACATGGAGTACAAGACAAAACCAGGTAGACAGGAATTGGCGCTTCAACCTGATCGAGGGCATACTCTATCGCGGTGGTATGACGCGGATCGGTTCTAGCACCAACTTCTTCGACAGCTTCACCGACGCAGTATACGACGATGCTTCAAGCACATGGATGAAGCGGGTGATTACGATTGACAATACCGGGGCAGTCAGCTTCGCCATTTTTGCCTCAACCGATGTCACTTACGAGTTCTATGGCGATTTCACGGGCAATGTTGGCACCTGGACGATAGATCCGATTGCTACCTATACCGCGACCACCACTGGTCTGCCAACCGCGCCAGAGGTGGGAGTTCTCTACGATTTCAGCCTCGTCAATGTCGATATACCCGATATCGTCGACGGTACCTATCAGATTCTCATGTACGACGACAACCATATCGCTGTCATGCCCGAGGGCATGTCCCGGTAAGCAGTATCAGGTAACGAGCATCAGGGACACCCCAAGGGTGTCCCTTGTTTTTATATATCGCTTACAAGTCGCCTATTCGTGCTTCTTCGCCTTGAGCGAAGGCAACCCCATCGAGCGTATCTGCGCGCCGTGGAAGGCATCGTGGGTAGCAAGCCAGGCCAGCACCGTACCCCAGGGAGCCTTCCAGGTGGGCATCTCTTCATCCAGCTTTGACGAGGGGAAATTCCGCAGGGCCTTCATGCTGGCCGCGTGGTATGCGGCAAGGAGCTCACGATCACTGGCCCAGGCAGCTTCCGACGGTTCGGCGGGTGACGGAAACCAGCCTTCCTCCGGGAAGGGCCACGCGGGAACCGTAACGCCGAGATCCGTCGCGACGATGCGCTTGCATTTGGCGCAGTGCAACGCGATTTCCCAGGCGCTGTAGCCTTCCCAGGTCTGGCGGTTCGCGGCCTCCGCCGCTGACAGCCTGTCGAGCGTTGCCATCAACGATTTGCCGTTCCACGGCTTGCCGTTGAACTCCGCGTCCATGTCATCAAGCGTATAGGTAAAATAATCAGGCACGTGGTACTCCTCTCAGGCGCTCAGCGCCGCTTCGTCGATTTTCGATCCTGCAAAGAATGTTCATACAGTTCAAGCCACTCGGCAAGGGTCATCTTGCCCACCAGTTCCTTGATGAGGGCGTAGGGTACCTCGTCGGGATACTTGAAGCGGATGCAGCTCTTGCCCATGTCCAGCTTGTGGCGGTAGCCTAGTTTTTCGTATTCGGAGACGAACCATTCGTGCAGGGCGGGCACGGCGTAGATCCCCAGGTGGTAGAGCGAGATGCAGTGCTTCTGGGTGCCCAGGTTGATGAAGGGCACGGGCAGCGAGGGGTCGCAGTGGTATCCGGCCGGATACGTGGAGAGCGGCACGACGTATCCAATCATGCCGTAGCTGAGCTCCTCGACCAGCCCCGGGGGAATGTTGTCGCGTATGGTGTTCCTCAGTGCTGCGACGATTCCGCGCTTTTCAGGCGCAACGCTTGCAATATATTCATCAACGGTTTCCATAGGACGCCCCCCTCCCGCGATAAGGATTATTTTAATATAAACCCGTGTCGCGGAAAAGCGAAATTCCGTAACGGTCTCAGCTCATGAACACGATGCGGTCGACGAAATGGCTCCAGTCCATCGCTCGCACCCCCGCGGCACCGGCGTACTCGAGCAAGCCCTTGTCATCGGTGACGAGCAGGTCGCAACGGGCCAAGGCCGCGGCGGCAATCAACCGGTCGGGCTCGTGGCGGCCGAGGGCCGGAATTGATAGACCCGACTTATTGGCCGCGGCTGAAACGGTGGC
>CAXZAJ010000053.1:0-15403 GCA_964293355.1 uncultured bacterium
TTTCCGTCAATAGAGGGGGATAAAAAGGAGACATGTATGAAGTATCGAAATGTACCCGCCGCTCTTCTCGTCGCCGCGCTCGCTTTCACCAGCTGCGCCAAGAAAGAAGCCGCCGCACCCGCAGCCCCTGCAGCTCCCGCCTTCAAGGTCGGCCTCGTAACCGACCTCGGCGGTATAGACGATAAGTCCTTCAACCAGGGAACCTGGGAAGGCATCGTCCGCTTCGGCACCGAGAACAACCTCGTCAAGGGTACCGACATCAAGTATCTGCAGTCTGCCGCCGAAGCCGACTACGTACCGAACCTCAGCACCTTCGCCGACGAGAAACTTGACCTGATCGTCGCCCCGGGCTTCCTCTTCGAGAAGGCCATGGGCGAAGTCGCCGACAAGTATCCCACCCAGAAACTTCTCGTCATCGACACCGTCGTTGCCAAGCCCAATGTGGTCAGCGCCGTGTTCTCCGAGCACGAAGGTTCCTTCCTCGTCGGCGTAGCCGCTGGCCTCAAGGCCAAGGCTGACGGCAAGAAGGTCGTCGGATTCATCGGCGGCATGCAGTTCCCCCTCATCGAGCGCTTCCAGGCCGGTTTTGAGCAGGGCGTCATGGCTGTCTATCCTGAAGCCAAGGTCCTCGTCGACTACGCCGGTGATTTCGGCGCTCCCGACAAGGGACAGGCCATTGCCCAGAAGCAGTACAACGCTGGCGCCTATGTCATTTTCCACGCTGCTGGCGGCACCGGAAACGGCATGATCAAGGAAGCCAAGGAACGCTCCGAGAAGGGCGACATCCGCTGGGCCATCGGCGTAGACAAGGATCAGTACACCGACGGTTCCTACGGCGACAAGTCAGCCGTGCTCACCTCCATGATGAAGCGCGTCGACGTGGCTGCGTATGAAGTTGCCAAGCTCGCCAAGGCCGGCCAGTTCCCCGGCGGCACCACCATGGTTTTCTCCCTCAAGAACGCCGGCGTCGGCGTTCCTGATACCAACCCCAACCTCTCTGCCGAGATCGTGGCCCAGGTCAAGGATTTCGCCGGCAAGATCCCTTCTGGTCCCCCGGCGGTTTCAGAAGTCCCCGCCAAGAAATAATCCTCCTTCCAGGACCTATCGAGCCGCCCCTCCGGGGGCGGCTTTTTCTTCCCAAAATATTGATTCCATAGTATCCTGAACGACTTCCGCCACCGGCGGGAAATCCCATATACTTCCATTGGGGGCACGCGATGGCGCACATCATCGAGATGCTCAATATCGTCAAGGACTTTCCAGGCATCCGCGCCAACGACAACGTGACGCTTCAGGTCGAGAAGGGCTCCATCCATGCCCTTCTTGGCGAGAACGGTGCCGGCAAGTCTACGTTAATGAGCATACTGTTCGGGTTGTATACGCCCGATGGTGGCAGCATAAAGATCCGCGGAGAAACCGTCCGCATCACGGATCCCAATGTTGCCAACGAACTGGGCATCGGCATGGTGCACCAGCATTTCAAGCTCGTGCATAATTTTACTGTCACCGAGAACATCATACTCGGCCTCGAACCGCGCAAGGGCATGATGATCGATGTCAGGAAGGCTGCCTCGAAGGTGGCCGAGTTGTCAAAACTCTACGGCCTCGATGTAGACCCGAACGCAAAAATCGAAGACATCTCCGTAGGCATGCAACAGCGGGTCGAGATCATCAAGATGCTCTACCGCGATGCCGAAATACTCATCTTTGACGAACCAACCGCAGTGCTGACGCCGCAGGAGATCCACGAGCTGATCGGCATCATGCGCAGGCTGGTGGAGGAGGGCAAGACCATCCTCCTCATCACGCACAAGCTCAAGGAAATCAAGGAAGTGGCTGACACCTGCACGGTGCTGCGCCGCGGAAAGCTCATCGGAACCGTAGCCGTCAAGGATGCCAGTGAAGCAAAAATGGCAGAGATGATGGTAGGCCGTGAAGTCAGCTTCTCGGTTGACAAAGGGCCCGCGGCTCCGCGCGAGGTCGTGCTTGAAATCAAGGATCTGTGCGTCAGGAACAACAAGAACCTGCTCGGCGTCAAGCACCTCTCGCTCCAGGTTCGCCGCGGCGAGATCCTCGGGCTGTGCGGCATCGACGGCAATGGCCAGACCGAGCTGATACAGGCGCTGACCGGCCTCACGAAAATAGAATCAGGCTCGGTGCTGATCAATGGCCAGGACGTCACGTCCTTGCCTGTCCGCCAGCGCCTTGACCGCGGACTCGGCCACATACCGGAAGACCGGCACCGCCACGGCCTCGTCCTGGATTTCAGGCTCGACGAGAACCTGGTCATCCACAGTTACGGCAAAGCGCCGTTTTCACACTACGGCGTACTGGACTTTGCAGAAATCCACAAGAACGCCGAACGCCTCATCGAGGAGTTCGATGTGCGCGCCGGCAAGGGACCTGCCACCTTCGCCCGGTCGATGTCCGGCGGCAACCAGCAGAAAGCCATACTCGCCAGGGAGATAGACCGTTCGCCTGAAGCCTTCATCATAGCCCAGCCCACCCGCGGACTGGACGTAGGTGCCATCGAGTACATCCACAAGCGCATCATCGCAGAGCGGGACAAGGGCAAGGCCATACTCCTCGTCTCACTGGAACTCGATGAGATACTGGACGTGTCCGACCGCATAGCCGTCATCTATGGCGGAGAGATCGTCGGCCTCGTAGACGCCGACAAGACCAACGAGAACGAACTGGGCCTGATGATGTCCGGTTCAGTCAGGAAGGCCGTATAATCATGGCAGCAATGACAGACAAAGCAGCCAAAGGGCGCAAGGTTCTCATTCCGCTCGTAGCGGTGGCCCTGGGCTTCATCCTTGGCTCCATCGTGGTACTTCTGACCGGCAAGAACCCGCTCCTCATGTTCAATGCCATCATTCAGGGCCTTACGGGCATCAACATAGCCACCGGCGGCTTCAACCCGCGGCACATCGGCGAACTGGTCATCCAGGCCATGCCCATAATACTCACAGGCCTGTGCGTCGGCTTTGCCTTCCGCACCGGTCTCTTCAATATCGGGGCGGAAGGCCAGTTGATGATGGGCTCGCTGGCTGCCACGGCCGTAGCCCTGACCGTCAAGGTGCCCACGTTCGTCCATGTGCCGCTCATCCTCGTTGCCGGCATGGCTGCCGGTGCGCTCTGGGGCGCGATACCCGGCTACCTCAAGGCCCGTTTCAACGTGCACGAAGTCGTCGTTACCATCATGCTCAACTATACGGCCCTGCACTTCAACAACTGGACCATCCTCAATGTGTTCACCTCGGTTGACCGGGTCAAAACGGCGGAGTTCCCCACGACGGCCCTGCTCAAGGATCCCTGGCTTGCAGAGCTGACCAACGGTTCGCGGCTCAACTGGGGCTTCGTGCCCGTCATCCTGGCCGTCATCGCCTTCTGGTTCATCCTGGAGAAGACCACCTTTGGCTACGGCCTCCGGGCCGTAGGTTTCAACAAGGACGGCGCAAAATATGCCGGCATGAAGGTTGACCGCAACATCGTGCTGTCCATGGTCATCGCGGGCGCCTTCGCGGGGCTGGCCGGTGCCATCATCACCACGGGCACCTTCAGTTTCGGCAGGACCCTTTCCGCCGCGGAAGGCTATGGCTTCGATGGCATCGCGGTCGCGCTCGTGGGCATGACCCAGGCACCCGGCATACTGCTGGCAGGACTCCTCTTTGGCGTACTCAAGTCTGCAGGTCCGCTCATGCAGTCGGCGGGCATACCGCGCGAGATAGGCGGCATCATCCAGGCCAGCATCGTCATGTTCGTCGCCATGAAGCTGGGCATCGAGCGCATCCTCGACCTCGCCAAAGGCAAGCGCGCGGCCAAGGCTGCCCTCGCGGCAGCCGCTGACGGCACCGGGGAGGTGGGCGTATGAGCTTCAGCCTGATTCTCGAGATGTTCCCCATAGCGCTCATGTTCGCGGCTCCCCTCATCATGGCGGCGCTGGGCGGCCTGTTCAGCGAGCGTTCCGGTATCGTCAACATAGCCCTTGAAGGCATCATGATGGTCGGCGCTTTCGCCGGCGCTTCAGTTACGGTGGTGATGGAACCCCTGACCCCCATGGCGCCCTGGATAGGACTCCTCGCCGGCGTCGCGGCGGGTATGCTGTTCTCCCTCCTGCATGCGTTCGCCAGCATCAACCTCAAGGCCGATCAGGTGATTTCCGGTACCGCCCTCAACATCCTCGCGGGTGGCATGACGGTGTACCTGTGCCAGATCATATTCAATCAGCAGCGAACCCGCGCCTTCAGCTCGGGCCTCCGCAAGATAACCGTGCCGCTCCTGGAAAAAATTCCGATCATGGGTCCCATACTGTTCAGGGAGATCTATCCAACCTTCTATGTCGCCATGGCGCTTGTCGTACTGACCTGGTTCGTAGTGTTCAAGACTCCGTTCGGGCTGCGGCTGAGGTCCTGCGGCGAGCACCCGCAAGCGGCTGCCTCCATGGGCATCAACGTCTACGCGATACGCTATGCCGGCGTCATCATTTCCGGTGCCCTTGCGGGACTCGCCGGCGCGACCATGGTGCTTACCCAGGACATCCAGTACACGGTTACCTCCATACATGGCGCGGGCTTCATAGCGCTGGCGTCCTTGGTGTTCGGCAAGTGGAGTCCCTGGGGGGTGCTGGGCGCTGGCCTGTTCTTCGGCTTTGCGCAGATACTGTCTTACTACGCCAAGGACATACCATTCCTGGCTTCGCTGCCGCAGGAAGTGTTCTATATCCTGCCGTATGTGCTTACCATCGTGGCTCTTGTGGCGTTTGCAGGCAAGACCGTTGGCCCCAAAGCCGCCGGCGAAATCTACGACCAAGGCAAGCGGTAGCTAACAGACGAGGGGCGTACAAGAAAAGAATTTTGCACAGAGCCACAGAGAAGATGAGAAGATAAAGAAAAAGAATATGAATGAAGAATATGGATCCTAAAAAAAGGAGAGAGCCTCTGGGTTCTCTCCTTTCTCATTTCTTATCAAAATTTCTACCTCATCTTCTCCCAGCGCTCCGCACTGTTCGCGCTGGCTCTGTGCCCATATTTACTATCTTTTCCTGACCAAAATCTTCTCTTACCTCGTCTTCTCTGCGTCTCTGTGCTAAATTCTTAGTCTTAGTCTTAGTCTTAGTCTTAGTCCTTTTTTCTGACTTTTTTCCTTTCTTCTCATCTTCTCTGTGGCTCTGTGCTAAAAATCTTATTCAATTACTTCGTTAGAGTGCGCTGGAAGAGGGGGGTGCCTTGGTGGTCCTGGAATTCGGCGGACAGTCCTGCCTGCGTCAGTTCCAGTACCAGGCGGCCGAAGCGGCCCTGGCTGAACCATACCGAACCGGGTGACACGTAGGTTGGTTCGGGGTCTGGCTTGCCGCCCATTGCACCGACGACAGCCCACACAGTACCGTCCGTCTCTATCCATTCCATGTAGTGGTTGTGCCCCGAGACCACGAGGTCTACCTTGCCGGCAATGAGCGGCGCGACCTCGCGGATCATTTCGTCGTGGTCGTACCAGGCCTTGCCCGAGCCCTCGTCGATGTAACCTGACGAGTAGAAGAAACTGTGGGACAGCACCACGATAAAATCGTCGGCGGGTATCGCTGCAAGCTGTTCCGCGAGCCAGGCTTTTTCTCTGGCGCTAAACCCTTCTGGCCCCCAGAGCAGGTCAAGAGCGATGAAGTGTACTTTGCCCGCGTCCATGCGCCATGAAGACGCGGTGAGTCCGCCTTCAGGAATGCCCTTCCGGCCGGTGCCCCCTGCAAAGGCCGCGCGCCAGCGGGTAGCTCCGCCAATCAGGCCATCATGGTTTCCCAGCAGAGCCGCGAACGGGAGGGTAGGGGCGTCACGCCTGATGGCCTCGATGGCTTCCTTCCAGTCGTCGGCCTCCATGCCCATCTCCACCGTATCACCGAGGGCAAAGAACGCGTCCAGCTTGCCGGCCTCGTACTCAGCCTGCGAAAGCCTGAGTATCGCGCTTCTGGCCTGCGCATTGGATGCTTCGCGACCGTAATGCGGATCGGATGACAGGGCAACCCTGAAGGTGGGCGTTCCGTCCGCACCGGTGCGCACTGGAAAACCCTTGGCCGGGTCGAGTACCGTAGGGCGTTCTGCAGAGGCAACAGCTCCATAGGCGTTGGTGAAAATGTAGAGCGATACGCCAACCGCGACAAGCAACGAGAGCGTCGATATGGCTATGCTCATACCATTGACGATGGCAGGAATTTTGCCGCTCCGCTTTCGAAGAACAAGCACCGCTGTCGCTCCGGCAAGCGGAAGCAACCCGACCGCGCCCAAGGCCAGCACCGGCGTGCGGTAGCCCCAGCGGAACATGCCAAGCGTACCGGCCTGCGAAAAAGCCCATATCAAAAAAGCCGACATGGCCAGAAAGGCCGCGCCCGCTATGACAATCGTAAAGGTATTTTTTCTGGATGACATCGTTTTCCTCCATATCAGAGGGTACGACCAGCGGGGGCGACGGTCAAGGTTAAAACCCGCTGTAACAAGGCGGCCGCCCTTTGCAGGGAGTTCCTGAAAGGGCGGCCGCAGGTCGTTTCAGAGGGCCGAAGCCCTCCGCTCAAAATCAATCATCAATCACCTCCTTTCCCCGCCGCGGTACGGCAGGATTGAGCTCTGTACCGGTACACACAAAGTATGCCCGCAAGACTGGAACCGCGAAAGCGAGAGGATACGTAAACATGTACTTTCCAGCTTGCAGTGTACAGAATGGTTATATCGATACAATGCCGTTTACAAGCAAAAGCCGCTGTGGCATACTCTCGTTCATCTTTGCAAGTACCATGGAGGTGCATAATGATGTTTTACAGCGATCCTAACAGTCTCCTGACCCTCGGCGCCGCCACGGCGTAGCGAAGAGAACAAGCTAAAAAGCTCGTTCCTCCTCGCGGTCAATGGCGGATGTAGCGTACATCCCATCGAGGAACGAACATGTCTTATTTAAATGCGGACGGCATACTGCCGCCGGAATTACTCAGTGAAATTCAGAAGTACGTGCAGGGCGCCTTGGTCTACGTACCCAGGCAGGGACCGGAACGGCTCGGCTGGGGTCAGAAGAACGGTACCAGGGGCGAACTGGACAGGCGCAACGCGGCCATCCGCGAAGCAAAAGCCTGCGGACGTACGATAGACCAGCTGGCGGACGATTATTGCCTGTCCGCCGATGGTATCAGAAAGATACTCTATTGCGCCCGGCGAGCGTCATGACAGCATACAGGGCGGCGGGAAGCGGATCATCCGCGTCCCGCCGCTTTTTAGTGCACCGAACGTGCCGTACTGCCTTGCAAGAGCATTGTCAGGAACGGCGGGTCATGGTACTATACCATCCATGGTAGATACGGGGACCTTGCAGGCCTATTCCTTGTTCGGGGGCCTTACCGTTGAACAGATCAACGTGATTCGCCCCCTGATGGGCACCGCGGTTTTCAACGCAGGTGAAGCCATCATCCGCGAGGGCGACCCCAACGATTCCATCTACTTTATCGTCGAGGGCCGCGTCGAGGTTACCCGTTGCGGCGTGCTCATCGTCGAACTGCCCGAGGGCCAGACCTTCGGCGAGATGGAATTGCTCGACGTCATGCCTTCCGTAGCTACCGTCACCGCAAGCATGCCCGTACGACTGGTCATCATCTCCAACAAGTGCGTGCGCACCATGTACAAGAGCGACCCCAAGGTGTTCGGCATCATGATGATGAACCTGGCTCGCGACCTGTCGCGCCGCCTGCGGCGCATGGACGAAATGGCCTGTGCATCGTCTGAAACCCCTACCGGTTTTCTCCGCCACGCTTCCGAGCCCCAGACTGTCCAGACGCTGGACTGAGCGAACACAGCATGCATCATGAAGATTTCCTCAAGCATCCATGCCGACGCGAGCCTACCACCATAGACTTCCTGTACACGGCCCACGGTGAGCGCGATTTCGGCAATCCTCCCTGGGAAGAAGCCGGCGCCCGCTTCCTGATACTGCGCCTTTCGCCTTTCCGCGACGTCGAGCGCTCCACGCCCCACGAATTCCTCTACCGCGAAGTCCGTC
This sequence comes from uncultured bacterium, assembly GCA_964293355.1. Lineage (GTDB taxonomy): Bacteria > Spirochaetota > Spirochaetia > Treponematales > UBA12059 > SZUA-370. The sequence continues at coordinate 8,032 of CAXZAJ010000053.1, forward strand.
AGGCCTTGCCCGGCGCGTACATTGATTTTGGATTCTTCCCGACCTCACGCGATCGCGCCGTGCTGGAATCAGGCGGCGTTCCGCTGATGCACGGCATTGCGTCAGGCAAGGATGCGGTCGATTTTGACGTGTTGCTCGTATCAAATGCGTACACCCTGGAAATGGTCAATCTGGCACCGTACCTTGCGGGTTCAGGGTTGCCACCGACCAGGACCGGCCGCGATTCCGCCCCGCCGGGAACAAAGTACCCGATAGTCGCGCTTGGCGGCTCCAACGCCATGGCCAGCGCCGCCCTGTACGACGAGGCTACCGGCGACTCTCTGGTGGACGCGGTGTTCTTCGGTGAGGGCGAGTGGAGCGTTGGCACTCTGGCTGTGCATCTGGCGGCTGCCTCACGGGTGCAGGGATCCGAGCGGCTTGCCGCGCTGGCGGTGGCAGCGCACGAAGTGCCGGGCTTCTGGCCTACTGCCATCCGCATGCCTGTGGCCCAGACCAAGGCCAAGCCCGAGGCGTACCCCGGCGGTACTCCTCCTGTGCTTGCTGGCGAAGAATCCGGCACGTCGCGGCTGGAGATAACCCGCGGCTGCCCGAGCTTCTGCACGTTCTGCTTTGAAGGCTGGGAACGCAAACCGTTCCGCGAGCGTCCTCTGGAATCCATCATGGCAGAGGCGCGGCGGCTCAAGTCCAGCGTAGGTATCGATTCGATAGAACTGGCCAGCTACAACTTCAACGCGCATTCCCGCGTAGTGGACATCATCAAGGCGCTGCATCAAACCTTCTGGTCGGTCAGCTTCCAGAGCCAGCGCGTGGACATACTCGCTCGCTCCCCGGGCCTCATCACGTTTGAGGTGGCTGCCGGCAAGCGCACGTTTACGATAGGCGTCGAGGGCATTTCGACGCGGGTGCGAGCGTACTACAATAAGGAACTGCACGAGGCCGATCTGCGCGCCGTGCTGGAGCGCATCGTCCGCGAAGGCGCCCGCGAAATAAAGCTCTTCTATATATTGTCCGGATTCGAGAGTGACGCCGACCTGGCCGAATTTGCCAACTTCATCGGATGGCTGCGCAACCAGGTCAGCGAGCGCCCTGCGGCCCCGCGCATCATGTTCTCCGCGGGCGAACTGATACGCATGCCGTTCACGCCGCTGGCTTACGAGCGGCTCATCCTGGATGAGGCCCCATATCTGGCCATCCGCACCCGCTTTGAGTCGATCATCGCGGGTGCAGGTTTCGAGTACCGCTCTCCCGAGCGCTTCGACGAATACTGCCTTTCCCAGGTGCTGGCCCTGCCGCCCGCCGGTAGCCTTGGGTTGCTCCTGGCCCTGGCGGCCCGCGGTTTCGTCTACGACCGCAACCTCTCCCGCGGCGCCTGGGATTTTGCCCGCGCCTGGCTGCAGGATCATGGCGTACTCGCTACCGGAAATCCCTACCTCGACGAAAAGCCACGCGGCTACCCCTTTCCGTATGCCTTTGTGGTGCCCCTTGCAGCCCGCGATATCGTCTACCAGCGCTTCCTCGACGCCAGGCAGGCGCGGGAGCGGGTTTCCTGCATGGGGGCAACCTGCGCTGGTTGCGGCGCCTGCGACGACGGCCCTGAAGGACGTGCCGAACGTGAATTCCTGTCAACGCACGAGCTGGACGCCGCCTCGGAACGCGACCTGCGCGACATCGAGTCCATCGTCGTCGCGAAACGCAAGCCGTACGAGACCTTTGTACGCGCACGGTTGCCGCAGGAAGCCGCCGCGGCACCTCCCGCCTATTCTGCTGTGCTCTTCCGCCGTGCGCTCTTCGCCGCCGCGCCTGCACTCGTCGATACCGTCTGGACCGCGTCCGATTCGTTCCTTAAGTCAAAAGAGGGCCTCGTGCGTTTGCCTGGAGCCTGGGGCGACACCCAGTACACGTTACTTTCGTCCCGGCCGCTCGACCAGGACCTGCTCACAGCGGCCGGTTATGAGGTGTCCGAAGCCGTGTTGGCCCCCGATCGCCTTTCAGTGGAATTGCGCTTCCCGGCAGCGCGGTACGCGGAAACGGTCAGGCTGGTATCTGATTTCATGACGGCGGCGGCCATGCCATACACGCTCAGGAAAACGGCCGATACGGCAACCTTCCTCGTCGCCGAGAAGGGCCGCAAGAAGCGCAACGTGCTCGAGGCCTCGATAACGGCTGAGTCCGAAGGCGGAGCGCTCGTCAAGCTGGTTTGCGGTTCCAAGTATGACCTGGGTGCGCTGGCGGCGCTGGCCGCGAAACGAAACCTGGCTTGCGAGACCCGCGTCAGCCTGTAGCGGGATTGCTACCTGATGGACAGCCCCGCATCGTGGGCCGCAAGCAGGCCGGATGCGATGCTCGTGAACACGTCACCCTCGCTGACCCGCCCTGGAAACATCTCTTCCAGCATCGCCACGAAGGCCGGCACGCGCGACGAACCGCCTACGCGTATCACTGAATCCACGTCTTCAGCCTTGATGCCGGCCCGTTCGAGCGCGGATTCCACCACTGACTGGGCCTGAACCACGCGCGGCGCAACGATGGCCTCGAAGTCCACCTGCGACAGCTGCTCCCTGATGGATACATGCGGCGGCAGGTCCCAGACCATACTGGCTTCCGGCTCGCTGGAGAGCCTTATCTTGGCTCCGTCTATCGCCTCGAACAGGCTGAACGTCTGGTTGCGGTCAAGGAAGTCCAGCAGGCCCTTGAGCTTCGGCTTGTCCACGGGGCGGGCGTCGTACACAAGATCCTTGACCGTCCTTCGTGTAGCGGCGATGTCGCCCAGCGGCAGCGCGTAGAACGATGCCACCTGGTCGGTTATCCAGCCCGGCATGTCCAGAAAGCTTCCCTTCATCGTCCTGAACTTGCCCCCGGAGCCAAAATGCCTGATGATCCGGGCCCGCGACACATCCTCGTTGAGCAGGTAGCCGCCCAGATCGCGACCTGAACTGCCCAGTATCGACATCGACATCGACGCAGAGGCCTGCCCTGAACCCGATCTGCGGGCGATGGCCACATCGAGGGTTCCGCCGCCGAAGTCGAATACCAGCACGGTACCGTCACCGCCTCCGGACGTGCCTGCAGCCATGCCCGCCGCGGCGGGTACCGGGTCAGGCCCCGAGCTGAGCTCCCTGAAGCCGGCATATGCGCAGGCCGCCCGGTACCGCTCCAGCACGCGCTCGTCGTCATCCCCGCCAACCGCATCCGAGAGCATGACCGGCCTGCCCAGCACCGCGCTGTCGCAGACGGAGCCGGAGGCCCTGTCCGCACGCTGCTTTACCTCGCGCAGGAACAGACCAGCCAGCGATTCAGCCGGAAAGAAGGTGCCGAACACCGTCGTGCCGCGGAACAGCGGATTCTTGAGCGCAAGCTTGAGCGCCTGGAAAAAGCGGAAGTGCTGGTACAGGTTGCCCTGGCCTTTGAACCGTCCCAGCGCCTCCGTGTAGTCGGCTACCGCCTCGTCGCCGATGGAGGCCCGCCTGTCCTTCTCGAAATAGAGCAACGAAGGCACGACCGCGCCCGCTCCCAGATCGAGCAACCGGCTGCCTGAACCATCGCGAACAGTAACCACCGTGTTGGAAGTGCCAAAATCAATACCGTATGTCAATGTGTCGCCCCGTATGTTGTGCCCTGCGGGAATTCCGCTGGAAAGCGTGGATTCAAACACGGCGCTCGCCGTATCGTCAAGCGCATCCATCTAGTCGCAACCCCACAATATTGATAGAATGGAGATGTGCTTGAAGAAGACATCATAGACGGCGCCACGATCGAGGGCGCCAACCTGGGCGGGTTTACCCTTCGGGGAAAAGAATTCACCCGTTGCACGTTCCGGACGTGTGACTTTTCCGGTGTCGATCTGGGCGGATCGGAGTTCGCCGACTGCTCGTTTCACGAATGTAATTTCAGCAACACCGTTTTTACCGGCAGCCGTTTCCTTGACCCGACCTTCATCGGCTGCAAGCTCGCGGGACTGGCCTTCTACAAGGCCGACCAGGTGGCTTTCTGCATCACCGCACGCGGATGCAGGATCATCGACTGCAACTTTTCTGACATTAAAGCCAAGAAGAGCGTGGTTACGGGGTGCACCGTATCGGGCTGCGATTTCGTCAATGCGGACTTTGAAGCAGCCGTTTTCTCCGATACGGAATTCTCGGGTTGCGTGTTCCACAACGCCAACCTGAGGAAGGCCGACTTTACCGATGCGCGGGGATACGAGATAAACCCGCAGACCAACGACGTCCGCAAGGCAGCCTTCCGCATGCCGCACGTCATCGGGCTCCTCTGCGGGCTCGACATCAAGATCAAGGATTGATCAGTGAATAGCGTAGAGTATGCCTCATCGCTTGACCCCGACTACGCGGCTATCGTAGCCCCGCTCCTGGCCCACGGCGACGTGCAGAGCATGCACGGCTTCCGCCACCACGACCGCACGGCGCTGACCCATTCGTTGTCAGTATCGAAACTCGCTTTTTCCATGGCGCGCAGGCTCGGTCTCGACTCAGTATCCGTGGCCCGCGGCGCCTTGCTCCACGACTTCTTCCTGTATGACCGCCGGGCCGACAAGACACCGTTTCACCTGAACCGTCACGCCAAGGTAGCCCTCAGGAACGCACGAGCCCGGTTCAGGCTCAACCTCGTGGAGCAGGACATCATCCTGGCGCACATGTGGCCCGTAGGCCGGCCGTTCTACACCTACCGCGAATCGGCCCTCGTCAGCTTCGTGGACAAGCTCGTGTCGACCAGGGAAGTGACCCTCATGGTGCTGCGTTCCATACTGTCCCGTTTCTCGACCATCGCCATGCGGCTCTGCTCGGCCTTTAACTGACCGCAGAGCGCTCGCGGCGCAGTTCGAAACGGCCCAGCATCCAGATTCCCACGGAGGCGAACGCCGCGGACGCCGCTACGACCATCCACACAGCTCCCATTCCCGCCGCGCCCGCGATTCGCCCCGCGATCGGCGTTGATACGGAAAAGCCCAACCCCGCTATCAGAGGAAGTACCGCGTTGAAGCGGGCCCGGTGCGACATCGGCGTGTGGTTAGACACATAGACGCCCTCGTTGGTCGCGTTGACGATCTCGCCCAGCGTCCACACGAACGTGGACACGAAGAAGATCCACGGCAGCCGCGCGAACGCGAGCATTCCGAACCCCACCGTGTACAGCACACCCGCGAAAGCCACGCTGGAGATGGGCCGGTACCGTTTGGTAAACGCGATGACAGGCGTCGTGAACACCAGCACCAGCACGGCGTTCATGGTCATCATGAACCCGTACAGCTTTGCCCCATCATTGCCGAACAGCTCCGTAGCCTGCAGCGGCATGGCGAACCGGTGTTGCGCATACGAGAACGCGTAGAACGTCGTCAATACCGCAAAGATGACCAGCGACGGTCTGGAACGCAACGCCGACCACAACCCGCCTTCATGTGCCTTTTCCGACGAATCCGTTGCCAGACTGGCTTTCTCTGCCTCTGCGCTCGGCTTTGATTCAGGCAGGAACAACCCCACCAGCACGAGCGATGCCCCGATGGCGATGGCATTGCCCCAGAACATCCATGACGGGGCTGAAGCGAACAGGAAACCCGCGATCATCTGCCCCACGGCAAACCCCAGATTGTGCCCCAGGTAGATCAGGCTGAAGGCCGCCTGCCTGTTCCCCGGCGTCGTCACGTCCGTGCTCATCGCTGAACGGGCGGGATCCGTTACCCCGTCGAAAAACACCGACGCTATGATGAAGCCCGCGATCAGGTACGGATCGTCCAGGAAACCGCAGGGAATGAACAGCGCGCCGCAGAGGAACTGCGATACCATCTGCACCTTCTTGCGCCCGAACCGGTCGGCCAGGCGACCACCCAGCAATGTTCCCGGCACGTAGGCCACGGTCGTCAGGAATACGATGTCCCCCGTCTCCTTGTCCGACAGCCCGAAGCGCCTTGTCAGTATCAACGCCATGAACGGGAACACGAAGATGCCGGCCCCGTTGACAACCGTCGCGATAAAGAGCGTGTACACGCTGCGCGGCAGCCCCCGGTACGGGTCTATGGATTTTGCGAACAATCGGGATGGCGAAAAATGCTTCATTTCAATCATTATCCGCCACTATACTGCGCCGCTCTGGCCACGGATAGGGAAAGAGCGTATATACGGGAACACGGTCTATACTCGACATTGTTCCCTGTAGTAGATTGCACGGAATCCGGAGGCCTGCTTGAACGCCCGCGCCAGACACATAATCCTCGTCGTATTGACCTTCGCCGCCAACTACGGCCTCGACCGCATCACCAAATTTCTCGCCGCCGCTTACCTCCAGGGAAAGCGCGGCTACTCTTTCTTCTATAATATCGTCGTGCTACGCTATGCCGAAAACTCCGGCGCCTTCCTGAGCATGGGCTCCCGCTGGCCGGACTGGCTCAAGTACGCCATCCTCCTGGTACTGCCCGCGCTCCTCTGCCTCTACGGCCTCTGGTACTGCGTGTTCAGGGAACGCGACCTCTGGAAGACCATCTTCCTGGTCAGCGCACTGGCCGGAGGACTGGGCAACCTCGTGGACCGCAGCTTCAACGGCTTCATGGTGGTAGACTTCCTCAATTTCGGCATAGGCGGACTCCGCACCGGCGTCCTCAACGTCGCAGACCTTTCCATAACCTTTGGCTTCCTCGCCTACTTCATACGCGAGTGGACCACGCGTCCCCGGGAGGATTGAACGACATGCACAGCACCTGGAAAAAAGACCTGGCCATATTCATGGGCGGCCAGACCCTGTCCCTGTTCGGCTCCATGCTCGTACAGTACGCCATAACCTGGCACATCACGATGACCACCCAGTCCGGCGCCATGATGACCATATCCATCATCTGCGGCATCCTGCCCACCTTCTTCATCTCGCCCTTCGGCGGCGTGTGGGCTGACCGCTACGACCGCAAGAAACTCATCATACTCGCCGACTCGGCCATAGCCCTGACTACCCTGGCGCTCGCCATCGCCTTCATGACCGGCCACGGCAGCCTCTGGCTCCTCTTTACCGCATCCGCCATCAGGGGACTGGGCGCTGGCATCCAGACTCCCGCCGTGGGCGCCCTCCTGCCACAGATCGTCCCGCAGGAACACCTCATGAAGGCCAACGCCACCTTCGGCACCATCCAGTCGGTCATCATGCTCTCCGCGCCCATGGCCGCCGGCGCCCTCATGTCTTTTGCATCGATTGAAGCCTTGTTCTTCGTCGACGTCGTTACCGCAGCCATCGCCATCACCCTGCTTCTGGTCTTCCTCCGCGTGCCTCCGCACGCCAGGGCCACGGAGAAGCTCACCACCGGCTACTGGAAAGACCTCCGCGATGGCTTCTCGTACGTAGGCAGCCACGCCTACCTCAAGCGATTGTTCCTTTCCTG
>CAXZAJ010000054.1:0-15328 GCA_964293355.1 uncultured bacterium
TCGCCTCCGCAGCCGGCGCCATGATCACCGTCGTCGTAGAAGAAGTGATTCCCGAGTCCCAGGGCCCGGGTAATTCGGACATCTCCACGCTGGGCGCCCTCGGCGGCTTCGCGCTCATGATGTTCCTCGACGTGGCGCTGGGCTGATGCCGGCGCACCGTTTGTCAGCTCGCTTGACAGCTACGGCAGGCCGGCATAGTATTGGCGTACCGTGAAGAACGAAAAAACCAAGGTACTGGTCATTTTCGAGGACGACCGCGAGGCGCTCGATACCGTCGCCAGAAGCCTCAAAACGTCACTCGCCGATGCGGCCGTCGTCAAGACGCGTTCTGCGTCGGAAGTAGCAGTCTCTGAAATTCTGGCCGCCGACGCTTATGTGTTCGGGGTCGCGGACTCGGCGGCGCCAGCATGGACGGAGATCAAGCGCTTGCTTACCGGCATGAACCTGGCGAGCCGCAAGGCCGGCTTTTTCGTAACCGGAAAAGGCGCGGCCGACGGGCTGAAGGCTTCGTTCGCTCCCGCTGAACTCGCTATTTCGGCCAAGGACCTTCTCGCCGATCCTGCTGAAGGTGCTTCAGCCTGGGTCAAGGCCCTCATCGGCGTTCGCTAGCGGCGCCTTCCATCCCCGACGACACGAGGTACGTATGTCCGCTGGTTTCAACCTAGACGACGCCATCAGGAAGGTGCCGGATTTTCCCAAGCCCGGCATCCTCTTCTACGATATCACGAGCGTTCTGGCCAAGCCGGACGCGTTCAGGTATTGCATCGACTCCATGGTCAAACTGTATAAAGGCGCGAGCCTCGATGCGGTCGCCGCCATCGAATCCCGCGGATTCCTCTTCGCCGCGCCGCTGGCGGACAGGCTGGGCATTCCGCTCATCCTGGTGAGGAAAAAGGGCAAGCTGCCCGGCAAGACGCTTTCGCGCAGCTACGCGCTTGAATACGGCACCGCCGAGATAGAAATCCACGAGGCGGACATACCCAAGGGCGGCCGGGTGCTGCTCGTCGACGACCTGATAGCCACGGGCGGCACGCTCCGCGCCGCCGCCGATATTTTCATACAGGGCGGGGCCATACCCGCGGGCGTGTTCAGCGTCATCGGTCTGCCGTTCCTGCACTACGAGAAGGCGCTGCACGATCTGGAAGTTCATACCCTCATCGAGTATTTCGGAGAATAAGGAGCCCCCGCATGGGCATTTCACTCGTCAAGAATACCGCCTGGCACGCCAGGCGCGGCCCCGTCGTGCTCGTCGTCATGGACGGAGTGGGTTACGGCAAATACGCTGAGGGCGACGCGGTCGCGGACGCCGACATGAGGCACTTCCGGGGCATGGAACGCGCCTGCCCTTCGACCAGGCTCAAGGCGCACGGCAAGGCGGTAGGCCTGCCCTCTGACGACGACATGGGCAACAGCGAGGTGGGCCACAACGCCATAGGCTGCGGCCGCGTATTCGCCCAGGGCGCCAAGCTCGTCTCGGCGTCCATAGAAACCGGCGCCATGTTTACCGGCGCAACCTGGAAGAAGCTTGTCGCAAAGCTCGGTGCGGGCGACGGCAGGGCACTGCACTTCATCGGTCTGTTCTCTGACGGCAACGTACACTCCCACATAGACCACCTGAAGGCCATGATAACGCGAGCCAAGTCAGACGGCGTGCACAAGGTCCGCGTCCACGTGCTGCTGGACGGGCGGGATGTCGGCGAACAGAGCGCGCTGGAGTATCTGGAACCCTTCGAGGCCTTCCTGGCGGGGCTCTCGGGCAACGGTTTCGACTACCGCATCGCATCCGGCGGCGGCCGGCAATACATGACGATGGACCGCTACGGCGCTGACTGGTCCATGGTGGAACGCGGATGGAAAGCCCACGTACTCGGCCTGGGTGCCCGCTTTGGCAGCGCGAAGGAAGCGGTGAAGCATTACCGCGCCGAGAAGCCGTCACTGATCGACCAGGACATGCACGAGTTCGTCATTGAAGAAAACGGCAAGCCCGTCGGCACCATCGAGGACGGCGATTCGGTCGTCTACTTCAATTTCCGCGGAGACCGCGCGCTCGAGATAACGGCCGCGTTTGAAGACGAGAATTTTGACCACTTCGACCGCGTGCGAAGGCCAAAGGTTGTGTACGCCGGCATGATGGAGTACGACGGCGACCTGCACGTGCCTTCGTCGTACCTGGTTACTCCTCCGGCCATAGACAGGACCATGGGCGAGTACCTTGCGGGTTCTGGCGTTCCCATGCTTGCCATCTCCGAGACGCAGAAATTCGGCCACGTAACGTACTTCTTCAACGGCAACCGCCAGGGCAAGTTCGACGAGAAACTGGAAGACTATGTTGAGATAAAGAGCGACCTGGTACCCTTCGAGCAGCGCCCCTGGATGAAGACCGCGGAGATTACCGACAAGGTGCTCGCGGCCATCGAGGGCGGCAAGTACCGTTTCATACGCCTCAACTACCCCAACGGCGACATGGTCGGGCACACCGGCGTGTATCAGGCGGTCGTGTGCGGCCTCGAGGCTATGGACCTGCAACTCGGGCGCTTGAAGCTGGCGGTAGAGAAAGCCGGCGGCGTGCTCATCCTGACCGCCGACCACGGCAATTCAGACGACATGTACGAGCACGACAAGAAATCCGGCTCGGTAACCATCAAGGCAGACGGCGACCCCCGCTCCAAGACCAGCCACTCGCTCAATCCCGTTCCGTGCGTCATCTACGATCCCGAAGCCAAGGGTGAATACAAGCCTGCGCTGCGCGAAGGCCTGGGCATCAGCTCGCTCGCGGCCACCTGCGTGGAAATGCTCGGCTTCGTGGCTCCGGAGGGCTACGACCCGTCGGTCCTCGAGCCGGCCTCCTGAGGGGCAACCTGGCATGATGGAAATTGAACTCAAGGCGCGGGTGCGCGACAAGGCCGCCGTAGAAAAGCGCGTGGAGTCGTTTGCCCGTTTCATGAGGAACTTTGACAAGTCTGACGAGTACTGGCACGGCCCCGACTGGCGTTTCGCCCGTGGCACCAAGGGCTTCCGGCTCCGCAAGGACAGTGAAAAAGCACTGGTCACCTTCAAGCAGAAACGCAACGACGGCGGCATAGAAATAAACAGGGAAACCGAGTTCGAGGTATCTGACGCCGCGGGTTTCGAGGCGCTGGTGCAGCGGATAGGCTGCGAGCCGTTCTACAACAAGCGCAAGACCGGCAAGGCCTACGACTACGACGGCTGCACGGTGGAACTGGTCAGCGTACAAGGTCTGGGCGACTTCATCGAGATCGAGCGCTTGATTGAAAAGGACGAACCCTCCGAAATCGCGCTGGCTCAGGGTAGCATCCGGGCCATCCTGTCGATGGCCGGAGTCCCTGAAGGCGAGATAGAAGGCCGCAGCTACTCCGAGCTGATACTCGCTAAAAAGACGAGTACGGCAACCTGAACCGCTGGTTCAGACGAGCTCGATGACGCGCATCGGCGCCGATTCCGGATTGGGATAAGCGCCACGTTGCCGCTGGGGCAAAAGGAGCGACAGGCGGTTCATGATGGCATCGGTCATCTCAAGGCGGACGCTTTTGGGCACGCTGTGCACCGCTCCTGATGATGCGCCGTCACCTGTTCCGGGAGGCACGAGCCTGAACACCGGACCAACCTTTACGGTAAATCGCGTCCTTCTCCACGACTTGAAGTTGCGCCAGAAGTGTTCTCCGCCCGAATGGGCTACGGGGATGATAGGCGCGCCGCTTTTCAGCGCCAGCTGTACGACCCCGCCATGCCCCTGCTGCAGCCGGCCGTGGCCGCTCCTCGTGCCTTCAGGAGCCACGAGCAATAGTCCGCCTTGGGCAAGCACGTCGAGAGCCTGGCGCATGGCGCTCATGTCCGAACCGGCCCTGTCTATGGCGATGGCCTCCCAGGAATCGGCGAGAGCGCCGAGCACCGGATTGTTCCAGGTTTCGCGCTTGACCAGCCCTACGATATGGCGCGGGTAGAGGAACGCGAATATCAGCGGCACTTCCAGAAAGTTCACGTGGTTCATGATGACGATGAGCGGGCCGTTGCGGGGTATGCGCCGCATCTCTTTCGCGTCGATCCTGCAGATGAGTGACAAAATCAGCCTGATTACAGGCGTTACGATCCTAGAAGACATCGTCATGCCGACAATTCCGGTCAGGCCTTGCGCTCAGGCTTCGATGCGTTTGCGGCAGCAGCCCGCGTGCGGGCAACGAGGCCGGGGTCGCATATCATGGTTAGTGCCGACGCGATGCACCCGATATGCAGTTCCTTGCCGTCGATACAGATGGTCTCGCCGTCCGCATGCACGATCAGGCCGCCATCCGGAGCCGTGATGTCGAGTCCGGTTGCGCGCATCGTCTTTATTTTCTTGTGGCCGGCCTGGGTACCCTTGGTGTAACGGACCATGAGGTCTACCATCTCGCGCCGGTTCAGGCTCTCCGCCACGCAGAGGTCAAAGTGGCCATCATGATTCTCTGCGTCGGGCGCCATGAAGAACGTGCCGCCCATGCGCTTGCCGTTCATAACAGAAACCTGCGTGCTCTTCTGTTCCAGCACAGTACCATCGTAAGCAAGTCGAACCCGAGGCGCGGTGGGGAACATGATGAACGTCCGCAGGGCACCGATGACGTACGCCATGAAACCGTGCACATGCTTGAGCTTTGCGGCTTCAAGCCCGACGATGGTATCGAAGCCCACGCCCATGCCGTTGGCAAAGTACTTGCCGTCGGGGAAATCGCCGCCCCTGACAAAGCCGACATCCATGGCACGGCGTTCGCCCTTGCGGAGCACTTCGACGCATGCTTCAAGCGTGCCGGGCAGATCCGCTCCGTAAGCGAAGTCGTTGCCCCGCCCTACGCTGAAGGCTGCGAGCGCCGGTATGGGCTTGCCCGCGTTTTTGGCCTGCATGAGACCGTTTACTACCTCATTGACTGTGCCGTCACCGCCGGCGGCCACAACAATGCCGTAGCCGAGAGTGCCGGCGGCCTCGGCCAGTTCGGTGGCATGCCCTACCCTGTCAGTCGTGCGCAGGTCGAACCTGAGCCCTGCGGTAGCCATCAGGCGCTTTATATCGGGCAACCGCTCACCGGCTTTGCCTTTTCCGGCTACGGGATTGAGAATAATCAGAATTTCAGGTGTGTTTGTCATCGTGCAGACAATATAACCTTTTGCCGCCGTCAGCGCTAGCTATAAAAATGCTCAGGAATACTCCCGTGCAAGGGCCTCCGCCGCGGCCATGTTAATGAGAGCCACCCTGCCGAGCAGTCTCGCGTCCACACCAAATCGGGGAATATGATTGGGAAATGATGTGCCTTCAGCCGGCGCTTGCGTATTGAAGAACCAGAAGCACCCGGGAACTTCTTCAAGGTAGTACGCAAAATCCTCGCCCCCCATGCTTGGTACAATAAGCTCCCTGACATGCTCTGGGCCAAGAACAGTCATTGCGGCGGCCATGGCTGTTCCTGTAGCCTTCGCGTCGTTGGTGAGCGGTGGATAGCCCGGCAACCACTCAAACTCATGGGCAAGCCCGTGCGCGGCGGCAATGCCTGAGCAAGCCCGCTCTATGCCGGTTTGTGCCAGGGCACGTTCAGCCGGTTCGAGCGTCCGCGCCGTTCCCTTGAAACGGGCCTCACCCGGAATGACGTTATAGGTCGTACCGGCTGATATCTCGCAGACGCTGACGACGAAAGGCTTGCGCTGGTCTGGCGCGCGGTTCCTGAACGCCTGCAGCGCGCCGACGAACTGCGCCAGCGCCGGTATGGGATCCAGCGCCTGATGCGGCGCCGCGCCATGACCGCCCGAACCGATGAAGCGACCCGCGAACAGGTCGCTGGCGGCCATCATCGGCCCTGGCAGGAAGCCCGCCTGCCCCGGCGCCAGCTCGTCTGAAAGATTACCTACATGCGCGCCTACGATAGCCGAGACACCGGACAGGCACCCCGCGGCGATCATCGCCTTTGCCCCAAAAAAGCCTTCCTCGCCCGGCTGAAAAAGCAGGCGAACCCGATAGCCCCGCGGCGGAGTTTTAGCGTATGCCTCGGCGCAGGCCAGCAACGCCCCCGAATGGGCGTCATGGCCACAGGCGTGCATAGCCCCGGGGTGGGTACTCGCAAACGGCAAGCCCGTATCTTCCGTTATCGGCAATGCGTCCATGTCTGCCCTGATCGCGACCATCGGTCCGTTGACACCAATATCGACTATCAGTCCACCGCCGCAGTCGATTGCCTTGAAACCGGTCGACTCGACCGCATGCCTGATGTATGAAACGGTCTTTGGCAGATCGAGGCCGATTTCAGGTATTGCGTGCAGGGCGTGGCGGTGGGTTATGGCACTGGCGGTTATCGTCGTGTCTGGTATCTGGCTCATGGTTCCTCCCGGTCGATGCTGTAGGTATACCCCGCCGGACGCCATGAGGCAATGTGGGGAAATGGGAGGTTGTACATAAGGGCGCATCATAACAAGCATGGAGCAAGGTGAAGCATTCTATTACACCACTGAACATCTGCACCTAGATACGAAGATCTAGATTTTGTTCTAGTGGATGATTTAGGTGAGCCGGCTTTAGGGTGTTAATGGACAATCCTTCCCAAAGAAAAACAAGTTCATGGCGTTACACTAAAACTGAAAGGGCTTTTCTGATATCCTCTCCCTCAACCCGGAATCATTGATCATCTAATTACTAATTTAGAAATAACCCCGCATCATTCCTTAGAGTCTTTTCCGTGCAGCCTAAAGCTTCTGCAGCCGCATCCCAGGTTCCATACCTCTTTTTTGCGGAGGTAGCTAGATTGTAGCGGAAGCGCTTTATCACTTCTTCCCTGGATCCCTTGTATTCGGATTCTTTGGCATTCCAATCATCGAGCGCTTTGCTGACCGCCTCTTCAACAGACTCACTCTGAAGCCAGACCATAACGAGTAGAGCAAGTTTCTGTAAAGAGCGCAGATTGCCAAATAAAGCCGATGATTTTAGGGCTGATGACAGTGCTTCTGTCCAAGGCACCTCCGAGGGGAACTGATCGCTGCTTTTCATCTCTGCCCATACATTAATCCAGTCTTCATGAATATCCTGGCGGCATTCCCGGAGCGGTGGGATGGTTACTTCGAGATGACTAATACGGTCAAAGAAATCCGCATCAAGTATTTGACTTAATTCATCCCGTGATTTGTTGCTGGCACAAACCAGTTGAAAATCTGAGCTGTTTTCCTGATCAGAACCTAACGGGCGATAGCGGTGACGGTAATCCTGAAGGACTCGGACAAGTTTTCTTTGGACATTCACTGGCAGATCCTGGACCTCATCCAAAAATAGGATACCCTTATCTGCCGCTTTAAGAAGCCCCTCACGATTGGCTTCTGCACCGGTAAACGCCCCTTTCATATGCCCGAATATTGTGCTCTCAAGTACCGAACTGTCCAGCCCCCCGCAGGGGATGGTGATAACTATCCTGGCGTTCTTCAACTTTCCGACGATTGATTCCACTAGTCGGGTTTTCCCGATTCCCCTTTCTCCAAGCAACAAAATTGGAGCATAGGGCACCTTAGAATAACGAGCAAGCTTTTCCAGCGCATTTCGTCTAGCTGGTGATTGAGCTTCTATTTCATAGGTAGCGAGGCGTGGTTCTATCCGACGACCTTTTCTAAGTTCGGCTAGATAGGTGGTAATGGGAAAGTTGACCTCATTTAGACTGGTGCGTTTTGTATCAGGATTGTACTGTGAGGACCACACCCGAGTCTGAGAGGGAAAGGCACCGCCGGCATGCAACATCAACCATACCGAGTGCATCGCAGCTGTTCCCGGAGAGATATTGATTTGAATATCACCCTGCTTCCATAACAGGGGGACTACATGTTCCTTCATCTGTTGATAGATCTGGATATGGTTTGACGGATCGGTTATCTCCATTCGGCAGCCTTCAACCGGAATATCTTCTATCATGGCAGGAATTTCATTCCTGGATTCAGGTTGATAGAGATAGATTATCCTGGAAAGTTCTATCTCTTTGCTCCTGAGTTTTCTGACAGTCGACTCGGCAATCTTCAATCCGTTATTCCGGGAATGCCAACAAGCTAATACCGATCCATTCATACTCTACTCCTCATCGCCCGATCTTACTTCTTGTCTGCTGCCACGATTTTTTCAACGGTGAGTTTTACACGGCGTGCATCTGAAGACTTCGCCCTACTGATCAACTCCTGAAAATCATCAAGGGATTCCTCAAGAGCATTAGCAGTAGCAACTATTTTTCGGATTGGAGCTATTTCATGGAAAGCTTTGAGCTCCTTTAGAACAAACTGACAGCTACCGCTTTCAAATTGATAGAATCGATCAGAAAGATCCCCCAGTCTGGTAGTTGCATGATAGCGGTACTGATGATGGCGCTCCCATTCAATAAAGAGTTCGGAAAGTGCCCGAGTGTTTTCCAATGAAAGGTCAACGCCTAGTTCAAACCCGCTGTCCATTCCGTGGGGTTCGAGATTTGCGGTCATCAAAAATCCGGTCGATCCATCGATAAGGAAAGCCTTTGCATGCAGCCAGGTAAAGCCATAAATCTCTGCACCTGCCTCCGCAAGAGATCGAAAGACCGAATTCATCTTTCCCCGGCGGTATCGAGCAAAGAGTTTCACTTTTACTCCCTGCTTTAACTTGCTCATCAGTAGCGAGAATAGTTCATGGCTTTCATCGATACCGAAAGTGGAAAATACGATTTCATTTTCAGCATACTGAACCAAGTCCCGCACCCGATCCTTCAGTGTATTCGCAGACTTACTGTTGTAATACACTCTGGAAAGATCAACAGGCGCAACAAGCCTGTTCAGACAGGAGATACTCGCAAGGCGACCATCAATCGCATGGTGCTCGGCTTCCTCCCAGAATACACACCGAAGGATAGCGGCAACCCCTTTTGCCTGCTCGGGATCAAGCAAGACAGCGAGTTCTTCATTTCTCTCCAGTGCGTCGGTTGTCAGGTTTGCAGTGAGAAGAACACCAGACGGACTTTCGGAGAATGGATCGGCAAGAACAACCTTTGCATGGAAATGGTCTGCCGAACGGATATACACATATGGTGACAACGCATTGAGCATTCGCTTATGATCTTCATATACCTTCTTCTCGAATTCTGAATCTCCATCGGGCACTTGTTCAAGCCGTCCGGCAGCTGCCATCAGCATATATACACGGACATTGCATGCTGCGGTTCTGATAAGTTCTTGCTTGATCTCTTCATCAGCAAAGAGGAAACTACTCAGGACTACCATCTCCTTCGCGCTTTTGATGGTGGTGAGCACTTGCTGCTTGAGTATTTTTCCAGGACCGGATTGAAACAGGCCGGCTGCAATATGCTCTTTCCGCTCATCTTGATCACGGTTCAATTCAATCCATACAGCATTTTCTATGCGTTGAGAATTATCGATTTCCTTGGTGTAGGTTTTTATTTGATCATTCTGTGACATGGCTTACTCCTTCCAAATTCCAGTCCGCGGCTGCTGTGAGATACCAATATTCCTTTGATTTGCGTCCGTCATTTGCCGAAACGAAATCGCCGCGTTTATCGATGAGCGTTTTGAACTGAGGTTCTCCCAGGGAAAATCGACTCGCTGCATCTTTTTTCCACGCCTCATATTCACCATCCACGACAAATGTGGAGATACTGCGCGAGAGAAACCAGTCCGCCCATCGATCGGTATCGGCCTGTGATTCCGGATAGATATTTACCGGAAAATCCACCGCCTCAAATTGGCCCAACCCATCAAGTTCGGGATCAGAAATACATATGGTTTTCTCCATACCGGATACCTCGCTCTCTGAAAGGCTACTGAATACGGTTTTGAGTAGCTGGTACTGACGGTCCCACTTCGCTAGGTGTGATGACTTTTGCATGAGTTCATCAATCACCTGCAGTCTTTGTTTGTTGAGACCTCCAATCTGTACCTTCTTTTGATCCATCTCGAGTATTAGTACAGCTCTTGTATCATCAATCTCCACATATAGCTGAACTTTACGGGTTAGGTCCTTCCTTGGTGAACATTTGTCCTTGAAATCCACGGTACAACTCTTAATCTCTCCGAACGGAATATTGAGGATCTGATGTCTCACATCTTTCAGCAATTGCGGAATCGATTCAGTGGAGTTCTCAGTCTGGCTGTGTCCATCTGATTTGCCGCTCTGACGAGAATCGACTTCTTCAACGAGTAGTACTTTCTGCGAGATAAGCTCGTCTTTAACAGTCCAGATTCGCCAGACAGAATCAACTTCAACGTAGACCCTGCCCTGATCGAGGGTTTTGATCCCGATATCGGTAATGCGAAATTTTCCTCCGCTATCTTCTTTCAGAAGCTGAAGCCGTTCACACTGACCCAGCAGACGGTTTGCTACGGAAAGCCGACCGTCTCCCAGAAGTTCCCGGCTTACATCCGCCGGAGTAACAATGCTCCGTTGTTCGGCAATCTTCAGAATGTAGAGGATATGCTCCCTTTTTTGCGGAAGACCTACGGTTCCCAGCACTTCATAACATTCGACTGTTATTTCGCGTCTCAGTTCTAATTTATTCATCATCTCCTCCGAAGGGATAGTCTGTCTTGTTGATGTGGAAATAACAGAGCTTACTCAACAAAGATTCGGTATCGCGACCGGCAAGGTCTTTCCGGTTGCCTACAATAACTAGCTGGTATCTGGCCCGGGTGAGTGCGACATTGAGTCGGTTTGGACTTTGCAGAAAATAGGTAGGTCGCCGGTTAACGAAAGAAAGGTATACTACATCAGCCTCATGCCCTTGAAACCGATCTACGGTACACAGATCAATAGTCATTCCCAAATAATGGAAATGCCGGAAGCTATTCTTCTCTCCAGTCAAATTTCTCAGAACTTTTCGTAAATGCTTCTCCTGACCCCGGTAAAAGGTTAGTATTGCGACAGTACTCACTTTCGTTGAAGTACGTTGTTTCCATCCCCCGAGTCTTTTTACCTCATTTTTGATAAGGTCAGCTTCTTTTTGATTTATGTTCCCACTTTGAAAACCATCTCCCACATGGAGCCACTGACTTCGGCTTTCATACCACAGTGGTGGATCTAGGTTCCTTTCTGTTTCCATGTACTGAGGGTCATTCAAGGCGTTCCCTTGATAAATGTGTGTACGAGGAAAGGCTGAAATATGTGGATGCATTCGATGCTGATATTTAAGAAGGGTATATCGGGGCACTTTGGCATAGTCCGGGAATCCATCAGTCAGAAAGCTGCCCTCAAACTCTCCACCTTTTGGGTTCCTGTCCCGGGAAATACCATTTTGAAGACATTCAAGAACCGAGGGGATAGCGATGCGGCTCAAACCTTCAATGTCTCTAGAAAGCTCGATACGTTTTTTTTCAGGTATAAGACTGTCAATCACAGAACGCAGGTTTCCTACGCTTTTCGTTCCGGAATTCAGGCGCTGATCGTACTCGCTTAAAACTCTCCAGGCTATTTGATCCTCCCAGAGGGGTGCGATTTCATGCCGGCCCTTGTACCATGCCTTTATTTGGTTTTTAAGCCGTTCATTTTCAGAATATCGCAATGTTGCGATATCGAGAGGCAACTTATCAAGATACTTGACTATTTCTTCTTCAGTTAGAATCACAATATCGGCAAATTCGATTTCATCATCCGGTGAGTCGCTAATAACTAGTTCTTTAGCCTCACTGTAGCTTTTATATAACTCTACAATCTGAGGTTTGATATCCTTGTTGACTTGTATAAGCGCGCAGCGATAGTCCCGCCCAAAACGTGTTGCACTGAATATGTCTAAAGCCGCATCCCGCTCCATCTGAGGTAGTAATCGACTAAGATTTGCAGCTAGCTCATCGGCGTCAACATATGGGGACAACTGCTGAGGGTCTCCAACAAGAATCCACTTCTTTGCCAGAAGGGCTGGCACTAAAAATTCCTGGAAGGTAGTTTTTGACGCCTCGTCGATAATCAACATATCGTAGACTGGTTCGCTTCGTTTCTTTCGGGAGTTTTCCTTAATATCCGGATGCTGTAGAATTCCAATGGTAGTCCCGCAAATGAGGTTTGCCGATTCCAAAATTATGGTTTGCAGTTCATCGATTTCGCTTCCACTGCCGTCAAGTATTTGTAACCACTCCTTTTGGATATCGCTGGGTTGTGGCAGTTGTTTAATATAATCGCGAATCCGTTTCTCTTCACTCTGTCGAAAATTCCTAAGGGTATAGTGACGGACTATTTCGGAGACACTTCCCTCATCACCTATACGAACTGGAATAATTTCCCCGGTAATGCTTTCATCCACCATGAGCCGTTCGATCACATTGTCAATTGCGACATGAGTGGAGGCACAAAGTAGAATACGTTGCCCCTGCTGCACAGCCTGGGTAATGAGTTCACATATAGCCGTGGTCTTGCCTGATCCGGGCGGTCCTTCTAAAAGGGCAAAATCCGACGTATCCATCGCTTTACTTACGAACTCCCGCTGCTCCAGGGTACCTGGGCGCTCATCATTTGTGAGGAACTTCCACTGATACAAGCTTCCTGATGGGATAAATCCTGGCCATGTTGCTTTACCGGCTCGGTCAAATAGCCTCAACAGGGATCCGTGTTCCTTTGCCGGTCTATCCTGCAACTGATAAATCGCATCAAGCTGTTTCTGAACTACATAGGTATTGGGTCGAACTACAAGAGTCGCCCCCACATTAGGTGCCCTGTCGATAAGCAGTTGTTCGGAATTCCGGTCCTGGTATAGAATTTTCACCCTGTTCTGGTTGTGATAGTTCAGATGTGCCCGTAACTCTCCAGGCTGACATTCATACAACTCTTCGATGCTATCCTGTTCGAAGAGTATCTTCAGCTGGGTATCACTAAGGTCTTCTTCTAATCCAGACACCGAGATCCATTCACCATCATCAGGAGCATCTGAGGCTTCCTTAGGCTTGAACCCTATGTCCCAATTCACCTCAAGGGTCTGGTCATTGAGGTGTTTTCTTGTAACCTCCAGATAGTCTTTAAACACCTTAAGCTTTACTGACAGGAATTTCTGCATCTGGGTGAGCTGGGGGTCCTCTAGGTTTTCGTAGTATAATAATTTCATGCTATTACCTCCGGACATATTAATGCAAAATGCGTGCCAATTATTATATAATATACATTTAATTGTATCATAGATATTTATGCATATCAGTATAACTATAATTACGGTAATTCTGTGAATACATCGGTAATATTTTACCTTGATTGCTACCGAAGTATAGTAGTTGCTATTTCATTGGAGGAATTGGAGGGATAAAAAAGTTCAGCACCAAAAGATCCAAAAATACACTCGATGATGAATCGAGATAAAAGGTACAATAAAAAATTTGAAGAACAAGAGCTGAAACAGTCTGATGAAGTAGGTATAGGGGCTTCAGAACAGTGGGACATTGCGAATAGAACACTCGCCGACTGGCGAAAACAGTGTGCATGGATCGGTAGTAGCGTGAAAGAGGGTTCGTATCCTATGTCAAGGATACGAAGAAAATTCTTTTCGAGCTTGTAATGAAGCAGCTTCGGTCGTATTCGATTACACAGAAATAAAATTGGACCGCCCAAAAACCTCATCCATGATTACTTTTAAGTAGTGGACTTCTGTATCTTCACAACTTACCCATATGCTCCCATCTTCCGCCAGTAGCTCATGGAGCAACTCCAGCCTCGGTTACATCATTGAGAGCCATGTTGAATGCTCAAGGTTATCGTCGTAGTGCTCAAAGGCAGAGCCTGTATTGTAGGGCGAGTCGATATAGATGCACTTCACACGTCCGGCGTAATACGGCAGCAAGGCCTTGAGGGCCTCGAGGTTGTCACCCTGGATGAGGAGGTTATCCTGCGCGGATTCAGGATCGCCGACAACGCCCCCTCCAACGGAGGCATGGGGCTCGAGGAGGCGAAAGGGAACGAGGGAGGCTGCGCAGAGGGCGTCTTCTTTACCTGTCTAGGTGAGGATGGACATGGGATGTAATCCTTTATTCTTTAAGATCAGCACAAAGTCATAGATTCGAGTGTGAGAACGGCTATTCGCGTAGCATGGCCTCGAAGGTTGCCTTCAGCTCCGGGATATGTTTCATGCAGACAGAGAAGACTACTTCAGCATCGATGTCGAAGTACTGATGACTCATGATGTCCCTGATACCTTTGACGCCTTTCCAGTCTATGGACGGATAGCGGGCTAGAAGCTTCCCATCCGTCATCTTGTCAAGCTGCTTGCAGCTCTCGCCTATCGCGATGAGCATCATGCAGATGGCATCGAGGCGATCGATCCCCTCGTCGCTTGTCACGAAATCGTTGGCATTGCCGATACCCGACGATCTCCGTTCTACCCGGCCCACGGCTTCGAGCAACTGCCTGAGAATGTCCTTGATAAGCTCGGGGTCAGGCATACACCGCCTCTCGCTGGATTCTTGCCTTCAGGTATTCATTCATTGACTCCCGCAAGGTAACAATGTCTACTGGGCGATCGAGCTCCCGTGCAAGCGTTTCCTTTATATGCACGAGGAAAAACAGGTCGGGATCTCGCATCTCCACAACGATATCGACATCGCTGGACTCATTCGCCTCGTTCCTGGCGACCGATCCGAAAACGCCGAGGCGTGTGACACCATAATCTCGTTCGAACTCGCTCTTGAAGCGACGAAGTTGAGTCAGGACTGTATCGCGGCGCAAATCTTTCATGCTTGAGCTCCTCCTCAGTCGATGTCGTGTTTCAGTATATCAGTATTTCAGTATCTGTGCGCTTCACTCCAGGCAATTCACCCTATGATTTGGCTTCCGATCGCGCAATCATCGGGTGGGGGCAAGCCCCCACACCCCTGCGGTCCTGCGAGTCTCGGACCGCACGTGCGCGCTCCTTTCAGCCCGCCTCGTCGCCTCTCGGCGCATACGAGCGATCCTGCGAGTCACGCAACGCACAGTAACGCGCCTGAGCAAAAAGCTTTTTTACAGCCCGCCTCCCGGCGGGCGCTGCAGGATTTGGTCTCCGCCCTTCGGCATCCTGCCTCAGGGCTCCAGCCCGCCTTCGCGGCTCCGGCGCATCCTTGCGAATCTGCGAGTCTCGTAGCGCATCGTAACGCACTTGAGTGAAATGTTGTTATACAGCCCGCCTGCCGGCGGGCGCTGCAGGATTTGGCTTCCGGTCGCGCGCGTCATGCGCGCTCCCTCCAGCCCGCCTCGTCGCCTCTCGGCGCATCCATGCGCCTCGCGCTCGCTGCCGCTCGCGGCGGGAACTCGGATTTAATACTGTTGCCCCCCCATATAACAATAACCCAGCTCGCGGGGGGCGGGGGGGGGAGATGTTAGTGGGCAGCTCGGGTTGAGACTCAC
>CAXZAJ010000055.1:0-15196 GCA_964293355.1 uncultured bacterium
AGCCCTACGGAAGCACGGCCCAGGCCGAGCTTGGCTCCAGTCTCGTCGACGAGGAGGCATTTTACCGATGAAGTGCCGATATCGATGCCACAGTACATGTTCAGGCTCTCCCCGAAACGAGCACGCGCACGTCGCAGCGCTCCGCCCAGCGGCAATGCGCGCAGGAGGCTCCCGGGCACTCGAAGAAATCCTGTACGCGTTCAAGCTGCTCCACGTGCCAGGACAGGTCGTCGATGTAGGCATCAAGCGCCTCGCGGCGTTTTTTCGCTTCGTCGAGCCTTTGCCGGTATTTCGAAGCCAGGCTCTCTCGGACCGCGACGCCCGTCCTGTCCCGTTTTGCAAGCTCGAACAGTTCGCTTATTTCAGAAAGCGTCAGGCCGTAATCCTTGAGTTGCTGGATGCGTTTGATGCGGATGGCATTGCGTTCGGAATAGCGCCGGTGCTCCGGGCCGTCCCTGTCCTGTGACTCGAGGAGACCCAATTCCTCGTAGTAGCGAATGGCACGGGGGGTGATGCCGAACATGCGGGAAAGTTCGCCTATTTTATACGATCGTTCGGAAACCATGTAAATTGACCTTTAACGTAAAGTTGTCACCGCGATAGCTTGCGGAGGCTCAATCAAGTTTTCAAAGTCAGTATACTCACTGTAGATATTGTTGAATAGCGCGAGGAGTTACCTATGAACCGTTCGTTTCGAGTCTTGTTTTTAGTTTCCATAGCGACAATTGCGTTGCTGTCTTCCTGCTCTAAAACAGTGGCTGGTCCCAATCCGCTGTCCGTGGCCGTGTTCGTACCCGGAGTAACGTCTGGCAGCCCAATCTACGAGATGCTCGTGGCAGGCGCCCAAAAGGCCGTCGCGGAGACTCCCGGAGCTTCAATCAAATTAGTCGAAGCCGGGTTCGACCAGTCAACCTGGCTCGATGCGTTGCGCGATACGGTGGCCTCAGGTGAGTTCGGTGTCGTCGTCAGCTCCAATCCGTCTTTGCCGGAACTGTGCGCCAAGCTGGCCTCCGACTATCCGGCCGTACGTTTCATCATCGTCGATGCCTATCTGGCTGGCAATTCCGCCATCCATACGGTCTTGTACAACCAGCAGGAACAGGGCTACATCGTAGGCTACCTGGCCGGACTGGTGACCAAGGCCAACAACCCGGCGGCCGCGCCGGTGGCCGGTCTCATTGCCGCACAACGCTACCCGACTTTGGACAGACTCATCCGCCCTGGCTTCGAGGCTGGCCTCAAGGCCGTGGATCCTGCCTTCACGCTGGAATTCCGCGAGGTCGGTAACTGGTACGATTCAGCCAAGGCGGCAGAACTGGCAGGAGCCCTCTACGGTGCCGGCGTTGAAGTGATTCTTCCCATTGCAGGTTCAGGCGGGCAGGGCGTCGTGGCCGCTGCCAGGGAACGGGGGAAGTCGGTAGTCTGGTTCGACGGTGCCGGATACGCGCTCGATCCGGCAGCGGTCATTGGCTGCGCGACCATAGCCCAGGACAGGCTGGTCTACGAACGGCTCAAGGCCGCTCTCGGTGGCGATACCGCCAAGTACGGAAAAGCGGACATCGTTTCAGCCCGCGACGGCTATGTCGGTTTTGACCCGGAAGGTTCGGGCTACAAGGCGCTTCCGGAATCGATTCGGACCGCCCTCGATGCGGCGATGGTCGAACTGAAAAAGGGCAACCCGGACTTTTCGTTCAGCACCTTCTAGGGGTATCATCGTACGCGATGCGATTGGCAACCCTCTCGGCGATCAGTAAATACTACGCCTCCACAGACACGCTCGCCGTTGACGGCGCTGAATTCAGCGTGGAAGCCGGCGAGGTGCATGCACTGGTAGGCGAGAACGGTGCGGGCAAGTCCACGCTGGCCAGGATCCTGTGCGGTTTTGAAGCCCCCGACTCAGGTACCATAATGGTTCGGGACAAGCTGATACGATTTTCGTCCCACAGGGACGCGGAGCGGGCCGGCATAGGATTCGTGCCGCAATACTCGATGCTGGCTCCTGGACTGAGCGCCGCTGAAAACGTGGCTCTTGGCCACGAACCGGCATTCCTCGGCCTTTTTTCAGACCGCCGACGAGCAGAATATGATTTTTCGATGCTCTCCGGCAGGTTCGGTTTCAATGTCGATCCCCGCGCGATCGTTGCCACGTTGACCGCTTCAGAGCGACGCGAGGTCGAGATACTGCGGGCTCTTGCCAGGGGAGGCGATATTCTGGTGCTCGACGAGCCCACGAGTATCCTCGGTGAAAGCGAGACAGCCACACTCTTCGCACTGATCCGGCGGCTCAAGGCCGCGGGTGCCGGCATCGTTTACATATCGCATAGATCCAGGGAAATTCTTGATCTGGCTGACAGGATCAGCGTAATGCGCTCCGGCAGGCTTGAACGTACCATCCGCTCCGACGAGGTGGACGAGTGCGGCCTGGCTGAACTGATAGTCAGCAGTAGTTCCTGCCCGGCGGGTTCAGATGGTGCCCGAAATCCAGGAAAGCCCGTACTGGTGATGCGCGGGGTATCTCTGACGAGGCGCGGTTCAAATACCGTGGACAACCTTGACCTCGTCGTTCGTTCGGGAGAAATCGTCGCTGTCGTGGCTCTTGGCGGCAACGGCCTGGAAGCGCTTGAAGATTTGGCCTCGGGTTCTGCCTTGCCCGATTCCGGTGAAGTGCTCGTATATGATCGTAGTGTCTGCTCGTACACCGCACGTGAATTGCGCAGCGGGCTTATGGCCTACATGCCAACTGACCGGGAAGGCAGGGGGCTTTGTTCACGTTCGAGCGTGGCTTCCAATGTCATAGCCGGGCGCCTCTTCTCGTATTCGTTCGCCGGATTTGCAGCGGGGTATGTGCCGCTCGATGATGCCCGTGCGATGCTCGGCTCGTTTGGGGTCAACGCCTGGGAACGCCGCCGCATTGATACCCTGTCAGGCGGAAACCGGCAGCGCGTCGTGGCTGCCCGAGAACTGCATGACGGTGCTGACGTCGTCGTGGCGGCAAATCCTGCCCAGGGGTTGGACAAGAAATCACGGGCTGCGCTGTTCGCGAGGCTCACTAACATGCGGGATGAAGGTTCCGCGGTCCTCATTTTAAGTTCCGACCCCGAGGATGCGCTGGAATTGGCTGACAGGTCGTTTGCATTGTACCGGGGGCGCCTGAAAGCCTTTAGCGGGGAAAATTCCGCGGACGCTGGCCTCTCCGCCGCATTGACCGGGGCCGTGCCGTGAGGATGCCTCTGTCATACCGGACTGTCAAAGATTCAGGCGGATCTGGCTCATTGCCCCGCATGTCGGCTGCCCTCGGGACCGCCGTTGTTCTGGCGGCAATAGCGGCGGCTCTGCTTTCAGGGCATCCCGCCATTGCCCTCAAGGCTTTCTTTGTTGCCCCGTTCCTCAATGCATCCTCGTTCCTCTCGATGCTGGAACTGTCCGGCCCGCTGGCGCTTTGCGCACTGGGTGTCATCGTTACCTTCAGGGCCGGTCACTACAGCCTCGGCGGCGAGGGGCAAGCTTACGCAGGTTCCTTTGCGGCTGCAGCCGCTGGGTATGCCAGCTTTCTGGGATCTGGCTCCTCAGCGACCATAGCAGCTCTCGCTGCCGGCGCAGCAGCAGGCGCTGTAGTCGCAGCCTTGCCCGCGGCCGGAAAGCGCTTTGCCGGTGCCGACGTTCTCCTCACCAGCATACTCGTGTCTCAGGGAGCAATATTTGTAATCGACTGGGCAATTGGCGGCCCTCTCCGCGACCAGGGCGGCAACCTCATAGCGATGCCGGCACTCCAGCGGGGTATGCTCCTGTCCAGACTCGCTCCACCCTCTACCCTGACACTCGCACCGTTCGCGGCGCTCATGCTCTGCTTCCTTGCCGCCTTCTATTTTAACCGCACGAGAAGCGGGGCCGCCCACGACCTGTACGGCCGCAATCCGAGGTTCGCCGGGCTGCAGGGCTACGATGTGCAACGGTTAGCCTGGTTGCCCATCATCGTGTCAGGGATGCTGCATGGGCTCGCGGGAGCCTTCATGGTGCTCGGCGCAAAGGGCACGGCGCTGCGCGGAATGAGCGGCGGCATCGGCTGGAGCGCCATCGGTGTAGCCCTCGTGGCCGGATCGAGACCTGCGGCGGTACCGCTGGCCGCCTTGCTGTTCGCCTGGCTCGACTCGGGTGCCAGACAGGCGGCAGTTCTTTCGGATTTGCCGCCTGACGCCGGCCTCGCCATCAAGGCCCTCGTCATCCTGGTCGTCAGCGCGAGGCCGGCCTGGTCCTCCATCAGCACCATCGCGTCGCGCCTGTTCCGCGGGAGCCGGGCATGAACCGCCTGCCTTCACTGGTCTTTGACCTGCTGGCTTTCCTTGCTCCTCTGGCCCCGGCTGCCATCGGAGGGCTGGTTACCGAGTATGTTGGCAGTCTCAATATAGCGCTTGAGGGCCTCATCCTCGCAGGCGCGTTTTCATACATCGCCGTGGGCTCGGTGCTCGGTCCTGTCGCCGGCTTCATCGCGGCACTGGCCATCCCCGCATTGGTTGCGTACGCATCGGACCTTTTTTCCCGCAAGGCCAGGGCCGATTCGTTTGTCGTCGGACTTGGCGTCAACATGCTTGTCCCCGCAGCCGTCTCCATCATTTCGCAGTCAGTATTTGGTACGAAGGGTGTTGCCGTCGTCTCCGGGCTCCAGTCGGGTCGAGCCCTGGAAGGTATGACAGGCCTCCCGTTCCTGGGCTTTTTGTCTGGTCAACGCGCCACCGATTATCTGGCTCTGCTCGTGGCTGTCCTCATCGCGATCGCTCTTGCCCGCACGCCATTCGGCACGAGGGCCAGGGCGGCAGGCATGAACCGCGATTCCCTCGTCATGGCTGGCATTGATCCAGGCAGGGTGCGCGGATGGGCCTACGCTCTGTCGGGGCTTGCCTGCGGCGCGTCTGGCGCTGCTCTGGCCGCTTCTGTCGGAGCCTGGGTGCCCAACATGAGCGCCGGCCGCGGCTGGATAGCCCTGGTAGCCGTATATCTCGGTGGCAAACGGCTCGTCGGTACTTTTGCCGCCAGTGCCCTGTTCGCGCTGCTCTTGTCACTGGCTACGAGAGCCCAGTCTCTTGCCGCCGCACCGGCGGAACTGCTGATGGCTTTACCCTATTTCATCACGGCCCTGGTCGTCGTATTCGGGGCATACCGCTCCAGAACCAGAAAATAACCGGGCTTGACCAAAATAATCACTTTATATATATTCCTACTATTCAGATAGGAATATAGGGGTTATCAGTCATGTTTGCCGTCTCCGCAAGAACCCAGTACGCTATCCGCGCAATGTCCTGCCTCGCCAAGAGGCAGGACCGCTCGGCTACCGCGGCGGAGATAGCGCAGTCGGAATGCATACCCGCCAAGTATCTGGAAGGAATCCTGTCCAGGCTCAAGGCCTCCGGCCTCATCGAGAGCGAACGCGGCAAGAACGGCGGCTACAGCATGGCCAAGGATCCTGCCGCGATAACGATGCTGGAGATAGTCGAGGCCATAGACGGCAGGATAAAGCCCGTAACCTGCGTAGACGCGCCTGGTGCGTGCGCCATGGGCAGCGCTTGCCATCCACGCAATTTCTGGATAGGGCTTAAATCGACCATAGACGCGTACCTCGCCGAGCGTACGCTCAAAGACGTTTCGGAAGGATGACCGCTATGGAATCAAAATTCGTCTACATGGACTACAACGCCACCACACCGCTACGGCCTGAAGTCAAGGCTCAGATGATTGAAGACCTTGAAGTCTTTGCCAACGCCTCGAGCATGCACGAAGCTGGCCGTCGCGCCCGTTGCAGCGTCGAGAGCGCCAGGGCTTCTGTTGCACGGCTGGTAGGGGCCAAAGACCCGGAGCGCATCATATTCACCAGCGGCGGTTCCGAATCGAACAATACGGTATTCGCAACCATGTTTCACCTCGGCCGCAAAGGCAGCAGGCGCGGCATCATCACTACGAAGATCGAACACCCGTGCGTACTCAATGCCGCGGCGTGGCTGGAGTCGGAAGGCTTTCCTGTAACCTTCCTCGATGTCGACGAGTACGGCATGGTCAGGCTCGACCAGCTCAGGGCAGCCGTCGGGCCGGACACGCTGCTCGTCTCGGTCATGGCCGCCAACAACGAAATCGGCACCGTGCAGGACCTCGCCGCCATATCGAAGATCGTGAAGGCCTCCGGTGCATTTTTCCACAGTGACGCAACCCAGGCCGTGGGCAAGGTTCCCGTCAACGTGGACGAGTGGGGCGTGGACTACATGACCATGTCGTGCCACAAACTCTACGGCCCCAAGGGCGTAGGCGCTCTGTACGTCAGGGAAGGCGCCCCGCTTGAACCGCTGATCCGCGGGGGGCACCAGGAACACGGTTTCCGAGCCGGCACCTACAACAACCAGGGCATCATGGGTTTCGGGCTCGCGGCTCAGCTGGCCCGGGAGGAACTCGATGGCTATATCCAGAAGACCAGCGCCCTCAGGACCAGGCTCCGCGATGGCATACTCGCTTCGGTGCCCAAGTGCAAGGTGAATGGACACCCCGTTTCAGTGCTGCCCAACACCCTGAACATCTCTTTCCCGGGCGCCGAGGGAGAAGCAATACTCCTCTCGCTTGACCTGGAAGGCATCAGGGTGTCCACCGGTTCAGCCTGCGCTTCGGGAAGCCTTGAACCCAGCCACGTTCTGCTGGCCACCGGCGTGGGCCCTGAACTGGCCCACGGATCCATACGGTTCAGCCTCGGCAGGGATTCCACTGTGGCCGAAGTGGATTATGTCATCTCCAGGATCGGTCCCATCATCGCCCGGCTTCGCAAGATGTCGACCGTGGCATTCTGACAATAAAGCATTCGGAGGAATATATGAGCGACGCGTTTACCTGGCTGTATTCTGATATCGTAAAGGAACATTTCACCAATCCCAAGAACATCTTCGAGCCCGGGGACGGTTTTGAAGCCAACGCTGAAGGCATGGTCGGCAACATCAAGTGCGGCGACCAGATGCAGTTCCTGCTCCGCATCGAGGACGACGTCATAACCGACGTACGCTGGCGGACCTACGGCTGCGCAAGCGCCACCGCCAGTACCACCATGCTGCCCGAAGTGATCAAGGGCATGGGCATACGCGAGGCGTACAACATCAAGCCTGACGACATCGTCAAGAAACTCGGCGGATTGCCAGACAACAAGATCCACTGCTCGGTACTCGGTGACAAGGCCCTGCGTGCGGCCATAGACGACTACCTGGCCAAGAACGGCCGCCCCGGCGAGTTCAAGAACGAAGGCGCCAGGACCATATGCTCGTGCCTAAACATAAGCGACCGCGATATCGAGGAAGCCGTAAAGCAAGGCGCCCGTGACTGGAACGGCCTCCAGGAGCGAACCAAGATAGGCACCGTCTGCGGTGGCTGCAAAAATACCGCGGTTGATCTCCTGCACGAGTACGTACACATCTTCGCAGAGTGAGAACCGTACGATGAACGCTTGTCCGCCGTTCTGATTGGTAGCTATAATGGCACCAACCGGAACGCCGGAGTACATATGCGTAAGAATAAAGTTTTGCCCCTGTTGTGCATGGTCTTTTTCCCTGCTCTGGGGCCGTAGGTTCCAGTGTTGCAGCTGAAGATCAATCTGCTTTCAGCGAAATCCTCCAGAATTTTGGTGATGATGGATCCTGGGCGGATCCGCTTTTTAACGATTCGGGCTGGAACGTTCTGGACCTGCCGGACACGCTGGATCTCAGGGGTAGCAACGGATTTTTCTGGCTCAGAACCACCATGACCATTGCAACCGGAAATGCAGGTGATCCAGTCTGGTTTGAAAGCGGCAAAATCGATTGCGCCTTCGATCTCTACGCTAACGGTATCTATGCAGGCTCCCGTGGGAGGATGCCTCCAGACTATTATGCGAGGCCGCAGGTTGATACCGTGCTGCTCATACCGTCTTCAGCCATTGTAGACGGCACCGTCAGCCTGGCCCTCAGGTGCTTCTACAGCGGAACCCAGGCCAAGGTACCCGTTTTTAGCGTAGCTGACAGGAACCGTGCCGAGATGGTTACGCACGTCATGGGTTTCTTCATTTCAACGATCAACATAATCATAAGTGTGCTATGCCTGTTCATGGGGCTGTATTTTCTTGCCGGTTTCATCTCAAGGCCTGCTGACAAGCCCAGTCTGTACTATGCCCTGTCGCTCTTTTTCATTGCCGTGTACTTCTTTGATATGGGCAGCGAGCGTATCGTTGTGGGAGACCTCATGCAGCGAGCCGTCGCGAGAGCTTGCCTTTCCGCATCGTTGGCCTTTACCTTGCTTTTTTTCGTCAAGTATTTCAATGCCAGGGGATACAAGGCTGCCAGGTTGTTTGCCGCGGTTGACATCGGTGTGTTCGCCATTGCGTATATGGTCTTTGCCCGGGATGACGCCGCCATCAACCTTCTGTTCAATATCAGTTTGTTGCCTGTCTTTGGTATAATCGTCGTGGTATTTCTGATTGTCCTGAAATCTGCCCGACGAGGACTGAAAGATGCCATTCCTATACTCATTGGGTTGGTGCTGGGGTTGGGCTTTGCCATTCACGACATCATATTCCAGGTGGTCGGCGTTCAGCCGTTCGCCTGGCTTCAGGGGTTTACGTTCTTCAGTCTCAATCTTTCCATATTCATAGCCATGTCCCTGCGCACCTCGGTACTGCGCAAGGAACTTGACGAGTATACCAGCGCTGTCTCGGAACAGCGCGACAAGCTGACCCGCTTGCTGGCTGAGGCTGAACGGGCCGCTACCGAAACCTCCGCCGTCGCAAAGATGCTCGACGAAGAAGTCAGCGCTGTTGCAGAAGCCGCGGAACTCTCGGTTGCATCGGCCACCGCCATCGATGCTTCGGCTGTTGCCCAGCGGCACACGCTGGATAACGCCAACAATGCCATCAGGAGTCTTCTGTACTCCATCGCTTCGGTAAAGGCTGAACTGGAAACTGAAGCCTCCAGCGTCGAGCGTACGACCCGCGATACGGGAACGCTCATTCAGGGTGTCTCCCGTGTTGGCGATGCCATCGACGGTACTGCGGCCTTTGCGTCGAGCCTCGCCACGCTCACGGCCTCGGGAAAAGACGCCATGGTCCGGCTCGCTTCATCAATGGAGCGTGTCCGCGCTTCTTCCAGCGACATCCGCTCCGTTGTGGATGCCGTCAACGAGTTCGCGGATCAGACAAACCTCCTTGCCATGAACGCATCGATAGAGGCGGCTCATGCAGGTAATGCCGGCAAGGGTTTCGGTGTCATTGCTCACGAAATAAAGCGTCTGGCGCAAGCCAGTTCCGAACGCTCTGCCCGGATTGGCCCGATAATCAACGGAATAGAATTGGCCGTAGCAGAAGGGCTGTCCGCCAGTGCATCGGTAAGCGAGTCACTCTCGAGCATATCCAGCGGCGCGTCCCAGACCAGCACCCGGGTCTCCGAGGCTGCCGCGGAAGCTGCCCTGCAACGGGCTTCCGGTGAAGGTATAGCCGCAGAATCACGCGCCCTGGCCGCGTCAGCCGTCAAGATGATGCAGGAAGCCGCACGGCAGTCTGAGCTCTCGGAGAGCGCATCCAAGGGCATGCGCGACCTTGAGGCCAGCCAGTCCGCGGTGGCTGAATCCACCTCCCGTATAGTCGACAGGAACCAGGAACTTGCCAGTCGCGCGCTGTCGTTGCGCACTCTGGCTGGCAGGGCTCGCAATGCAGCGGATGAACTGGTTCAGGCCATGAGCCGATAAAATCGCAGGTTGTATGATTAACTTGGCCGATGCCCTTACGTTCAGGAAAGCTGTTCTGGAATTCTACGCCCGAGAGGGGCGGCTTTTTCCGTGGCGCAACATCAATGATCCCTGGGCCATCCTGGTGTCGGAACTGATGCTGCAGCAGACTCAGACCTCCCGGGTGGAACCAAAATTCCGCGCGTGGATGGAACGTTTCCCGGACGCCGCTTCTGTTGCCGAGGCAGACTTGGCAAGCGTCTACGAAGCATGGCGCGGGCTTGGTTACAACTCCCGCGCACTACGGCTCCGCGAAACTGCCCGCACCTGTGCGGAACAGTACGCGGGGGTACCTCCCCAGGACGAAAAGTTGCTGCTGGAATTGCCCGGTGTCGGGCGCTACACGGCGCGCGCTGTGCTTGCGTTTGCTTACGGCGTGCCAAGCGCCTTCCTGGAGACGAACATACGGGCCGCCTTGATACTGCATTTTTTTCCTGGCATGGAAAAGGTCCGCGACCGTGATCTTGAAGCCGCGGCTCAAGACGTTCTTGATCAAAGCGACCCGCGCAACTGGTACTATGCCTTGATGGATTACGGGGCCTGGCTCAAGAAGCACGAACCCAATCCTTCGCGCAAAGCCGCTACTTATACCAGGCAGTCAAAGTTTGAAGGATCTCTGCGGCAGGCCCGCGGTGCCGTACTCAGGGCCCTCAGCGAGCAGGGACCACTTGTCATCGCTGATTTTGCTGCTGAATCAGGCATCGAGTATGGACGCCTTAAAACTGCGGCTGCAGCTCTTGTCCGCGATGGTCTTGTCCGTCTCGACGATGAAACGATGCGTTTTTCGGAATGACATGACAGATGTCAGCTGTCACGTTCTGGTGCGCAATGTTACGACCGTGCGAATAGACGTCTGAAGAAACGCACCAGCGTGTCGCGCATCCGTACGAACAGGTTCCCGCGCGGTACATCAAGCGCTGCCACGAGGTCGATGCGTCGCACGATGCTTCCACCCGATGTAAATATCACCCGTCCAAGTTTTGTGCCGGCGGCTACGGGCGCTTCTATTTCAGTTTCAGCTTCAATGCGTGCGCTCACGTCCGACGCCAGCACCATGGGTACGGTGAACACCGTTGAATCCGCATACGAAAGCGAGACCGTCTCGGTAGCTCCACCCCAGGCGCGTATAGCTGGAAGTTCCGGGGCGGCAGGCCGTACGGTGCGCCATGACGAAAACGCCCAGTCCAGCAAGGCGCGGCCAGCCTTCTCGCGACCAGCGGGACCGCCCGTTCCTCCGAGCGTCACCACGATGAAGCGGGTGCCATCCCGTTCCGCGGTTGCTATGAGGTTGTAGCCGGACTCGTCGATGTAGCCGGTCTTGAGTCCGTCGCAACCGTCGTAGCTGAAGAGGAGCTTGTTGGTGCTCTGAAGCAATATCTTGATTGCCGGCGGATCGACGCCTATAGGCATTACGTCGGCGCGCGGAAAATTCATCGTCGTCCGTGAATGGTAATCGGCAATCGCGTCAGGGTGACGCAGCAGATAAGCGCGCGCAAGCATGGCCATTTCTCTGGCTGTCGTCAGGTTATTCTCTGAAAGCCCGGACGGTTCTACGAAGCGCGTTTCAGGGAGGCCTATCCTGGCCACCTCGGCATTCATGAGTTCCGCAAAAGCGGTTGTGGATCCTGCAAGCACCCGCGCAACCGTGAGCGCCGCGTCATTGCCAGAAATGACCGCCATGCCGCGCAGCAGGTCGTCAAAGGGCACGCTCATGCCTTCCTGCAAATACATCAAGGAGGAGCGGTAGGGCAGGGTCGCGTCCTGCTTGGTTATGCTGATACGGTCGGTCAACGCAATCTTGCCAGCGTCCACGGCGTCGAGGGCTACCATCATCGTCATGATTTTCGTGAGGCTCGCTGGGGGGATCACGAGGTCCGCATCCCGTTCGTAGAGCACGTCGCCATTGGCCATGTCTATGATGATCACTGCTCTGGCGTCGACCGCGGGCGGACGTCCGTTTTTGAACACCGGAACCTCCGACGCAAAGACGGAGGTTCCGGGAACGAGGACTAAAAGAAATGAGGCTAGTCTGTTCAAAAGTCCGCCTGTTTGACAGCCCGCGGGAACGGTATGACATCCCTGATGTTTTCTATGCCCGTTACATAGCGGAGGAGCCTCTCGAATCCGAGGCCGAAACCGGCGTGGGGAGCCGAGCCGAAGCGGCGGAGGTCCAGATACCACCAGTACGCGGCAGGGTCGAGTCCTTTTGCCTTCATGTTGGCCACCAGCACGTCGTAACGGTATTCGCGTTCCGAACCGCCTATGATCTCGCCGATGCGCGGAACCAGCACGTCCATGGCCCGAACGGTCTTGCCGTCTTCGTTCAGCCTCATGTAGAAGGCTTTGAGTTCCTTGGGGTAGTCGGTCACTATCACCGGCCCGCCAATGACGGTCTCGGACAGGTATCGCTCGTGTTCGGTCTGCAGGTCACAGCCCCAGTACGGCTTGAACTCGAACGAATCCTTGTGCTTTTCCAGTTCCGCGACGGCATCCGTGTAGGTCATGTGCGCAAATTTCTTGCTGCGTACTGAGTCGAGCATTTCTATGATGCCTGGCTGTACACGCTTCTCGAAAAACGCCATGTCTTCGCCGCACTTGTCCAGCGCCCAGCCCAGCAGGTGCTTCACGAAATCCTCGGCAAGTTCCATATCGTCGGGCAATTCCGCAAAGGCCATTTCCGGTTCTATCATCCAGAACTCGGCCAGGTGACGCGTGGTGTTGGAGTTTTCCGCACGGAAGGTGGGGCCGAAGGTGTACACCTTGCCGAGAGCCATGCAGTAGGTCTCTACGTTGAGCTGGCCGGAGACGGAGAGGAACGCCTTCTTGCCAAAAAAGTCCTTGCTGTAGTCAACCGAACCGCCATGTTTTGCGATGGCGTCCAGGTCAAGCGTCGTAGTCTGGAACATCTCGCCGGCGCCTTCACAGTCGCTGGCAGTGATGATGGGGGTATGAACGTATTTGAAGCCGCGGTTGTGGTAGAAGGTATGCACAGCATAGGCCATTTCGTCGCGCATGCGTGCCGCCGCGCCTATGGTATTGGTACGCGGGCGCAGGTGGGCAATTTCCCGGAGGAATTCCAGGGAATGCGCCTTTTTCTGTAATGGGTAGCTGTCCGCGGGGCATTCGCCAATCACTTCAAGCGCTGTTGCCTTGAGCTCCACCGGCTGGCCCGCGGCAGGCGAATCGACCAGCGTGCCTGAGACGGCAAGTGCCGCGCCGGTTGTCGTCTTCGCGAGTGCCGCGATGGTAGCCTCGCTCATCGTCCCCGCGTCAAAGACGCACTGGAGACCGGTAAAGCACGAACCGTCGTACAACTCGACGAATGTGGCATTCTTGGTATCGCGCTTGGTGCGTGCCCAGCCTTTTGCGGTGATCGCGGAACCTGTGGATCGCTCCGCCAGGATTGTTTTAATGTCCTTCATGGCATAGTAATACCATTTTCAGGACAAGAAGGTCAAAGGCCTCTAGAGGGCGTTTTTATTGTGGCCGTTTTAGTGGTATTATACAGACATCCAGTATCCGGAGAACGCAATGTATTACAGTACTATCATAGCATATGCCTTGTGGGCCCTCGGTGGCTTTGGCGCCCTCGGGTTCCACCGTTTTTACCTGCGCAAGGTTCCTACCGGTATGCTCTGGATGTTTACGGGTGGATTAGGTTACGTAGGCGCTGTCTACGACTTTTTCACCTTGCCGGGGCAGGTACGCGAGGCGAACATCAGGGCTGGCTACCGAGAAGCGCTCAACATGGCCCCTCGCGATCGTTTCGTCATCCGCGAGCGCTATGTAGATCCGGAATTCGCGGCTCCCCGGGCCAAAGAATCAATGGAAAAAACGATACTCCGCACGGCCAAGAAGAATGGCGGCCTTGTTACGCCCGGTGAAATAGCCATTGAGAGTGACTACTCGAGCGATGATGCACGCGCCGCCCTTGAGAAACTCGC
This sequence comes from uncultured bacterium, assembly GCA_964293355.1. GTDB lineage: Bacteria > Spirochaetota > Spirochaetia > Treponematales > UBA12059 > SZUA-370. Next base: position 13,716 of record CAXZAJ010000055.1, read on the forward strand.
CGCAAAGGGTTTCTGTGAAATGCGCGTCCGCCCTTTCGGTGTCATTGTTTACCGCTTTCCCGAATTTATCAAAGGCGACGAAGGCTTCGAGCCCGGCATATAATAATATTCACTGACGCCATGCTTCAGCTCTGCTTCTCCGCGCCTCTGCGTGAGACAATGCCGGGGACTCTGTTTTGTGCCTGTCTGCTTCGGCTCTGCTTCTCTGCGACTCTGTGTGAGACAATGCCGGGGACTCTGTTTTGTGCCTGTCTGCTTCATCTCCGCTTCTCTGCGCCTCTGCGTGATAAATTTAGTATGAATTTTCTCACGCAGAGGCGCAGCGGCACTGAGAGTTTAAGGGCAGCGTTCTTGAGTTATTCGTTGGCCCACAGGGCATATTCGCGGGGGGTGCCTGAGAGGTGGGGAAGATAGTCAGCATATGTCCCATCGCTATAATATGATGAATTGTCAGCATTCCATGTTTCATTAATTTTCACTGCACAATACGCGAACGCCTCGCCACTCGTTATCAGGCCATCTCCATCAAAGTCGGCCTCAGGATCGGTTTGTGATTGTAAAAGGAAGTAGGTGAAAATCCCATGGCCACTACCATATATACTCGAAGGTGACTCCCACGACAATTCGCCAGCTCCAGCGGCTGATATAACGATATATCCGGAGTTTTGCTCATAGGCAATGTAACCATTAATTGAATCACCGAGTGCGTTTATAAACCACGTATAGTGTATGTCGCCTTCAGCGGCAACAGGACCTACTGGATCATAGGTTCCGAATACAGGAGGAATTGCGTCAACGGTGGCCCCAGCAGAAACAAAGCCCCCCGAGTTACAGCTGTCGAGAATGATGATGACATTATTTAGTTCTGCGTTTTCAAACATAGTATAGAGATCTTTAACAGAAATCCTGTCCGAGGTATTCTCGATTGCGCCAAACGGAATGATTTGCGATTCACCCGAGGTGTTGACGGTTCCATGTCCTGAATAATAAAAGAGTACAAGTCCTTGTGTCCCAATCAGGCTGTTTATATCGTTTTCAATATTCGCCCGCGTAGGAGCTTCAATTGTATCCAAATTTTGAGGGTTGATTATTCGAGTTTTGACATCCCAATTTTGTTCTGAACGCAATAGTAGTGTTGCGACGTCTTGAGCATCATTATCGGTGTATGTCAGGTTATTCGAACTTGGATCACCTTCACCATACGCAGTTTGGTAAATTGAAATTCCATACACCAAAGCTGTCCTCGTAGGTGCTTCCGGCAGCGAACATGCTAGTAAGGCAAACATGAGCAAGATGAGAAGCGCTGGGCGAACTGAGTACTTCATTCTTTCTTGCCTGACCAAGAAAGCGATTCCTGATTTTCCTTAAATGCAACCGTAGCTACCACCCGCAGCCCCGCCGAGAACGAGTCCGCCCGCAGGTATATAGGCAGTGACAATCCCAGGTTAATGGAGAAGTGCTCTCCAAGCGCCAGTACCGGC
>CAXZAJ010000056.1:0-15175 GCA_964293355.1 uncultured bacterium
AGATGCTGGATCAACTCCTTGGCTCACAGAACGACATGGCTACGATCCGACTTGCGGACGGTGAGACGGCGGTCAACGTGGTATTCAGGACCGCCATCACAGCCCTTGAGATGACCATGAAATCGCTGGACCGGGCGGCGCTGGAGAAGGCGTCGGAGTTGATGATCGGCGCGCGCTCGATACTCTATCTCGGATTGGGCGGATCGGCCCTCGTCGCTCAGGACGCGTACCACAAGATGCTGCGCACGGGCCTCTGCGGCTCGGCGCCGCTGGACTATCATCTGCAATTGATGGCTGCTTCCCAGGCCAAGCCCGAAGATGTTGCCGTGCTGGTGTCGCACACGGGAGCCAACAAGGACGCGGTGGCGCTGGCGGATGAACTCAGGCGCGCGGGAGTGCCCACCATCGCCATCACCACGTATCCGAGGACGCCTCTGGCAAAGCTGGCCGACGTGCTGCTGATTTCCGCTTCACCTTCGTCGCCTTATACGGGGGAGGCTTTTTCGGCAAGGCTAGCCCAGCTTGCCATAGTCGACGCGCTCTATGTCGAGGTCATGGAACGGCTGGGAGAGCGCGGTGTAGCCAGCCTTGAAAAAATGCGTTCATCGATAGCGCGGCGCAGGACCTGACGGTTTCCGGACGACTCGCGATTTGTTCAATCTGCTTATTCGGCTACTTTAGAAAGGATACCACGTCATGAAAGCGCTGGTTCTCGAAGATTACCGCAAATTCAGTTACCAGGAAGTACCAACTCCCACTCTTCGTACGCCCAGAGACGTCCTGATCCGCGTGCACGCCTGTGCCATCTGCGGGTCCGACGTCCACGGCATGGACGGCTCGACGGGCCGCCGCAGGCCACCGATCATCATGGGGCACGAGGCGGCCGGCGTCATAGTCGAGGCGGGATCCGAGGTAAAAAACTTCAGGGTCAACGACCGGGTCACGTTCGATTCAACTGAATATTGCGGCGAGTGCTGGCATTGCCGGCGCGGAGAGGTGAACCTGTGCGACGACCGCCGCGTACTGGGCGTCTCGTGTGCTGAATATCGCCGCGACGGCGCCTTCGCGGAGTATGTGGTCGTGCCGGAACGCATCCTCTACCGCCTGCCCGATGCCATAGACTTCGTGTCGGCGGCGCTCACCGAGCCGCTCGGCGTGGCTGCCCACGCGGCCGCAATTACCCCGAACGGCCTGGGCGAGGATGTCGCCGTCGTCGGAACGGGTCTCATCGGCCTGCTCCTCGTGCAGGTGCTCAAGGCGTCCCGATCCGGCCAGATCATAGCGCTGGACACCGATCCGGCACGGCGGGAATCAGCGTTGGCCGCAGGCGCGGATGCGGCCTTTGACCCGCTGGACGCCGGTTCGCTGGATGCCATCAGGGCTTTGACCCATGGCCGTGGCGTGGACAGGGCTTTCGAAGCGGTCGGAGCGACCAGCCCCGTTGCCACCGCGCTGTCAGTAGTGCGAAAGGGCGGCTCTGTTACGCTCATCGGCAACGCCAGCCCTGCCATCGAGTTGCCGCTGCAACAGGTCGTCACGCGCCAGCTGACCCTGTACGGCAGTTGCGCCATTTCCGGCGAATATCCCCTCGCGCTCGAACTGATGGCGCGAGGCAAGGTTGACGTGAAGGCGCTCTTGTCCGCCACGGCCCCCTTGTCCGACGGCGCGGCGTGGTTCGAGCGCCTCTATGCCCGCGAGCCAGGGTTGCTCAAAGTCGTTTTACAGCCGTAAAAGCCGGAAGAAAGGAAATTCGATGGACAAGGTTCGCTTCGGGCTCTACGGCTACGGAAAAGTGGCGGAACTGCACGCGAAAGCGCTGGCATCGCTTGAAAACGCCGAACTGGTCTCGGTCTGCGGCCGCAATGAAGGCGCCAGGGCAGCCTTCGCGTCTCGCTGGGGCATCCAGCACCGGGCCACACCGGTGGAAATGGCGGACAAGGACCGGGTACAGGCCATCATAGTGACGACTCCGCATCTCCTGCATGCGGAGCACTCGATACAGTCGTCGGAGGCGGGCTTGCACGTGCTGGTCGCAAAGCCGATGGCCATCTCCGTTGCCGATTGTGATGCCATGATGGCCGCTGCCGCGCGGGCCGGCAAAAACCTCGGCGTCGTCAGCCAGCGGCGCTGGTATCCGGCGGTCAGGCGTATCCGCGACGCCATAGACGCTGGCGCCATCGGCTCTCCAGCCCTCGGGCAGATAATCATGCTGGGGTGGCGCGACGAGGCGTATTACCGGAGCGACCCCTGGCGGGGATCCTGGGCTAAAGAAGGCGGGGGCGTGCTCGTGAATCAGGCGCCGCACCATCTGGACCTGCTCACCTGGTTCATGGGCCCGGCAATGGCGGTTTCAGCATACTGGGCCAACCTGAACCACCCCTACATAGAGGTTGAAGACACCGCGGTGGCGGCGTTACAATTCCGCAACGGCGCACTGGGCTCCATACTGGTAAGCAACTCGCAAAAGCCAGGCATCTACGCAAAAGTCCACATCCACGGCAGCAACGGCGCCTCGGCGGGCGTGCAGACTGACGGCGGGGCCATGTTCATCGCTGGCATGAGCTCGGTACTGGAGCCCCCCGTGAACGACCTCTGGTCGATTCCCGGCCAGGAAACCAACCTGGGTCGCTGGAAGGCTGAGGACGAGGCTTTCTTCAAGACCGTTGATGCCACCTGGTACTTTTTCGCGCGGCAGGAAGCTGATTTCGTCGATGCGCTCCGCGAGGGCAGGCAGCCGGCAGTTTCAGGATCTGACGGCCGGGAGACTGTTCGCCTCATGCAAGCCATCTATGATTCCGGCCGGAGCGGCTTACCCGCGGCGCTTGCCTAGGACGGCGGCGACGGATACTATTGCGACGAATGTTGCGATTCATCGGCCGATTCTTCAAGAAACCTCAGTCTCCTCCCCAACCCGGCTCATCGCCCGAGGAGCTGTGGCGCGCTGATTTCTCTACTCCGGAGTTCTCGCGATTCCAACCTTCAGAAGAGGAACGGTACTCGGTTCGCCTCGACGGCGGGGCACTGTTGCTGGACTTGCACAAAGACAACCTGTTCGCCTGGACCGATGCCGGCGACCTTCGGTATACCGATGTCTCGATCGAGGCGGAAATTGATTTCGGTGAAACAGGTCCAAGGCGGGCGGCGGGTCTCCTGCTCCGCAAGCTCGACGATTCGTCCTTCCTGTACGTGCTGGTTTCAAGCGATGGAGAGGTCAGGCTCGACGTGGTGTTCAATGGCGATCCACGAACCATCGTCCCCTGGATAGCCTGTCCATGGGCGTCCGGCGCCGAGACCATGGTCCTGAGCATCGTATCCCGCGGACCGCGCATCATCGTACTGGTCAATGGCCGGTTCGCACTGGAAGCGGAAGACGATTCACTCGACTCAGGCGGCATAGCGTTTGCGGCGCAGACCTACGCGGAACCGGCATCGTTCCGGCTAGCGTCACTCCAAGTGGACTCCAGACCCGTGGGAGCGGAATCCGACTACCTTCGCTATGCGCGGATTGTGGCTGCAGATTCCGACCAGCGACGACGCCTGGCTGAAGGTTTCTTTGGTTTCGGCCACTACGTTCCGGCTCTGGTACAGCTGCGCAAGGTAGCAGACCGCGGCGAGGGCACTGCCCATGACAAATTTCTGGAAGCTGAATGCCTCCTGCGGATGGACCTGAAAGACGAGGCGGCCGAGGCCATCGAGGCCTGCCTTGTACTCGATCCTGCCTTTGTGCAAGCCATTGAAGAACGCTACAACCTCCTGTATCTCCGTGGAAATTACGGCAAGCTCAGGGAAGAACTTGAAGCGGACGCAGCAAGGCTCACTTCGAGCCCTCGCCTGCTCAATTTACTTGGACACGCATATTACAACCTCGGCTCCTGGAAGAGTTCCGCGGCGGCATATGCGCGAGCGGCCGAGGGTGATCCGGACATGCCCATCTATGCCAGGAATCAGGCTATGGCTCTTGAAAACGCGGGTGACCGTGTCGTTGCATCAGCGGCCTGGCTCGCGGCGGCAAAGGGTTTCTACGCACAGGAAGCCTGGGACGATGCAAGTGATTGCTCGGTACGGCTGAGGGAACTGGGTTTTGACAAGGCGGTACTGGATTCGCTTGACGGCCTCGTGGCATACGGCAGGGGTGACTACAAAACCGCTGAGACCCTGCTGTCAAAGCTCGTCAAAAAGGGTCGTGCGGACGCACCGGCATGGTACATCCATGGGCTGATCATGGCCTCGTCCGGCAAACGCGCCGAGGCTCTGCGCGACTACCGCAAGGCGGTAGAACTCGAACCTGAACTACCCATCTACCGGTACCGGCTTGCGGAAGCGCTCTTCGTCGCGGGTGAACACTGCGACGAGGAAATCGCTGCCGCGCTCGCCGCGGCTCCGGGCGATGGCTGGACGCTCAACCTGGCCGGGCAGGCTACCCTTTCAAGCGGTAGAGCCACAGAAGCGGTGGACTATTTCAGGAAGGCGGCAGCGGCACTTCCCGCTGAAGCGGTGCCCGTCGTCAACCTGTCCCAGGCCCTGTCGGTTCTTGGCGACCACGATACAGCGCAGGCAATACTGGGCACGTGGCCAACGCGCAATGCAGCCGCGGCAAACAGACTTGGAAACGTGTGCGCCATGACTGGAAAACTGGCGGCGGCGGCGGCTGAATACCGCACTGCCTGCGCGCTTGCTTGCGCTCCCGGAACGGAGGATCCCGAACTGCCGGAATATCGGGTGAATCTGGCAGCGGCCCTCTTTGAACTCGGAGAACTGGCCGATGCCGAAGATTCGCTGCGCAAGGCACTTGAAGCCAGGGATGATCCGCGAGCGCTCACGTTGATGGGAGACATCGCGGCTGAATACGGAGACCTGAGCAGGGCGGAGATGGCCTACCGTGCGGCTCTGGAACGCGCGCCAGGAGACACCGCAACGCTCAGCCGGCTGGCAGGGCACTACATGGCAAGACGCCGCTATGCGCGCGCATCCGGAATCGCAGAGGAACTGGAGCCCCTTGATGCAGAAGCGGCGTCCGTGCTCAAGGCAGCCATACACGCCGCCACCTTTGAAACACTGGCCTGCTCCTCATGCGAGCGCACCTGGGAAGTCCCAAAACCAGCCCCGGCGGTACCACGCGCAAAGCTCAGGGGCGAACCCTCAGACGATTCGCCCGCGGGCTCCTGCCCGACTTGCAGTACAATCTACTGTGTTGCATGCCGCAAGAACGCACTGGCAGGGGGACGCTTTACCTGCCCCGCTTGTGGCGGCAACCTCAACCTGAATGATGACAGGGTCAGGTGGATAGTCCTGGAGAAACTCAAGACTCAGGACTGAGCTGACCGGTACCGGTCGCTTGTCATTTTACCGTGTAGCGGATACTATATTGAGGAATCCACTCACAATGGCAGGTTTTCACAGGTGAAAATTTTTCAATCCTTCATTTTCTTGGCCTTATGCGCTGTGGCTCCAGCCATGGCTCAGAATATTCTCACCGCTGACCAATTCTTCAAGGATGTATCCGCACAGTATGCGACCATAAAGGACTACCAGGCTCAGGTAGAAGTTCTGGCCGGCAAGCAGATGATGTCAGGTACGGTCATGTACAAGGCCCCCTCACTGATGCGCATGGACTTCACCGAACCAGCTTCCCAGGTAATCGTGTACGATGGCCAGAGCCTGGTCATCTATGTTCCGGAGTTCCGCGCAATACTGAGCCAGCAGACTGGGGTCGCAAATCCGGCAGGCGCGGCTACCAGCCATGGGCTCCGCATGCTCGGCAGAAGTTACTCGGTAACCTTTGAAACCGGCCCTGATCCGGTTCCACTGCCTGGGGCTGAAACCGAACAGGTCGTACGCCTCGTTCTGTCCCGCCTGAGTGTTGCTGAAGGCTTCAGAAACATCATCCTTTCCGTAGACCCGACCAGTCTTCTTATCCGAAGGATGGAAGGTACAACCCTGGCCGGCGATCAGATCAACTATGACTTTACCAAAATCATCCTGGACCAGGATATACCGGCTACAAAATTCATTTATGATTCTCCGGCTTCGGCCAATATGTACAATAACTTTTTATTCAGTTCCGACAACTAGGGAGCGGTTACGAACCCATGAACGCTATTGCCATTGGTGAACAGCTCAGAACCGCACGCGAAGCCCGCGGCCTGAGCATCGACTATATCGCGGATGAGACGAACATAGCCAAGCGCTATCTTACCGCGCTTGAAAACGAAGATTTCTCCGTTTTTCCCGGAGAACCCTACATCATCGGCTTCCTGCGCAACTACGCCGACTACCTGGGCCTCGAATCAGCGGCGCTCATCCAGGCCTTCAGGGGCATACGGATACAGGAACAGCCCGTGCCGATCATGGAATTGCTCCAGCCCAAGCGAAAACCCGTCTGGCCTTTCATTGTAGCCGGCGCTGTCCTGGCACTGGGCATCGGAGGTTTTTTCGCGGTCAGGGCCTTGTCCACAAAGGACGCAGCACGTGAACCGGAACTGACCCGCTCGGATCCAGTCCAGCATGTGCTCGATTCGACAGTATTCGAAAAGCGTCTCTACGAGGGCGACACACTGATCGTTCCGTACGAGGGCGACAGCTACAAGTTGACCATCACCAAGATTGACGACCGCATTTCAATAGAATCGCCGGTCGGCATCTCTCGTTTCATGCTTGGCGAGGAAGGCTCCATAGACCTGGACAAGGACAACCAGCCGGAACTCGTCGCGTTCATAGTGGATTTCCAGAAGAACGAGCCGTCCAGGGGAGCCGTCATACGCTTCAATGCGGCTGGTTCCCTCGCCTCCTCGCTGGCCAAGGGAAGTACCGTGGCTACAGAAACCACGCTGGCGACAGAAGCCACCGCTGCACCTGCGGCAGTTACCGAAACAAGCACCGCTCCCAATATCACGAGTGTTCCCGCAACCACCGTTGAACGTCCTTCCACCCAGGAATCCATAGTCTTTTCCGGCAAGCGCAGCCCCTACCCCTTCGTCATCAACGTGACATTCCGGAATTACGCCATGTTCCGGCACGAAATTGACCGCAAGGAACGCGAGGAACGCTACTATCACAAAGGCGACCAGATCAGTGTGACCGCCAACAACTCAGCCAAGCTCTGGACGAGCAACGCGGCGGCCTGCAAGCTTACCATCCAGGCATCCGGCGGACAGAGCGCCGACGTTGAGCTTGGCGCGCCCGGAGAAGTCGCCGTAAAGCAGATCCGCTGGGTCCAGGCCGACGACGGTACCTGGAGCCTCGGCGTCTACAACGTCAATTGAAAACCTTCTACATCGACAACCACGGCTGCGCCAAGAATCAGGTCGACGCCGAAGAAATGGCCGCCAGGCTTCTGGCCGGCGGGTGGCAGCAGTCGGCTTTGCTCTCGGAAGCCGGTCTGGTCATCGTCAACACGTGTGGCTTCATCGAAGATGCAAAAAAGGAATCCATAGAGGCTGTCATTGCGGTCAAGACGGCGTATCCGGGCAAGCGAGTGCTCATGGCCGGTTGCCTGTCGCAGCGCTACGCTGACGCGCTGGGCAGCGACCTGACCGAGGCTGACGGCATCTTCGGCAATGGCGACCTGTCGCTGATAGACGAGGCCGCAACGGCTGCGCTCGGCGGCGACCACCGGACCATCGCACCAGCACGGGTTGCATACGCACCTGCCCGCCGCGGTGCGCTCATGGGCTTTCCGCGCTCCGCCTACCTTAAAATCGCTGAAGGCTGCAACAACCGTTGTTCGTTCTGCGCCATCCCGCTGATCCGCGGAGACATATCCTCGCGGGATCCCGATGATGTAGCACAGGAGTTCTCCGAGCTGGTTGCGGGCGGCGCCTACGAGGTCTGCCTGATCGGCCAGGACCTGGGCTCGTACGGACTGGACCGGGCCGGCAAGCCGCTGTTGCCGGAACTGCTCTCGTCGCTGTCGTCGGTACCCGGAAACTGGCGCGTCCGTATGCTGTACATCCACCCGGACCGTTTTCCGCGCGCGGTGCTCGACGCCTGCGCACAGGACGAGCGGATACTGCCCTACTTTGACCTGCCGTTCCAGCATGCTTCCGACCGCATCCTGGGCGCGATGAACCGCTCCGGCAATGCCGCAAAATACCTCGGACTGCTGTCTGACATACGCTCGGCACTGCCAGCCGCGGTGATACGCTCCACCTTCCTGGTAGGCTTTCCCGGCGAGACACCCGAGGACTTCGCTGAACTGCGTGCCTTCCAGGACGCCGCGCGGGTGGACTGGCTGGGCGCCTTTGCCTACAGCCGCGAGGAAGACACGCCGGCGTACGGCCTTAAAGCCCGCGTACCCAAGCGCACCGCACAGATTCGCAAAAAGGAAATAGAAGACGCCCAGCGGCCCATCACCGAGCACGCGCTTGAGCGCTTCGTAGCCTCCGTGCAGACCGTGCTCGTGGAAGAGCGCATAGAAGGCGAAGACCTGGCCATAGGCCGCGGCTACATGAACGCCCCCGAGGTGGATGGCGCTGTCGTCGTCGTGGGTGGCGACCTGAAGGCTGGCGACGTACTGAACGTCTCCATCAAGGCAGTGCGGGGCGTCGATCTCGAGGCTGTTCCCCGTGCCCGCTAATCCGGCTCTCAAGCTCCCCGAATACCTGTCGGGCCTGAACCCGGAACAGCTCGAGGCGGTGCTGCACGAGCGCGGCAACCTGCTGATACTGGCGGGCGCCGGATCCGGCAAGACCCGCGTCATAACGACCAAAATAGCGTGGCTGATACGAGAACGCGGCTACGCACCGGAATCGATACTGGCCGTCACCTTTACCAACAAGGCCGCCGCGGAAATGCGCGACCGGGCCTGTTCCATCGAGCCATCCTGCGCCCGCGCCAACCTGCGCACCTTCCATTCCTTTGGCGCCTGGTTCCTGCGCCGCAACGCTGCCGCAGCCGGGCTTGACCGCGACTTTACCATCTACGACGACGACGACTCCACGACGCTGGTACGCGCGGCCTTTCCCTCGATGACCAGGCCCGAAGCCGGCAAACTGGCTTCGGCGATTGCACGCGCAAAGGACTACGGCCTTGCCCCCGATTCCCCGGGGATTGAACAGCGTTTCAGCGAACGTGAGTTCCGCCGCTCCTATGCCGAGTATGAGGCCCGGTTGCGGGCCACCGGCAATGTGGACTTTGGTGACCTCATCTCGCTGCCGGTGCGCGTGCTGGAGCGGGAACCCGCCATCCGCGAACGCACCCATGCGCGCTTCCGCGTCATACTCGTGGACGAGTACCAGGACTCCAACGTGGCCCAGTTCGAGCTTCTGAAGGCTCTGGCCGGCCCAGAGGCCTACGTCTGCGTTGTAGGCGACGACGACCAGAGCATCTACCGTTTCCGCGGCGCCGAGGTCAAGAACATCCTGTCCTTCCCTGAAGTGTTCCCTGATACCAGCATCATCAAACTGGAGCGCAATTACCGCTCCTACCAGAGCATCCTGGACATAGCCAGCCGCGTGGTGGAGAAGAACGAAGGACGCCTGGGCAAGACGCTCAAGGCGACCAGAAGGGGCGGCGAAAAGCCCGTGCTGGCCGTACTGCGCGACCACGACGAGGAAACCGCCTACTGCGTCCGCGTCATAGACGCCCATGTGCGCAAGGGAGGCTCGTTTTCAGACGTAGCCATACTGTACCGCACCAATGCCCAGTCGCTGGCCTTCGAGCGGGCCTTTCCCGCCGCCGGCGTGCCATACCGCCTCGTAGGGGCGCTGCGCTTCTATGAACGCGAAGAAGTGAAGGACGCACTGGCGCTGCTGGCCCTGGCCTCGAACAAGCGCGACGAAGTGGCGTTCAGGCGCGTCGCCAACAAGCCGTCGCGGGGCGTCGGCGAAGCGAGCCTTGAGGCCGTCATCGAGATGGCTTTTGCCTCGGGTGGAGACCTGGTAGCGGCAGCCGCCGGTGCCAACGCCAAGTCGGCCAAGGGCCGCTCCGGCCTCGCCTCGTTTGCCGCGCTGATGGGCAGGCTAGCCGAACGGCTCGGTCCGTCGGACGAGGATGCCTACAGCGACGACGATCCTGTCGGCCCTATGCTTTTGCCCGCGACTCCCGCTGCAAGCAACCCGGTTGCTGGAACAGGGACCAGTAATGGAACAGGCAAAAGTACGACAGAAAAACTCTCCGCCGTAGTCGAGTACGCCATCCGCGAGTCGGGCCTCCTGGAATACCACAAGGGGCAGGACGAGGTGGCGGGCACGCAGAAGGTGTCAAACCTGGACGAACTGGTCAACGCGGCCAGCGACTACCCGGCCACCAGGACCGGCCTGTCCGCCTTCCTGGAGGCGGTGGAACTCGACCGCGCCATGTCCTCGGGCGAAGCCGGTCAGGACGCCGTGACGCTCATCACCATGCACAACACCAAGGGCCTCGAGTTCCCCGTGGTCGTGATAGCCGGTATGGAACAGGGCCTGTTCCCGCGGGACGATGACGATGAAGAGGACCTTGAAGAGCAGCGCCGCCTGTTCTATGTGGCGCTGACGCGGGCAAAGGACGAGCTGCACCTGACCTACTGCAGGCGGCGTCTGTTCCGCGGCAGGGTGATGGACTACCAGCCGTCCCGGTTTCTCGCCGAGGTGCCCAAAGAAATGCTCAAGGCCTTCGGGGGCAAACTGGACCTCTCAGCGGCCGAAGCCGCAGGCAAGTGGAAGGCGGGAGCGGCCGTGTACCACGACGACCACGGCTCCGGCCGCATCGTCAAGGTAGCGCCGGCTGGCGAGGCGGGCGTCTGCGTGATGGTCCACTTTGAAACCGGTCGCAGCCTGCAGTTCTTTCCAAAATTCACCAACAAGCTCGAGCTGGTCTCGGACTGAAAGCGGAGCGCCATGAACGATCTCCTCAGACTCCTGCCTCCCGTCCGCCGCGCCCGCGGCAACAGGCTGTACACGGCCGACGGCAAACGCTTCCTTGACCTGTGGCTGGACGACGGCCGCGGCATCCTGGGTGACCGCGACCGCTACACCCGCACCTTTGCTGCCAACGCCGCCGACAAGGGCCTCACGCGGCCCTACCCGGGGCTGTACGACGCCCGCTTCGCAAAAGCCGTTACGGTTGCCTGGCCGGGCTTTGTCACCGTCAGGCTGTTCTCCAGCGAAGAGCGCGCACTGGCAGTTGCCATCCGTATCCTGGGATTTCAGCCACTTCCTGGAGCATCCTCAATGCTTGTTGATTCGGCCGTACGGCCCTCCGGTGCTGCCGACACCGCGACCTGCGGGTCGCCCCGCCTCGCCATCGCGCGTCCCTTTGCGGCCATCCCTGAAACCTGCAACCTCGCCTTGCCGCGCCTGCCCTGCCCGCGCCCATTCGCGCCCTGGTGCCTGATAGCCCGCGACGGCACGGCCGCCGCACAGGCACTGTCCGCGCAGGAAGGCGACCTGGTTCCTGCACAGTCGCTCGTCGCGGCGGCCCGGGGGCTATCCAGCATGGAATCGTCAGTCCGCGACGGTTACGGCGAATCGCTCTGGGCCAGGTTCGACAAGCGCCTTGGCACCTGGTTCGAGCGCTCCGGGCCATACCTGTTCCCCAGGGCCACGCCCGCGGGCTACGAAGCATTCTTCAGGGCCGCACTGGAAGGTGGCGCCCTGCTGTCTCCCCTCCCGGACGCCCCGTCAGTCATCCCCCCCGACTTCGACGACGGCGAACTCGCAAAACTCGCCAAATCCCTGCAAACCCTCAGCTGATCCGCAAATGCACATAGAAGAAAGAAATATTGAAAAAGAATTTTGCACAGAGACACAGAGAAGACGAGGGGAATAAGAAGGATTAAGAAGGAAAGGGGTTCTAAACTTCATTTCTTCTTTCTCTTTTCTTTCTTCCTCTTTTCTTTCTTCCTCATCTTCTCTGTGTCTCTGTGCCCAAATTTCCTGTTCATGTCTTTTCTTCCTCGTCTTCTCTGTGGCTTTGGACCACCGCTGGCGCTTCCGTTCCATTTTATGGCATAATCTGGCGTATATTGTTTCCGGAGGAACACCCATGTACGAGCCCGTAGACCCGAAAGCGAGCTTCCCATCGATGGAGGAAGCCGTCCTTGCGTTCTGGAAAGAGCGCGGGATATTCGAAAAGTCAGTATCAGAGCGCGATGGCGCGCCCGAATACGTCTTCTACGACGGCCCGCCTTTCGCCACCGGCCTGCCCCACTTTGGCCACTTCGTCCCCGGAACCATCAAGGACATCATTCCACGCTACAAGACCATGAAGGGCTTCAAGGTCGAGCGCCGTTTCGGCTGGGATTGCCATGGCCTCCCCGTCGAGTACGAGATGGAAAAAGAGCTGGGCATATCCGGCAAGAAAGCCATCGAGGACTACGGCGTGGCCAAGTTCAACGAGGCCTGCCGCTCCATCGTGCTCCGCTATACCAACGAGTGGCGCCGCATCATGACCCGCGCCGGCCGCTGGGTGGACTTTGACAACGACTACAAGACCATGGACCCCGACTACATGGAGTCCATCTGGTGGGTCGTCAAACGCCTCTGGGACGAGGGCCTCATCTACGAGGGCCATTATATCCTGCCCTACTGCCCCCGCTGTTCAACGGTGCTGTCCAACCACGAACTCCAGCTCGGCGGCTACAAGGACGTGCACGATCCCGCGGTTACCATTAAATTCAGAGTCAAAACCGACAGCAAGGGTACCCCTGGACTGTCTGCCGGCAACACGTTCTTCCTCGCGTGGACCACCACCCCCTGGACCCTGCCGTCAAACCTGGCGCTAGCCGTCGGTTCCGACGTCGACTATGTCCTCGTCGAAGATGGCGCCGAGCGCTACATCATGGCCGAGGCACGGATCGCCGCCTACTATAAAGACGCGGCCTCGCTCAAGGTCGTTTCCCGGATGAAGGGCTCGGCCCTCGTCGGAGCCGTCTACGAACCCCTGTTCCCCTATTTCGCCGATACTGAAGCGCAAGGCTCGTTCCGCGTCCATGCGGCGACCTATGTTACCACCGAGGACGGCACCGGCATCGTTCATACCGCCCCCGGCTTCGGCGAGGACGACTACCAGACGCTCAAGGGCACCGGCGTGCCCACTGTCTGCCCGGTGGACGGCGAGTGCAAGTTCACCGCGGAGGTCAGCGACTACACCGGCCGCTTCGTAAAAGACTGCGACAAGGACATCATCGAGCGTCTCAAGGCCGAAGGCAAGCTGGTCAAGCGCGAACAGTACCTGCACGCATACCCGCATTGCTGGCGCTGCTCGAGCCCCCTCATCTACCGCGCCGTCTCCAGCTGGTTCGTCAAGATAGACCCGGTCAAGCAGAAGATGCTCAAGGCCAACTCGTCGGTCTACTGGATGCCCGGCCACATCCGCGACGGCCGCTTTGGCAAGTGGCTGGAGAACGCCAGAGACTGGGCCATCAGCCGCAACCGCTACTGGGGCAACCCGCTGCCCATCTGGAAATGCGACGAATGCGGCGGCGCCGAGTGCGTGGGCTCGCGCGACGACCTCGAGAAGTTCTCAGGTTCGCGCCCGACTGACCTGCACAAGCATTTCGTTGACGAGATAGCCTGGAAGTGCAAGAAACCGGGCTGCTCCGGCACCATGAAGCGCATCCCCGAGGTCCTGGACTGCTGGTTCGAATCCGGCTCCATGCCCTACGCCCAGGTCAACTACCCGTTCCAGAACAAGAAGCACTTCGAAGAACACTTCCCCGCCGACTTCATCTGCGAGGGCCTGGACCAGACACGCGGCTGGTTCTACACGCTGACCATCCTGGCGGCCGCCCTCTTTGACAAGCCGGCCTTCAAGGCCTGCGTCGTCAACGGCCTCGTGCTGGCCACCGACGGCAAGAAGATGTCAAAGAGCCTCCGAAACTACACGGACCCGGTCAAGGTGATAGACGAGTTCGGCGCCGACGCGCTGCGCATCTTCCTCATGCACTCGGCCGTAACGCGCGGCGATGACCTCTGCTACTCCGACGAGGGCGTCCGCGAAGTGGTCAAGAGCATCCTCCTGCCGCTGTGGAGCGCCTACGGCTTCTACATTACCTACGCCAACATCGACAAGGTGGAGCCGGCCGAAGCCTCCATGAACGCCGCCAATCCCATGGACCGCTGGATACTCTCCAAGTGCGAAACAATGGTCAGGGAGGTGGGTGCAAGCCTGGAAGCCTACGACATGCAGCGCTCCATAGACCCGATGGTGGATTTCATAGACGCGCTTAACAACTGGTACATCCGCCGCTCGCGCCGCCGCTTCTGGCGCTCGGAGAACGACGGCGACAAGGTGCAGGCCTACTCCACGCTGTACCGCGTGCTACGCAAGCTTACGCTGTGCCTCGCACCGTTTGCTCCGTCCATCACGGAAACCATGTGGAAGAACCTGCGCGGCAACGACGCCGAGAGCGTGCACCTGGCCATGTTCCCTGAATATGACGACCGCTATCGCGACGAGGACCTGGAATGGAAAATGGCCGCAGTCCGCAAGACCGTGACGATGGGCCGCAGCCTCCGCTACCAGCACAACCTCAAGATACGCCAGCCGCTCGCGGCGGTGCACCTCGTCACCAAGGATGCCCGCGAACGCGCCGTCCTCCTCGAGATGGAAGACATCATCCGCGAGGAACTCAATGTCAAGGAAGTCATCTTCCGTGAGGACGAGGAAGAACTGGTCGAGTATCAGGCCAAGGCCAACTTCCGCGTGCTCGGCAAGGAACTTGGCAAGGACATGAAGGAAGGCGCGGCGATCGTCGAGAAGCTGGAACCACGGCAGATAGCAAGCCTCCTTGCCGGCGCCACCTTTGTCATCGAAGTCGCCGGCCGCCAGATCGAACTGACTCAGGAAAAGGTTGAGGTGCGCAGGCTCGAAAAGGCCAGCCTCAGGGTCGTCAACGAGGGCACGCTGACCGTAGCCCTCGATGCCGAGATAAGCCCGGCACTGCTCGACGAGGGCAACGTGCGCGATCTGGTCCGCGGCGTGCAAACGCTCCGCAAGGACTCGGGCCTCGCCGTGACCGACCGGATCGAGCTGACCGTGTACGGCAGCGACGACCTGAAGCGCGCCTTCGACGCCTTCAGCCCGTTCATCTCGGGCGAGACGCTCGCCGTAGCGCTCCACTGGGAGCCCTTCGAGGGCCAGGTGGACATCGAAGCCGGAGATGATGTCTGGAAAGCTGCGCTGACCAGGGCATAAATGCTTCCTGAGCAATGAAAGCAGGGAAAAGTCTGGCTTTTCCCTCCTTTTTATTTGACAA